>JBKPLR010000013.1:0-15487 GCA_046731695.1 Actinomycetota bacterium
AGGTAGCGCTGGCCGCCGAGCTCGAGCGGCTTCAGCTGGATCTCTCGCTCGTCCCGGAACTGCTCGCCGGAGCGAAGCTTGAGCGTGCGCAGGTTGAACGTGGTCACGCGGCCCACGGTAGCAACGGTCAGAGCGTGCGAACGACCTCGCTCAGCGACTTGCGATTCGCCTCCGCGCTCCACTCCTCCGCGCTCTTCGACTCCGGTTGGAGGTCCCGCTTCGGGTAGCCGAAGCTTGGGATGTTCACCGGGAGCCAGCCCTCGTCGAGGCCGAGCGCGTTCGCCGCCGCTTCAGGGTCGGCCATCCCGTTCGGGCACGAGACGACGCCCTCGTTCCACGCGACGAGGAACATGTTCTGCAGCGCCCGCCCGACGTCGACGGGGAAGTCGCCGCCCTCCGTCGCGATCGCGACGGCGAACGCGCTGGTGCGGATGTTGTCGCCGGCGTACACGACACCCGCCGCGCGCTCCTTCGCCTCGTCGCTCTCGATCACGAAGAACGTCCACGGCTGCTTGTTCACGGCGCTGCCCGCGAGCCGGCCGGCGTCGAGGATCCGGTCCCGCACGTCCTTGGGCACGGGCCGGTCGGCGTAGCTACGCCAGTCGCGCTTGCTCGCGACGGCTAACCAGGTGTCCACGCGCGCCCCCTACGCGGGAACGTAGGGCTGGTCGTCGTTGGAGCTCTCGACCTCGGTCGCGATGCCGGCGACGACGGTCTCCTGCGAGCGCTCGTGGAGACGCTCCCGACCCCGCTTGACCGCGCTCAGGAACTTGTCGAGGTTGACCTCGAGCGTCGAGAGGATCGAGTCGGCCCAATCCTCCATCTCGAGCCTCGTCTCGCGAGCCTGGCGCCGCGCGTCGTCGACGATGTCGCCGGCCTGCCGCTCGGCAAGCTTGACGATCTCGGTCTGGGACGCTTCCCGGACGGCCTGCTCGCGAGCCTCGCCCAGAATGCGGTCGCACTCGCGCTTTGCCTCGGCGAGCATCTCCTGGCGCTCCTTGACGATCCACCGAGCCTGCTTGATTTCCTCGGGAATCGTCGCCCGCATCTGGTCGAGGATGTCGTAGATCTCCTCGCGGTCGATCCTGACCTGGTCGGTCAGCGGGACGGCCTTCGCGTTGTGGACGAGGTCGTCCAGCTTGTCGATCAAGACAAGTACATCCATAGGTTTCCGGAGTCTACAGAGGGTTTCGGCTTACGAACGGAATCGCCAGAAACGACGCTTGGGCGGTTCCGGCTCGGGCTCCGGCTCGCGGGGTGGTTCCGGTCTCGGCTCGGTGGTGCCGGAGATCCAACGGCGGCCGCTTGCTCGGAGCTCCTCGAGTAGCTGCTCGGCATCGCCGCGGGCGAGTACGACCTCGTCGCGGTCGGCCAGCTGCTCCTCGAGCCTGTTTGCGGCCTCGCTGCCGGCGCCTCGGGCCCGGAGCTTCTGAAGGATCTCGTGGGCATCGCGCTTCGCGAGGCGAACCTCGCCGCCCGTGGCAAGCAGGGTTTCCAGCTGAACGCTCATTCCTGGGGGTTCTCCGGCGTCCCGGGCCGTCCGTCCGGGAAGAGCTCCTTGAACCTGCGTGCGACTGGCTCGGGCACGAGCTCGTCCACCTTTCCGCCGAACGCCGCGATCTCCTTCACGCCGCTCGAGGAGACGAAGCTGACCTGCGGGCTCGCCATCACGTAGACGGTCTCGACGTCCGGCGCGAGCGTGCGGTTGAGCTGGTTCATCTGGAACTCCCACTCGAAGTCGGAGATCACACGCAGGCCCTTGACGATCACCTTGGCCTCCCATCTGCGAGCGAACTCGACGACGAGCTCGGAGAAGACGTCGACCTCGACGTTGTCGATCCCGTCGAGCGTCTCTTTCAGGAAGCCGACCCGCTCGTCGAGCGTGAACATCGGCTCCTTGTGCTGCGGCTTGCCCACGACGCCGACGACCACGCGGTCGAAGATCTCGGCGGCGCGCGTGATCACGTCCACGTGGCCGTTCGTGACCGGGTCGTACGTGCCGGGGTAGATCGCGGTGATCAATGCTCGAAGAGCGTCAGGCGGGCAGAGCCGTAGCGACGGGTCGTGCGCTTCGCCAGCGGGAGCTCCGGTTCCTCCGCCCCGGCGGTCTCGACGAGCAGGAGGCCGTCCGGCGCAAGAACCTCGGGCAGGTGCTGAATCAGCGCGTTTTGCAGGGAAGAAAACCTCCGGTAGGGCGGGTCGACCAGCACGAGATCGTAGCGGGTGCCCGCACGGGCATCCGTACGCAGGGCCGTGAGAGTGTCCTGGCAGAGGACGGTCGCGTTCTCGAGCCCGAGCTTGTCGAGGTTGCGGTTGATCGTGCGGCAAGCCTCACGGTCCTTTTCGACGAAGGTGGCACGGGCTGCGCCCCGAGAAAGTGCCTCGAGGCCCATCGCGCCGGAGCCGGCGAAGAGGTCGAGCACGGTCGCGTCCTCCGCGAAGCCAGGCGGAATCAGCGTGAACGCGGCCTCGCGTACGCGGTCGCTCGTCGGCCGGGTGTCGAGCCCCTTCGGCGCGAAGATCCGAGCCCCCTTGCGCGAGCCGGCGATGATCCGCATTCGCTAGATCCGGTCAGGCAGCGGCGGGTCCTCTTCGCCGTCGAGACAGCGGAGCGCCCACTCCGCCTCCTCGCCGACGGTCCACCACCCCTCGATCTTCGCTTCGTCGCCGCGGAGCCGCTCGAGCTGCGGCCGAGATTCCTGCAGGTCGAGAACGCCGGCTGCGAAGGCGCTCCAGAACCGTACTTCCGGCTCCGTGTCGCGCAGTCCGGCGCCGATCGCCAGGCGAATCTCGGCGAACACCGGTTGGTGCTGCAGCAGATGCCCGAGCGCCTCGGCCGCATGGGCGCGAACGAGGGTGCTCTCCTCGGTGTCGGCGAGCCGGCGCGCCAGAGTCCCGGCGACGTCCCGGGCGCCGCTGAAGCCGAGGACGTACGCGGCCGCCGCTCGGCCCTCTTCGTGCTTCTTGCTCTCGAGGAGCTGCTGAACCGAGCTCACGGTCCTCGGGTCCTCGACCTGAAGGAGTGCTGCCGCCGCCCGCTGTCGCTTCGCTTCGTCGCGTGCAGACAACGCTCGGAGAAGCCGACGGCGACGAAGGGCACTCATGCCGCGAGCTCGTGCTCGCCGAACACGCGCTCGACCTCGTCGAGAAGTGGGCCCTGGTAGTCGACGAGGTGCTCAGCCGTAGCCCTCGCTCGCTCGAGTAGCGGGCGGTCGGCCCGCCAGTGGACGAAGCGGAGGTCCGAGATCCCCGACTGGCGCGTGCCGAGGAGCTGGCCCTCGCCGCGGAGCTCGAGGTCCTTCTCGGCAAGCTCGAAGCCGTCGGTCGAGTCGACGAGGGCCTGCAGCCGCTCCTTCGCCGTGTCGGTGAGCTCCTCGTGTTGGCGGGAGATCAGCAGGCAGTACGACTGCTCCGCCCCACGCCCCACCCGGCCGCGAAGCTGATGGAGCTGCGCGAGCCCGAACCGGTCGGCCTCCTGGACGATCATGATCGTCGCGTTCGGGACGTCGACGCCGACCTCGATCACCGTCGTCGCGACGAGAACGTCGAGTTCGCGCGCCTTGAAGCTCGCCATCAGCTCGCGCCGCTCGGCCGGCCGTAGGCGACCGTGCAGCAAGCCGACGCGGTAGTCCTTCAGCTCGGCCCGGCGGAGCCGTTCGGCCTCGGCTTCGGCTGCCCGCTTCGACGACTCGGATTCCTCGATCAGCGGACAGACGACGTACGCTTGCCGTCCCGCGTCGAGGTGCTTGCGGAGCCGGGTATACGCGGCCGACGAGCGCTCCGCTGGCACCCACGCCGTGACGATGGGCTTGCGCGAGGCGGGCGGCTTTGCAATCTCGGTGACGGACAGGTCGCCGTAGAGCGTGAGTGCGAGCGTGCGCGGAATCGGCGTCGCGGTCATGTGCAGCACGTGCGGGCTCCGTCCCTCCGTGAGCGCGCGGCGCTGCTCGACGCCGACTGAGGCACCGCTTGCGGTGCCGTCTGACAGCGTCGCGGGCTTTGCCCGCGACGCGTTAACCCCCGCTTGTGACGTGACCGACGTGAAGGCCCTCCGCTGCTCGACGCCGAACCGGTGCTGCTCGTCCACGACGGCCACTGCGAGCTCCTGCAGGTCGACGTCCTCCTGGATGAGTGCGTGCGTGCCGACGACGATGCGCGCCTGCTCGACGTCGGACTTCACCGATCCGGTGAGCAGCGCGACCGGCACGCCGAGCTCGGCGCACAGCGGCTCGATCGTGAGGAAGTGCTGCTCGGCGAGGGTCTCGGTCGGCGCCATCAGGGCTCCCCGGAAGCCGGCCTCGACCGCGCGCAGCAGCGCGTACAGCGCGACGACGGTCTTGCCGGAGCCGACATCCCCCTGGAGCAGCCGCTGCATCGGCGCCTCCTGCGTGAGGTCGCGGTCGATCTCGGCGATCGCGTGCTCCTGGTCCGGCGTGAGCTCGAACGGGAGCAGCTCGCGGTAGCGGGCGGTCAGCTCGCCGGGCTCGCCGAGGGCCGGCGCAACCGCGGTCTCGCGCCCGGCTCGTGCGCGGGCGAGGCCGACCTGGAGCACGAGCAGCTCGTCGAACGCAAGTCGCTTCCGGGCGTTCTCGCCTTCGTCCAGCGAGCGCGGACGGTGGAGCGCGACGAGCGCGTCGGCCCTGAGTGGCAGACCCTCGCTCGCCTTCAGGGAAGCCGGCAGCGGATCCGGCTCGTCGGGTGCGAACGCGAGCGTCCGCTCGACGAGACCGCGCAGCCGCTTCGGCGTCACCTCCTCGCTCGCGGGATAGACGGGCGCGAAGTCGGCCGTCGCCGAGACGCCGTTCAGGTCGTACGAACGGACTGCGAACTCGTTCCGCTTCAACTGGCCGCGCAGCCGGACACGCGTTCCGGGCTGGAGCTTGTCGGCGAGCCAGGCCTGGTTGAACCAGACCGCGGTGACTTCCCCCGTGTCGTCCGCAACCCGTGCTTGGACGATCGCGAGGTTCCGCCTCGGCCGCCTGACAGAGACCCGTTGTACCTCGCCCGCGATCGCCGTCTCTCCCTCCGCGAGCAGGTCGGCGATCTTCCGCTCCGGCACGGCGGCCTCGTACCGGTGCGGGCGGTGCTCGAGGAGGTCGCGCACCGTTCGCAGGCCGAGCTTCGCGAGCTTCTTGCTCAGCGCAGGGCCGACGCCCGGCAGCGACTCGGAGGGCTGCTTCAGCCGCTCCGGGCGCTGAGTGCCGGGTAGGCGCGGCCAGCGGTCGGGCCGCTCCGTGCTGGCGAAGCCGAACACTCGGGCCAGTCTAGGAGTCGCTGTCGCTGTCCTCGAACCAGAAGAAGCCGACCGTCCCGGGTCCGGCATGGGTGCCGACGACCGGGCCGAGCTCGGTCACGATCTCCAGCTGCGCCTGTGGACGGGTCTGGCGCACCATCTCCGCGAGGGCCTCCGCGCGCTCCGGCGCTTCGGCGTGAGCGATGCCCACACGGAGCGCCGGCGAGTCGCGGCTGTCGGCTTCGAAGGCCGACGCGAACTCGAGGAACGCCTTTCGGTTGCCCCGCACGCGCTTGACGGGCAGGACCTCGCCTTCCTTGATCGAGAGGATCGGCTTGATGTGCAGGAGCTCGCCGGCCCAGCCCCGGGCGCGGCCGATCCGGCCGCCGCGAACGAGGAACTCGAGCGTCTCGACCGTGAACAGGAGCCCCGCCTGCCTGCGGTAGCGCTCCACCAGCTGGTCGATCTCGTCGTCGGTCGTTCCGCGCTCGAGTCGCCGCTGGATGGCAAGGCCCAGCATCGCGATCGCCGCCGAGGCGCTCTCGGAGTCGAGCGCGCGCACGCGGTCGCCACCAAGCTGTCGTCCGGCGGTGCGGGCGCTCTGCAGCGTGCCCGAGAGCTTGCCCGCGATGTGCACGGAGACGATGCGCTCGTAGCCGGCAAGCTCTTCGTACGAAGCGAGGAAGTCGCCGGGGGTGGGCTGCGAGGTCGTCGGTGTCTCGGGAGCCTGTCGCAGCCGTTCGTAGAACTCGTGCGGCGCGAGCTCGACGTAGTCACGGTAGCTCTCGTCGCCGAACCGAACGTAGAGCGGAACGACGCGCCAGTTCGGGAAACGTTCGGGCGCCTCGGGGAAGTCGGCCGTCGAGTCGACGACGATGGCCGTGTTCTCGGCGGTGAGGTTCAGTGCCCCGTCCAGTGATACCGATGTATTGCTGGACGGGGCACTAGGCGGCTGCTGGCCGGGCGGCGCTGCGGATTGCCTCGACGATCGCGTCGAGCCCCTCGTCCTTCTCGATGCACCCGACGGCGCCGGCCTCGATGAGGGCCTCGCGCTCGCGCGGGTTGGCCGACGCAGTCAGGCAGACCACGGCTGTCTCGGGGTAAGCCGCCAGCACGGCGCGGGTCGCCTGGACGCCGTCGAGCCCCGGAAGGCGGTAGTCCATCAGCACGACATCGGGGCGCAGGTCGCCGACGACGGCCGCGGCGGTCTCGCCGTCCGGTACCGAAGCCGCGACGTCGATCTCCTGGCGCAGCCCGAGCAGGAGCTCGAGCGCCTCCCGGAAGACGTCGTTGTCCTCGACGAGCAGGACGCGGATCGGCTCTGCCATTGCGTCGAGCCTACTCGGCGGAGAGGAGCACCTGGTAGTGCGGCTGGCCGCCCTCGTGGACGTCGATCTCGAGCCCCGGGTGTTGTTCGGCGAGCTCGTCGAGCAGGCCGTCGAGCGGCGGCGCGCTCTCGCCGGTGAGGATCGTGAGGACGTCGCGGGGCTCGGCGAGCAGCTGCTGCGCGACGGCGCGGACGACCTCGGGGAAGCTCGGACCGGCTGCGACGGCGCGCTCGTCCAGAATGCCGAGGAAGTCGCCCTTGCTCGCGGTAACCCCGTCGATCGAAGCATCACGCGATGCGACGGTGACCTCGCCGGTTGCGAGCGTGGAGAGCGCGTCAAGCATCTCGTCGGCGTTGTCGTCGGCGGAGCGCTCGGGATTGAAGGCGACGAGCGCGGCGAGCCCGGCCTGGATCGAGCGCGTGGGGACGACGCGCACCTTCTTGCCGGCGAGCTCCGCCGCCTGCTCCGCGGCCATGATCACGTTGCCGTTGTTCGGTAGGAGAACGATGTCGCCGACGGCGGCTTCTTCCGTGGCCGCGATGAGGTCCGCGGCGGAGGGGTTCATGGTCTGGCCGCCTTCCACGATCCGTGCCGCGCCGAGTTCCTCGAACAGGCTCCGGTTCCCCACGCCCGCGACCACTGCGACGACGGCGCTGCGGACATGTGCGCTGAGCCGCTCTTCGCGCTGCGTGGTCTGGCGGTGCATGTCGGCGATCTCGATCCCGGCGACCTCGCCTGCCGCACGGCCGAGGGAGAGAGCGGCATCGGGATCGTCCGTGTGGAGGTGCACTTTGAGCGCAGACGGGTCGCCGACGACCAGCAGCGAATCGCCGAGCCGGTCGAGCTCGGCTTCGAGCGCCTCCCTGTCGAGCCTCTCGCCTTCGATCACGAAGGTCGTGCAGAAGCGGTAGCGCGAGAGCTCCTGGTGGACCGCTTCGGCCGTCAGTTCCTCGGCCGGCGGCGCTTCGGGCAGCGGCTCGCCGGCGACTGAAGCGGCGAGACCGCGCACGAGCTCGAGCAGTCCGGCGCCGCCGGCGTCGACGACTCCCGCCTGGCGAAGAACCTCGAGTTGCTCCTTCGTCTTCGCGACCGCCTCCTCACCGCGCGCGATGAGCGCCTTGAGAAGCTCGGCCGGCGTGTCATCGCTACGGTTCTCGGCTTCGTCGGCGAGCGCGCGGATGACCGTCAGCATCGTTCCCTCGACCGGCTCGTGGACGGCTCGGTAGGCCTCGTCGCTCGCGTGCCTGAGGGCGCGCGCGATCGCGTGGGCGTCTTTCGATTCGCCGCCGCCGAGGACCTCGGCTGCGCCCCGGACGATCTGCGAGAGGATCACGCCGGAGTTCCCCCGCGCGCTCAGCAGCGCGGCGCGGATCACCTCCCTCGCGAGCTCGATGCGATCCGTCGACGTGGTGGCGTCGAGGGCCTCGACGATGCCGCGCACCGTGAGGGTGAGATTCGTGCCCGTGTCACCGTCCGGTACCGGGTAGACGTTGAGGTCGTCGATCCGCTGCCGGTTCTGCTCGAGCGCGGCCGATGCGGCCCCTACGAGCTCGCGGAGAGCGTCGAGATCAGATCGCACGGTCAGCTCGGGAGGGATTGTCACCCTTCCGGCGCATTTCCGTCACGCGACGGGCGTTTCTAGACGGCTTTCTCGACCCTGCCGCTCTTGAGGCAGCGCGTACAGACGTAGGCGCGCGTCGCCTTCCCGCCGAGCCTCAGACGGACACGCTGGAGGTTCGGGTCGAAGCGACGCTTCGTGGCCACCATCGAATGGCTCCGGTTGTGGCCGAATGACGGCTTCTTCCCACAGATCGCGCATACCTTGGACACGGCCGAGCAGTGTAGCCGCTGAGGCGCCGCTTGCGGTGCCGTTTTGGAGCCCTACCGGCTTTGCCGGTACGGCGATCCTTACTTACTGGACCGCCGGCGCGCCCGCGGCCGCACGCAACTGCGAGAACACGTCCGCCATCTCGAGCGCGGTGCGCACCGCCTCTGCCGCCTTGCCGATGCGCTCGCGAGCCTGGGCGGCGTTGTCGACGGTCAGAACCCCGAACGCCACCGGGACGCCGGTCTCGAGCCCCGCCAACTGCAGCCCGCTCGCCGCCTCGCTCGCGATGTAGTCGAAGTGCGGGGTCTCCCCTCGGATCACCGCGCCCAGCGCGACGATGCACGAATATCGTCGCGTCTTCGCGAGCGCCATCGCGGCCAACGGCAACTCGAACGCGCCCGGCACGGGTACGACCGTCACGGCCTCGCGCCCGACACCCGCGCGCTCGAGCTCGTCGAGCGCGGTCGTCAGCAACTCGCCGGTCAGCTCACCGTTGAAGCGCCCGACGACGACTCCCACCGAACGGCGGGCCCCGCTCGGCTCGCCCTCGATGACGCCGTAGCCCTCCGGGATCCGAAGCTCGCCTGCCGCGTGCTCCCCCGCATGCAGCCGTGGAAGCTCGTCCTCCTCTGCCGGAAGGTCGTCCCCGCGCTCGGGCTCGGGGTCCGGCTCCGGCTCCGGCTCAGGGTCCTGCTCGCGTTCCGCCTCGGCCTCCGGCTCGAGCACGTCTTCGCGCCGAGCCTCGTCCACGTCGTCGCCGAGCCGGAGCCGAGGCTCCTCGAGCCCCTCGCTCATGCATCCTCCGGCTCGAAGCGCAGATCCTGATGATGCAGCCGGTGGCCGAGTTTCGAGCGCTTGGTCGCGAGGTACTCCCGATTCTCGTCCCGGGGCCGCATCTCGATCGGAACCTGTTCGACCACGGTCAAACCGTACCCTTCGAGGCCGCTGATCTTCTTCGGGTTGTTCGTCAGAATCCGGATCGTCGAGAGGCCGAGGTCGGCGAGGATCTGGTTCCCGATCCCGTATTCGCGCGCGTCGGCAGGAAAGCCGAGCTCGAGGTTCGCCTCGACGGTGTCGAGCCCGCTCTCCTGCAGCTCGTAGGCCCTGAGCTTGTTCAGTAGCCCGATGCCGCGCCCCTCCTGCGCCATGTAGAGCAGCACGCCGCGGTCCTCGCGCGCGATCTGCGACAGCGCGTGGTCGAGCTGCTCGCCGCAATCGCAGCGGAGCGAGTGGAAGACGTCGCCCGTGAGGCACTCGGAGTGGACGCGCACGAGGACGTCCGCGGCGCCGTCGACGTCGCCCTTCACCAGAGCGAGATGGTGCTTACCGGTGAGCGTCTCGCGGAACGCGACCGCGGTGAACTCTCCGTACTCCGTCGGCAGCCTGACCGACGTCGTTCGCTCGACGAGCTTCTCGGTTCTCCGGCGGTACTCGATCAAGTCGGCGACGGTGATCAGCTTGATCCCGTGCCGCTCGCAGTACGGGATCAGATCGGGGACGCGCGCCATCGTCCCGTCCTCGTTCATTACCTCGCAGACGACCCCGGCGGGGTTGAGCCCCGCGAGGCGGGCGAGATCGACGGCCGCCTCCGTCTGGCCGCCGCGCTGGAGGACGCCGCCGGGCCGTGCACGCAACGGGAAGACGTGCCCGGGCTGGACGAGGTCCTGCTGCCCCTTGCTCGGGTCGATGGCGACCTGGATCGTGCGCGACCGGTCGTGGGCGGAGATTCCCGTGGTGATGCCGTCGCGAGCTTCGATCGAGATTGTGAACGCGGTGCCGAACGGCGTCTCGTTGCGGTCGGTCATCGGGCGGAGGTGGAGATCGTTGCAGCGAGCCTCGGTGAGGCAGAGGCAGATGAGGCCGCGGCCGTGCGTGGCCATGAAGTTGATCGCCTCGGGTGTCGCGAACTGGGCGGCGATCGTGAGGTCGCCCTCGTTCTCGCGGTCGGCGGCATCGACGACCACGACGAACTTGCCCTCGCGGATGTCCTCGATCGCTTCCTCGATCGGGGCGAAGGCGGTGGAGCGCTCGGCGGTGTCCATCTCGGGCCGGATCGTACCCCTCAGCGCGTCGTGAGCCGTTCGACGTACTTGGCGAGCACGTCGACCTCGAGGTTCACGCCGTCGCCGGGCTGGAGGCCGGACAGGGTGGTCTCGCGGAGCGTGTGCGGGACGAGTGCGATCGATACTCCGGTGGGGTCGAGCGCCGCAATCGCGAGCGAGACGCCGTCCACCGCCAGTGAGCCTTTCTCGACGCAGTAGCGCAGAAGCTCCGGGGGGGCGTCGAGCCAGAGCCGGGCGCCTTCACCGTCGGGCTGGAGCGAGCGCACGCGGCCGACCCCGTCGACGTGACCCTGAACGTAGTGGCCGCCGAGCGGCTCACCGGCCCTGAGCGAGGGCTCCAGGTTGACCTCGGCCCCGGAGGCAACCTCGGCCAGCGTCGTCCGGGCGATCGTCTCGGGGACGGCGTCGAAAGCCAGCTCACCGCCGTCCACCGCGACAGCGGTCAGGCACACGCCCGCAACGGATACGGAGTCGCCGAGCTCCGCCGACGCAGCGGTGCGCGGCGCCGCGATGCGCAGCCGTACGCCGTCGCCATTCTGCTCGGCAGCGAGCACGCGGCCGCGCTCGCGGACGATTCCGGTGAACACAGGGAAAGGCTAGCCGCCGAGCGCGAGCGCCTCGAGCGTTTCTCGCGCGACCATCTCGACCTGGGGGCGCTCCTGCGTCTGCCCCAGCTCGGCCCGCAGCTCCTCGACCGCCTCCGCCTGCGCCGGCTCCAGCTCGCCCGGCTCCACACGATCGAGCTCGCGCCGCAGTTCGTCGTCGGGAAGATGCCCGGCCAACCACCGTGAGATGACGTGGACCAGCCGGTCGTCGACGCGTTCGCTTGTCTCAGGGCTCGTGGACATAGGCCGTCAGCAGAAGATCCTCACCGACAGACTCGCACGACAAACGCCACAGTGCAGCCGGGTCCGGCAAAGCCGCCACCGGCCCGGGCCCCGACCCCGAAAGCGTCGGCGCCACGAACACGAGCAGCTTGTCGACGAGATCGCGCTCCAGAAACGACGCGGCAAGCGTCGGCCCGCCCTCGAGCAGCAGCCGTTGCACCCCCTCTTCGGCGAGTGCTTCAAGCTCGGCCTCGAGCTGCCCCGAGCGAAGCTCGAGCTCCGAGCCCTCCGGCAGCGGCCCGCGGCCGAACGCCAGCCGGCGCGGCTGCTGGGTAGCGCCCACCCCGCGCGCCGTCAGCGCTGGGTCGTCGGCCCGCACGGTTCCCATCCCGACCGCGACCGCGTCCGAGACCGCACGGAGCTCGTGTACCCGCCGGCGGCTCTCCTCGCCGCTCACCCACCGCGATCCGGGAACGGTCGCGCGACCGTCGAGCGTCATGGCGACCTTGTAGGTGACGAACGGCCGGCCGCGAGAGATCCAGGTGCGCCAGCCCTCGTTCTGCACGCGTGCGTCCCACGAGTCGAGCAGCTCGACGTCGACACCCGCCGCGCGCAGCCGCTCGAAGCCGCGGCCGTCGACCTTCGGGTTCGGATCGCCGGCGCCCGCCACGACCCGGGCCACGCCTGCCTCGATCACCGCGTCGGCGCACGGCGGTGTCTCGCCGTGATGGGAGCAAGGCTCGAGCGTCACGTAGAGGGTCGCGGCCTGGGCACGCTCACCGGCCGCCGCCAACGCGACTACCTCCGCGTGCGGCGTGCCGCGCCCCGCGTACCAGCCCTCGCCGACGACCTCGCCGGCCCGCTCCACGACTGCGCCGACGAGCGGATGCGCGTGATCCACCTGCCCACGCCCCCGCTCTGCGAGCTCGAGCGCCCGCTCGAAGCTCACGCGAGTGCCTGAACCAGACGGCGATAAGCGCGCGGCAGGTCTTCCCGGCCGAAGATCGCCGTCGCGGCCACGAACAACGTCGCGCCGGCCTCCCGAAGCTCTCGGATGTTGCTGGGGCCCACGCCCCCGTCCACCTGAACCGGAATCGACTCGGGCAAAAGCTCCCGCAGCGCCCGCACGCGCTCGACCGACTCCGGGATGAAGTCCTGGCCCGAGTAGCCCGGGTGGACGCTCATGCAGAGGACCATGTCCACGCCGGCCTCGAGCGCAGCAGCCGCAGCGGGCTCCACGCTCGTCTCCGGATTGAGCGCCAGCCCGACCTGCAACTCGTGTTCACGGGCCTGAGACACCACCGCGGGCAGATCGGGGCACGCCTCGAAGTGGACGGTGACGCTGTCGGCGCCGGCCTCGCGGAACTGCGCCAGGTGCCGTTCCGGCGACTCGACCATCAAGTGGCAGTCGAGGACGCCGCCGGCACTGTGCACGATCGGCGCGATCGACTGCAGCACGATCGGGCCTGTCGTGATCGGCGGGATGAAGCGCCCGTCGCCGACGTCGTAATGGAAGACGCGGACCTCTGCGCGGAGCAAGATCTCGACCTGCTTGCCAAGCCGCGCGAAATCGGCCGCGTAGAGCGACGGCTCCACCTCGATCGTGCGGATCCATTCGGCCCAGCTCACGAGGGCGATCGTAGTCGGGCGATGAAGAAGCCGGATGTCCGATCACGGTGCGGAAGCGTCAGAAGAAACTCGGGTCGCCGCGGATGGGCGTACTGCGGTCGCTCCTCGCCCAACGGCTCGATCTCGAGCCCTGACGCATCGACGATCGCCTCGTTCTCCTCGGAGTTGATTGTGCAAACGGCGTAGAGAATCGTCCCACCCGGCCGGACGCGCTCCGCGGCGACGGCGAGCAAGTCGCGCTGGAGCTCGGGGAGTGGCTGCGCGCGCCAGCGGAGGTCCGGTCTTGATCCGAGCACACCGAGCCCCGAGCAGGGCGCGTCGACGAGAGCCCGGTCGAAGCCGCGCAGCTCCTCGGGGAGCGCCAGCGCGTCCGCGTGCACAACCTGGACGTTGCTCGCACCGAGCCGCTCGCAGTTCTCCTGCAGTTGCCGCGCCCGCCCCGGGTGCTTCTCGGCGGCGACGACCTCGCCGGCCATCTGCGTCGCCTTGCCGCCGGGAGCGGCGCACAGGTCCAGCACGCGCTCGCCCTCCTGGCTGCCGACGCAGAGTCCCGCGAGCTGCGATCCGCGGCTCTGGGGCCAGATCAGCCCCGCGGCCAGCGCCTCCTCGTCGACCCGCTCGACGTGCAACGCGTCGGGCAGCTCCGGGTCCGGCGTGCCCTCGACACGACCGGATTTGCGCCTGTTCACGCGCACCACGGTCTCGAGTGGCTCGTTCTGCGACTCCATCAGCGCGAGTGCGTCCTCGCCACCGAGCTCTCGCCACCACAGCTCGGCGACCCAGTCTGGATAGGAGTGCCGCAGCGCCGCTTGCTGAGGCGTCTCTTCGGGAAGCGCCTCGACGAGCTCGCGCAGCCCGAGTGACAGCCGGCGCATGATCGCGTTCGTGAACGCCACCGCGCGGGCCAGTCCCGCAGCGCGAACGAGCTCCACCGACTCGTTGACCGCCGCGTGCACGGCGACGTCGGTGAATGCGAGCTGGTACGCGCCGAGCCGCAGCGCCGCGCGCACCGGCCGATCGAGCTTCCGCACAGGCCGGCGCCCGTGGGCCTCGATCCCGTGGTCGAGCGTCCGGACCCGCTGAATCGTCCCGAACGCGAGCCGCTGTGCGAGCGCCCGGTCGCGTGCGTCGAGACCGGCCGCAGCCGTCGGAAACGCCCGGTCCGCATACGCGTCCTGCTCGAAGACGCGCAGGACGGTGTCATACGCCGCCTTCCGCGCCGGAGAGACGCTCACCTGAGGCCGCGCAGGAACTCGTCGTAGCTCATTTGGCGCCGGCCGTCGGGCTGGACCTCGACCGGGACGAGCTCTTTGCCCTCGACCCGCGCGCGCCAGATCGTCACCGGCCGTCCGTGCAGCTCCGCCCTGGCGCCGATGTGCGGGGAGAGCGCCCGAATCTTGTTCAGCAACTCGTTAGGCGGTCGGCTCAAGTCGAGCTCGCGATCCTCGGGCCCGATCTTCTCGGCGTAGGTGACGCCTTCGACCGGTTGCGGGGTGAAGGTCGGCTCAGGCAGGACGTCGTCGATCAGCTCCGCCGCGACCTCTGCGGCTCGCGCCGAGACCGATCCGAAGTCGTCGTCCTCCTCGACCGGGAACGATCGTTGAGCGGCGATCGGGCCGGCATCGAGCTCGGCGGTCGTGCGGTGGATCGTGACGCCCGTCTCGGAATCGCCCGCCATCAGCGCACGCTCGATCGGCGCCGCCCCACGCCAGCGTGGAAGCAGCGACGGGTGAACGTTCAGCCAGAGCGCCCGGTCGAGCGCAGGCTCCGGGATCAGCACGCCGTACGCGGCGACGACGACAAGGTCTTCTCCCGGATCGAAGTCCGGCCCCAGCCGCTCGGGCTGCCGCACCTCGATCCCGAGCCGATCCGCGGTCTCCTTCGCCGGCGGCGGTCCGACGCGGCGACCGCGCCCCCGGGGCCGATCCGGCCGCGTGAGCAGGTACGCGATGTCGTGCTTCGACGCCAGCCGCTCGAGCACGTCGGCGCCGAGCGGCGCCGTCGCGGCGACCACAAGCCTCAACGCACTACCGAACGAGAATCGGCTGCGGCCGCAGGATCGCCAGCGCTTCCCGGCGGGCGTCCGGCGTCGTCCGGTCGAGAATCAAGATGCCGTCCAGGTGATCGAGCTCGTGCTGCGCGACGCGTGCGGGAAGACCCTCGAGCTCGAGCCGGAGCTCGTTACCCTCGGGGTCGGTCGCCTCGACCGTGATCCGCTCGTGCCGCTCGACCGGGATCACGACGCCCTGCAGCGAGAGACAGCCCTCGTCGTCGCCGACCCGCTCCTCCGACCCGTCCGTCAGCCGGGGATTCACGAGCACCTGCGGCGGCTCCTCTGGATCGGGCTGGAAGACGAACACCCGCCGGAGCACACCGACCTGCGTCGCCGCGAGTCCGAGTCCGTTCGCGTCCTTCAGCAGGCTTTCGAGCCGCTCGATGAGGCGAGAAAGATCCTCGTCGAAGCCCTCGACGTCGTTGGCCTTCATCCGCAGGACCGGGTCCGGGTACTGGCGGATCTGCGCGATCGCAAGCCGGCGCCTGGCCTCCGCCTCGGCGTCGAGCTTCTCGTTCCGGACCTG
>JBKPLR010000014.1:0-9131 GCA_046731695.1 Actinomycetota bacterium
ACGCCGCGAGCGGCGCCTCCGGACCGTAACCCTTCTTATTCGCCACTCGCCGAACTCTTTCCTACACTAGGTCGTTCTCGTGCAACGGAACCGCAGCGCACGGATTGCGGTCCTGGGGTCCCCCGTTCCTCGCTCCAGGCCCCCCGGGTACTCCTCCCGCAGTGCCACCGCCCTCCGGCGGCGCATCGTGGCAGGGGTGCTCGTTTTCGTCTCGATCGTGTTGATCACGATCTACTTCCGCGAGCCCGCGAGCGGCGGCCTGCACGGCGTCCAGAGCGCGGGCGCGACGGTGCTGCGGCCGTTCGAGGTCGGCGCGGAGCGGGTCGCGCGGCCGTTTCGTGACGCCTACGGCTGGTTTGCCGGGCTTTTCCATGCGAAGTCGCAGAACGCCGATCTTCGGACCCAGGTCCGCAAGCTGAGCTCAGCCGTCACCCAGCAGCAGAACGCGCTGCAGGAGAACGCGGAGCTCAAGCGCCTTCTCCACTACGTCGGCTCGCGCTCCTTCCCCAACGACTACGACTACGTCGCGACCGCGATTATCAGCCGGCCGCCGAGCGAGTTCGACCAGCAGGTCGGGATCGCCGCGGGCTCCACCAGTGGCGTCCGCCAGGACGACCCGGTCGTGAACGCCGACGGGCTCGTCGGGCTCGTCACCCAGGTCGCCCGCAACACTGCCGAGGTAACGCTGCTCACCGACCCCCGGCTCAACGTCTCCGCGATGGACCTGACGACGAAGGCGACCGGCATCGTCAGCCATGGCCAGGGCCACGGCACGCTGATCTTCGACCGCGTTTCGAAGTCGCAGATGATCGACCCCGGTGACTGGGTCGTGACCCAGGGCTGGAAGCTCGGGCCTCTGGCCTCGAACTACCCGAAGGGGATCCCCATCGGCGTCGTCACCGGCGCGTCGCAGAACGACATCGACCTCTACTGGCAGATCCAGCTGCACCCACGCGTGGACTTCGGAAACCTTCAGTCGGTGCTCGTGCTCGTCCCCAAAGACCGGAAGCGCTGATGCGCGTGCTGCTCGAGCCGGCGAAGGTCGGCGTGCTCGTCTTCGTCGCGTCGATCCTGCAGGTGACCCTCTTCTCGTCGGTGGAGATCCTTGGCGGCACGCCCGATGTCGTGCTGCTGACCCTGATGGCGATCGCGCTCCTCCGGGGCTCGATCTACGGCGCGAGCGCAGGGTTCGGCGCGGGGCTGATCGTCGACACCGCGAACCTCGCCACGCTCGGCGTTACGTCGCTGCTGCTGACGATCGCCGGCTACTGGATCGGACGCTACGGCGAGACGACCGGGCGCGACAGGGCGCACGCGCCCTACGTCTCCGTCGCGGTGGCGACGATCCTCGTGCAGTTCGGCGCGCTCTTCCTGCACTACATGCTCGGCGACCCGGTCTCGGCGCGGGTCGCCCTGCTCGACGCGCTGCCGGCGAAGATCGCGCTGAACCTGCTGCTGACGCTGCCGGTGTACGCGCTCGTGCGCCGCGCGCTCGCCGTCGGCCGCGTGCCTGAGGGCGCGACGGAGGTCAGGCTCCTTGGCTAGCTCGGAACGGTCCGCGTCGCAGCGCTTCCTTCCGCCCGATCCCCGCGTCGCGGAGCCGTACCGGTTCACGCCGCAGCTCGCGCTTCGGCTGGGGATTCTCGGCGCCGTCGCGCTGATCGCCTTCGGGATCCTCTTCTTCCGCCTCTGGGCGCTCCAGGTTCTCTCGGGCCCGCAGTACCTCAAGGCAGCCCTGAACAACCAGGTGCGCTCGATTCCGCTCTCCGCGCCTCGCGGTGAGATCTTCGACCGCACCGGACACCCCCTGGTGGCGACGACGCCGGGGACGGCTGTTCGGCTCTGGCCCGCCGACCTACCGAAGACCTGGCCTGCCCGGCTGCACGAGCTGAGGCAGCTCTCGAAGGTGGTGCACGTGCCCCTCCGCCAGATCCTCGTCGGGATCAAGCGGCGCGGCAACGACGTGGTCACGCCGGTGACCGTGCGCGAGTCGGTCAAGCGCCAGGCCTTCATCAACTACCTCCTCGAGCACGAGGACGACTTCCCGGGCGTCAAGGTCGTCAACACGTACCTGCGGAGCTATCCGTACGGCCCTCTCGGCGCGCAGCTGCTGGGCTACGTGTCGGAGATTTCGCCCGAGCAGCTGAAGCGGCTGCGGCGCAAGGGATACATCGGGGGAGACAAGATCGGCCAGGCGGGGCTCGAGGCGACCTACGACTCGTACCTGCGCGGCCGGGCCGGCCTGCAGGAGCTGCGCGTCGACTCGCTGGGCCGCCCGCACGGCCAGGTGATGCCGAAGCGCTCCCCGGTACCCGGCGAGTCGATCCGGCTCACGCTCGACGTGAACCTCCAGCGGGCAGCCGAGCGCGCGATCCTCTACGGGATCGAGAGGGCGCGCCTCAACCACCAGTGGGCTGCGGATGCCGGCGCGATCGTCGCGCTCAGGCCGAATGACGGCTCGATCCTCGCGATGGCCTCGTACCCGTCGTACGACCCACGCGTGTACACCGGGCTCGTCACGACGAAGCGGCTCGGCGCTCAGGGCCTCCTGCCGAGCACCGCCGAGAAGTACAACTACCCGTCACTGAACCGGGCGATCGACGGCCTCTATCCGGCCGGCTCGACTTTCAAGCCGGTGACCGCGCTCGCCGCGCTGCAGACGCACACGATCTCGCCGTCGACGGTGCTCCAGTGCACCGGGTCGTACACCGTCTACAAGTCGGACGGCACGGTTGCGCAGGTCTTCAAGAACGTGGACCCGTTCATCGACGAGGCGATGACGCTGCCGACCGCGCTCGGCGCGTCGTGCGACACGTGGTTCTACCAGGTGGGTCACGACTTCTACAAAGCACCCCCGAGCGCGGGCCACCCGCTCCAGGCCTGGGCGGCGAAGTTCGGGTTCGGCCGAAAGACGGGCGTTGACGCCGGGCCGGAATCGGCCGGGCTGCTGCCGACGCCCGAGTGGCGGGACCGGAGGTTCACGCCGAAGACCGACCCGCACAACTGGGAGATCGACCGGCTCTGGAAGCCCGGCGACTCGATCCAGCTCGCGATCGGCCAGAAGGACCTGCTCGTCACGCCGTTGCAGATGGCGCGCTTCTACGCGCTGCTCGCGAACGGCGGCAAACTCGTCCGCCCGCACCTCGTCCAGGACGTCGAAGAGGGCGGGGGCGGCCGCTCCCCGGCCCGGGTCGTCCACCGGTTCACTCCTCCGGCGCCGCAGTCGGTCGGCCTCGACCCCGGCTACCTCGCGGTGGTGCAGGACGGGCTCTATCAGGCGACACACGCGGACTACGGCACGTCGACCAGCGTGTTCGGCAGCTTCCCGTACACGATCGTCGGGAAGACAGGCACCGCGCAGAAGATCGTCAACCTGCCGCGCTACGGCTACGTCGGCGAGCAGGACCAGTCGTGGTGGTGCGGCTACGGCCCGTACAACTCGTCCGAGCCGCCGCAGCTCGTGGTTTGCGCGCTGATCGAGAACGGCGGCTTCGGCGCCGACGCCGCCGCGCCCGCCGCGTTGAAGGTGTTCGAGAAGTTCTTCGGCACCGCCCCCACCGGGACAACCGGAGCGACCGGCCCCACGGGAGCCACCGGATGATCGAGGCCGTCGACACCCGCGCGCGCGGCCTGCGGCCCGTCAGGAGCGAGCGGGTCGAGGTCGGCTCGTTCGTCCGTCGCCTCGACTGGTGGCTGCTCGCCGCGGTTGCCGGGTTGCTCGGCTATGGGCTCTGGGCGATCGCGGGGATCACCCAGAACGACATCCCGGGCAACTCGGACTACTACGTCGTGCGCCAGGGCGTGTACGCGGCCGTCGGCGTCGTCGGCCTGCTCGTCGTGCTGCTGATCGACCCCGACTACTACCGGCGCTTCAAGCGGCCGATCTACATCGGGACGATCGGCGTGATGCTGCTCGTGCTAATGGCCGGCACCGTCTCGCGCCACTCGAAGCGCTGGCTCGACCTCGGCTTCTTCCGCTTCCAGCCGTCCGAGTTCGGGAAGTTGCTCTTCGTCCTCTTCCTCGCCGGGCTTCTGGCCGACCGCGCGAGGCGGATGGGGGAGAGCCGGACCGTGCTCGAGGCGATCGGGTTCGCCTCGGTCCCGATCCTGCTCGTCTTCATCCAGCCCGACGTCGGCACGGCGCTGGTCTACGCCGTCGCGCTCGCGGCGGTGCTGTTCGTCGCCGGGACACGGTGGGTGCACCTGGCTGCGCTCGGAGCGGGCGCGCTCGCGGTGATCCTCGCGGTGCTCTGGCTACTTCCGTCCGCGGGCGTGCACGTGCTGAAGCCGTACCAGGAGCAGCGCCTGACGCACTTCACGCATCCCGACCAGGATCCGTCCGGAGCGACCTACAACGTCGCGCAGTCGATCAACGCGGTCGGCGCGGGCGGCTTCCACGGCCGCGGCGTGGCCCACGCGACGCAGACGAACTACCACTTCCTCCCGGAGCACGCCACCGACTTCGCCTTCGCCTCGCTCGCCGAGCAGCGCGGCTTCGTCGGCGTCTCCGTGCTGCTGCTGCTCTACCTGCTGGTGGTCTGGCGAGGCCTGAAGATCGTCGCCGCCGCCCGGGACTCGTTCTCGGCGATCGCGGCGGGCGGGATTGTGATGGCGTTCCTGTTCCAGATCTTCGTCAACGTCGGCATGTCGATCGGGATCGCGCCGGTGACCGGAATCCCGCTTCCGTTCGTCAGCGTGGGGGGTTCGGCGATGATCGCGAACCTGCTCGCGATCGGAGTCCTCGAGGCGATCCACGTGCGCGGTGTGAGCAGGCGCAGACGCCTCCTCGGCTGAGCCGGAGAGCGGCCGGTTCTCACCTGCACGTTTCCGGCCCCTCGGTCCGTCCGAAGGCGGTCCTACCATCGCGCCATGGCACCCAGACGTGAAGCCGAGGAGCTGCTGTTGATTGAGGAAGCCGACGCCTGGTTCGAGTACCTCGAGGCGACGCGCGGGCAGTCCGCGCTTCGCTACGGCGAGGTCGAGCCCTGGGCTTACGCCCGCCTCAGTCAGCGGCTGCGTGCTGTGCGAGCCAAGCGCGCGAAGCTCCGTCCCGCCGCTGCGGCATAACGCACCCATTGGCCCTGTTGCTAGCCTGTGGGTAATGGTTTTTGATTCTCACCTGCAGCGCGCGCTCCGCCCAAGCCGGGGTGGCCGCAGCGCGCGCGCATTCATCGAAGGAGTTTTCATTTGTTGCGATGGTTCCGACGGCGCAAGCCGTCTTCCGACGAGCGCGCCGCCGAGGCGAGCGCGCCGACTACCCCTACTGAGTCCGTAACTGAAGCGCCCGCCGAGCCGGGCGCACCCGACACCCCAAGCACGAAGAAGCGCCGAAAGCGTGGCAGCCGCGGCGGCCGCGGCCGTAAGCGCGCTACGGCGAAGGCCGAGCCGGAGGCGAAGGTGAAGGTGAAGGAGGAAACGCGCCCGGAGCGCAAGCCCGCGACGCGCAAGCAGCGGCCACCGCAGCGCCGCCGCACGCCTCCGCGCCGCCCGCCGCTCCCGCCGGCCAAGCGCGAGCTCGTCATCTCCGTGGACGTCAGCGAGCAGCGAGTCGCCGTCCTCGAGGACGACCGCGTCGCCGAGGCCTATCTCGAGCGCCCGGAGCGCCGCTCGATCGCGGGGAACATCTACAAGGGCGTCGTTGACAACGTCCTCCCGGGGATGGAGGCGGCGTTCATCGAGATCGGCCTCGAGAAGAACGGCTTCCTCTACGTCGACGAGGTCGTCGTCCCGGAGCTCGAAGGCCGTTCACGGGGCCGCAAGATCCAGGACCTGCTCAGCCGCGGCCAGGAAGTGCTCGTCCAGGCTGTCAAGGACCCGATGAAATCCAAGGGCGCGCGGCTCACGACGGAGATCTCGCTCCCGGGCCGCTTCGTGGTCTTCGTCCCGAGCGGGGAGGGCCTCGGCGTCTCGCGCCGGCTCGAAGACGAGGAACGGTCCCGGCTGCGCGACATCGTCAAGAACCTCGACGTCAAGAGCGGCGGCATCATCGTCCGCACCGCCGCCGAGGGCGCGTCCGCCGAGGACATCGAGCGCGACCTCGTGTTCCTGCAGCGGCTCTGGAGGACGATCGAGACGCGTGCGAAAAACAGCAACGCACCGGCCCTCGTGTACCAGGAATCCGAGCTGCCGCTCCGCGTCATCCGCGACCTCTTCACCGACGACTTCGAGCGTGCGCTAATCGACCACGAGCGCACCTTCAAGCGCGTCGTCGGCTACCTGAAGAAGACCTCGCCGCACATGGCCGAGCGCGTCCAGCGCTACCGCGAGAAGACGCCGCTGATGGAGTCGCTCGGGGTCGAGGAGGAGATCCGGTCGACGCTCTCCCGCCGCGTCGACCTCCCGTCCGGCGGCTACCTCGTCTTCGACTACGCGGAGGCGTTCACGGTGATCGACGTCAACACGGGACGCTTCGTCGGCTCGCGCTCGAAGTCGTCGGGTGGCCGGCTCGAGGACACGATCACGAAGAACAACCTCGAGGCGGTGAAGGAGGTCGTCCGCCAGCTTCGCCTGCGCGACATCGGCGGGATCATCGTCATCGACTTCATCGACATGGCGAACCCGAAGAACCGGGCTACCGTCGAGGAGGCGCTCAAGAGCGAGCTCGAGCGCGACCGGACAAAGACGTACGTCGTGGAGATCTCGCCGCTCGGGCTCGTCGAGATGACGCGCCAGAACGTGACCGACGGGCCGCGGGAGATCCTCACGCGCAAGTGCTCGGTCTGCGGCGGCGACGGCGTCGTCCTGTCCGAGGCTTCGGCCGCGGTGGACGCCGAGCGGCGGCTGCGGGCGCTCGTCGCGACCGCGCCGCGGACGAAGGCGTTCAAGGTGGAGCTGAACGAGAACGTTGCGAGCGTCCTGATCGGCTCAGGTGCCGCCCGGCTCGTGAAGATCGAGGAGCAGACCCGCCGACGGTTCCTGATCGAGTCTCGGGAAAACGTCCCCACTGACCACTTCGAAGTCCTCGGCAAGGGAACGCTCGAGAGCCTCACGGGCGAATCGCCGGTCGAGGAAGGCAAGGAGGTCGAGCTGAAGCTCGTCGAGGTCGGCCGCCACGACGTCCGCTCCGCGATGGGCAAGCTCGACGGGCTCGCGGTGTGCGTCGGTGACGGGGCCCCGCTCGTGGGCAAGCGGGCAACGGTCAGGATCGAGCGGGTGCTCGACGGCACCGCCTACGCCACGCTCGTCGGCCGGGCAGACGGGGGCGAGGAGCCGATCACGGCCGAGGGCGAGGCTGAGAAGCCGACCCGCAAGCCTCCCTCACGCAAGGGCAAGAAGGCCGCCGAGCCGAAGAAGCCCAAGGAGCCCAAGGAGCCAAAGGAGGAAGAGCCTGCGGAGCCGGCAGCCGAGGCCGACACGGCGGCCGAGGAGCCCAAGCCGAAGAAGAAGACCCGACGAGGTTCGCGCGGAGGCCGGCGGCGGAAGAAGAAGCCAACAGCCCCGACGCCAGCGGCAACCGACGGCGAAGGCCCCAAAATCCACGTGCCCGATCCCGAGCTCGGTCAGGAGCCGGAGGTGGCCGAGCCGGAAGCGGTCACCGCCGAGAACGGCGACGAGCGACCGAAGCCGAAGAAGAAGACCCGGCGAGGCTCCCGCGGCGGACGGCGTCGCCGCAAGAGCCCGACGAAGGCCTCAAGCGCGTCGACGGACTGAGAAGAACGCGGCGTAGAACGCCGCCGCCGCGACCAGCATCGCCGCCCAGGCGAGCGAAGCCGTCGGGTGGAGCACGCTCGGCACTTCCCAGTCGGTCCAGCCACGCTTGACGAGCTGCTCGCCCCAGAGGTCGTTGACCGTGTTGGTGAGCCCGTAGACGAGCATCAGCGCGAGGTAGGCGCCGAGGGCCCCGCGCAGCCACGCGCCACGCACGACGCCCAGCGCGCGGCTCAGGATCAACGCCGTGAGGGTCAGCAGCAGTCCGTCCATCCCGTGATGGTGGCCGTGATGCACCGCGTGGGCGAGCTGGCCGTTGGGCTCGGGGGCGATCTTGCCGGTGATGAAGATCGAGCCGAGCACGGGAGCTTTGTCGAGGAAGAACCCGAGCTCCGCCGCGATGTACGGCGCGGCAGCGACGACCGCGAGCCCGCCGAGCGCGAGTCGGGCGAGATCCCCGGCGCGGCTCGGCGCGGGCACCGGCCCCGGCCGGCGTGCGAGGAAGCTCAGCACGACCACGAGCACGACTCCGGCGACAGGGAGCGCGTTCGACCACTTCACGTCGAGATCAGCCTCGTCGACCATCCCGGGCCAAGCGACGGTTGCGCAGAGGACGAGCGCGAGCGATGACACCGGCAGCACCCAGCGTCCTCGCAGGCGCTCCACGACCAGCCCGAGGATCGCGATCGCCGCGAGCGCCGTCGGGAAGCAGAGGAAGACGACGACCCGGCTCGCGCCCCCGTCGAAGCCGGAAAGGCTTACGTGCCAGGTCTCGCGCGGCGGGATGCGCCAGTAGGTGACGAAGATCGCGGTCGCGTCGGCCAAAAACAGAAGCCAGACCGCGAAAATCTCCGGTAAACTGGCGGATCCGCGGGCGCCTCGCCCGCGTTTTGGTGCCATGAGCTACGCGATCATCTCACTGGGCGGGAAGCAGTACCGCGTGCAAGAGGGCGAGCGGCTGCTCGTGGACCGCGTGCCGACCGAGGAGGGCAAGACCTTCCATCCGGAGGTGCTGATGATCGGCGGCGACGGCACGTTCGAACTCGCTCCCACGGTCCAGGTGACCGCGAAGGTCGTCGGCTCGCAACTCGGCAAGAAGATCCGGATTGGCAAGCACAAGCCGAAGACGGGATACCGCCGCCACACGGGCTTCCGCACGAAGCTCTCGCAGATCGAGATCCAGTCGATCGGCGGCGCGAAGCGTGCGGCGGCAGCGCCGAAGAATGAGGCGGAGGCCGCTCCGGCGAAGCTCCCGGGCGGGTACGCGGACATGACCGTGGCCGACATCAACGAGAAGGTCGGCAACTGGTCGGACGAGCAGGTCGACGCGGCGCTCGAGTACGAACGCGCGCATGCGAATCGGAAGGGCGCGCTGGCCGCGCTCGAGGCAAGGAAGGAAAGCTAGATGGCTCACAAAAAGGGACTCGGCTCATCGAGGAACGGCCGCGACTCCGCGCCCAAGATGCTCGGCGTCAAGGTGTTCG
>JBKPLR010000015.1:0-6872 GCA_046731695.1 Actinomycetota bacterium
TACACCGGATTATATTCGTCGGCAGCGTCAGATGTGTATAAGAGACAGGTTTTCCACGGTGTGAGAACCGGCGGTGGGTGGATGCCCATCACGTGCGCCACTGGGCTCACGGCGGCAAGACGAAGCTGAGCAACCTGGTCCTGCTCTGCCGGCGCCACCATCGGCTCGTGCACGAGGGCGGCTATTCGGTCGAGCGGCTTGCGGACGGCGAGTTGCGGTTTCGGGATCCGTGGGGCTTGCCGGTTCCGGACGCTCCGCAGTTGGAGTGGGCGAACCCGCCATAGAGAAAGGGCGCGGTCTCCCGCGCCCTTTCGAGGTCAGATCAGTGAGCTGCTAGCAGCTACCGGTCTTGATGTCGCCGGACGGGCCGGACTTGTGGTACGTCGCGGTGCCGGGGATGGTGTTGCGGATGCAGTAGCCGCCGAGCGTCGCGACCGAGATCTTGATGTTCTTGATCCCGGCGTCATACGACTGCTGGAGCTTGGTGAGGGTGACGCCCACATAGCCGGTGGCGTGGTCGGCGTTGAACGCCTCCATGCCCGGAACGGCGGCGCGGACGTTCGCCTGCGCAGCGGACTTGTTCGCCCGCGTGCGGAAGCTGAGGTACGACGGGATCGCGATCGCAAGCAGGATCCCGAGGATGATGATCACGACCAGAAGCTCGATGAGGGTGAAACCCTCCTCGCGGCGTACCTGGCCGAGTCGGTGCGAAAGCCTTGCAAGCATGCGTAGTCCTCCTTGAGGCGGTTGCGCAGATGGCCTGCTCCTCTATCGGCGGCTAGGAGACGGGCAACTCACCCCCCGATCGGGTGAACCCTTGCCTCGGCGGGCGACCCCTCAAGAAAGGGGGAAACCATGCCGATAGCCGCATAGCGGCCATGGTGGAGAACCTGTACTCGATCGACGATCTGCTCGAGCAGATGGTGGCGCTCAATGCGTCGGATCTGCACCTCACCGTAGGTGCGCATCCGGCCGTGCGCGTGCGCGGGAAGCTCGAGCCGCTGCAGGACATCCCGCCGCTGACGGCGGAGACGACGCAGCAACTCCTCTACCGAGTGCTCTCCACCGAACAGCAGAAGCAGCTGGAGATCAACCGGCAGATCGACTTTGCCCACTCGATCCCGGGCCTCGCGCGCTTCCGCGTGAACGTCTACTGGCAGCGCGAGGCGCTCGGCGGCGCCTTCCGCCTGATCCCGACCGAGATCAAGACGCTGGAGGAGCTCGGCATCCCGTCGACCCTCCATGTGCTCACCGATCGCCCGCGCGGGCTCGTGCTCGTCACCGGCCCGACGGGCTCCGGTAAGTCGACGACGCTCGCGGCGCTGATCGACGAGATCAACCGCAAGCGCGCCGAGCACATCCTCACGATCGAAGACCCGATCGAGTTCGTGCACCGCCACAAGCGGTGCGTCGTCAACCAGCGCGAGATCGGCGTCGACGCCACTGACTTCGCCAACGCCCTCCGCGCCGCGCTCCGCCAGGACCCCGACGTGATCCTCCTCGGCGAGATGCGCGACCTCGAGACGATCGGCACCGCGCTGACCGCCGCGGAGACCGGCCACCTCGTCTTCGCCACGCTCCACACCCAGAGCGCGCCCGGAACGATCGACCGCGTCATCGACGCCTTCCCGGCGGCGCAGCAGGATCAGATCCGGATCCAGCTTGCGGCCACGCTCGAGGGCGTCGTCACGCAGGCGCTGCTGCCCACAGCCGACGGCCAGGGCCGGGTGCCGGCGCTGGAGATCCTCTTTCCGGACGACGCCGTCAGGAACCTGATCCGGCAGGCGAAGGTCGAGCAGGTCTACTCGGTCATGCAGACCGGGACCGGCCGCGGGATGCAGACGATGGAGCAGTCGCTCGCCGACCTGACGCTCCGTGGCGTAATCACCATCGACGTCGCCCTGAGCCGCTCGAGCCGCCCCGAGCAGCTTTTTGGCCTGCTCGAGCGCGCCGGTTTCGACGTCGGCAACCGCCGGGAGACGCCCGAGACCCCGGGCCTGAGGGTGGCGGAGGCCTAGCGTGGTCGACTGGAAGAAGGAGATCAAGCTCTCCGACCTGCGGCGGAAGAAGGACAACGACGAGCGGGCCGCGGACGAGGAGAACGTCGAGCTTCCCGAGGCCGAGAAGCCGAAGGCCGAGAAGACGTCGCTCCTGAAGAAGGAGATCTCGTTCAAGCGCAAGCCGAAGGCGAAGAAGGAGAAGCCGCCGAAGGAGAGCGGCAACGACCAGCCGAAGAAGAAGCCGAAGCGCGAGCGCCGGACCAAGGGCAGCTCCGCTCCGAAGCGCGCCAAGCGCCTCGTCGGCCTGAAGATCGGCGCTTCCCAGATCGCGGCCGCGCGCGTGGTCAACAACGGCGTCCCGGAGCTCGTCCAGGTCGCGCGCGAGAACATCGAGAACGGCCTCGTCGTCGGCGGAGAGCTGCGCGAGCCGGAGCTTCTCGCCGACGCGCTCCGCTCGTTCTTCCGCAAGAACGGTCTGCCGCGCCAGGGTGTGCGCCTCGGGATCGCGAACAACCGCATCGGCGTCCGCATCTTCGAGATCGCCGGCATCGGCGACCCGAAGCAGCTCGAGAACGCAATTCGGTTCCGGGCGCAGGAAGTGCTGCCGATTCCAATTGAGGAGGCAGTGCTGGACTACCACGTGCTCGGCCAGCGGGTCAACGAGGAGGGCAACGCGGTTCACCGGATCCTGCTCGTCGTCGCGTACCGCGAGCTGATCGACCGCTACGTGGCAGCCTGCAAGCGGGCCGGCCTCCGGCTCGCCGGGATCGACCTCGAAGCCTTTGCGCTCCTCCGCGCGCTCGGCGAGCCCCGGAGTGACGAGGAGGCGCCTGCCGACGCAGCCGTCGTCGTCGTATCGATCGGCCACGACCGCTCGACCTTCGCCGTCTCCGACGGACGCGTGTGCGAGTTCACGCGCGTGCTCGACTGGGGCGGCTCGACCCTCGACGTTGCGATTGCGCGCGAGCTCGACATGGCGCCGTCGGAAGCCGAGCCGGTGAAGCGGGAGCTCACGCTCACGTCGCCGAACACCCCGGAAGGCCTGACCCAGGAACAGGCCGACGCTGCGCGCGAGGCCGTCCGGCGTCAGCTCCAGACCTTCGCGCGAGAGCTCGTCTCCTCGCTCCAGTTCTACCAGAACCAGCCCGGCTCTCTGGGCATCGGCGAGATCGTGATCACGGGCGGCACCGCCCACCTCGTCGGCCTTGCCGAGGAGCTCCAGAAGCTGATCGGCGTGCGGGTCAGCGTCGGCGACCCGCTCTCCCGCGTGAAGCTCGGAAAGAAGGTCGGCGAGGCCGAGCAGCTCGGCTCGTTGACGGTTGCGATCGGGCTCGGGATCGAGGACTAGGGCCAGATGCGCGCCATCAACCTTCTCCCGCGAGACGATGCCCGGAACAAGCCGCAGCGACCGCAGTGGGTCGTCCTCGTCCCGGTGATCCTGGCCGTTCTCCTGAGCGGAGCCCTTTCCATTCTCTTTCTCAACGCGAGCGGCAAGGTGAAGGACAAGCAGGCGCAGCTCACGTCGCTGCAGGACGAGCTGGCCGCGATCCCGACTCCTGACGCGTCGAAGGTCCGCACGCAAAGCGCGCTCGCCGCCGACAAGCAGGCACGCGTCGGCGCTCTTAATGCCGCGCTCTCGCGCCGCGTCGCGTGGGACCGGGTCTTCCGCGAGCTCTCGCTCGTGCTGCCGGACGACGTCTGGCTCGCAACGCTTTCGGCGAAGGCCCCGGTTTCGTCGTCGGTGGCCACGGCCACCGCGGCTCCGAGCGGCGGCGCTGTCGCCGCGACCCAGTTCACGCTCGACGGCTACACGTACTCGCACGCGGCCGTCGCGCGGTTGCTGAGCCGACTCGCCGTCGTGCCCGATCTGGTCAACGTCCAGCTGCAGCAGAGCACGCTGACGAAGGTCGGGACGGCTCAGGTCGTCCACTTCGTGATCGCCGCCGACGTGCGCACGCCCGGGAGCGGCTCGTGAAGCGCACGCTGCCCCTGCCCGCGGTGATTGCGCTGATGGTGGTCGGCTTCCTGGTCGTTGCAGCCGGGGGGTACTTCGTGTTGATCCGACCGCAGCACTCGAAGGCCTCTTCGCTGGAGAAGCAAATGGCCGACACGCAGGACGCGATCGACTCCGCCCGCGCGCTGACGCTCCAGGCGAAGAAGGCCGCCAAGATCCGCGTCGCCGATCTGTTCCGGCTGACGAAGGCGATGCCCGACCAGACCGACATGGCGGGCATCGTGCTCGAGTTGAACAAGGTCGCCGAGGACAGCGGCATCACCTTCGAGCAGATCACGCCGGCCACGACCGCGGTGCCGCTCAGCGGCTACATGGCGATTCCGATCACCGTCGAGTTTCAGGGCAACTTCTACGAGCTCTCGGACTTCCTCTACCGCCTCCGCAACCTCGTCGACGTGCGCCACGGAGCGCTCGACGCGAACGGCCGCCTGTTCGCGATCGACACGATCTCGTTCGCCGAGGCTCCTCCGCCGCCGGGCTTCCCGCAAATCCGCGCGCACCTCGTGATCGACGCCTTCATCTACGGGACCGGTACGGCGCCGACCATCGAGCCCGCCGGGGGGACGACCGCCGGCGCGACGGGTGCGACTGGGGCGACTGGCACGACCGGCGCCACTGGAGCGACCGGCTCTAGCGGAGCGACCGGCGCGAGCGGAGCGACGGCGGGGAGCTAGCAATGGCGAAGAAGTTCGATCCCAAGGCAAAGGCCAAGCGGCAGAAGGTGATCGCCGCCGTCGGTGGGGTGCTCCTGCTCGGCCTGCTCGCCTTCCAGGTTCCGCGGACGATGAAGATGCTGCACCAGTCGGACGCGAGCGCAGCGGACAACACCGCCACGTCGACGACCGCCGCCCCCGCGACCGGCCCGATCGCGCCGCCTTCGCTCGCCGGCGGCAACGCGACGGCCTCCGCGTCGGTCTCGGCGGACGGCGTGAGCGACCCGGACGTGCTGCCCGCGCCTCAGTCGGGCCAGCTGCTCGCGTTCAGCCGCTTCAAGTCGAAGGACCCGTTCTCGCAGCAGCTCGACCTGACCTGCGGCTCCGGCGATTCCTCGAGCTGCCCGGGGCAGGGAACGACCTCGAGCTCGGGCGGCACCAAGCCCACCAAGCCCCTGGTCACGCTGCCCGGCGGCACATCTGCGCGGCCGAGCGGGCCCTCGAAGGCCGCCCCCGTGAAGCTGACGGCCGCCGTGATCTCGGTCAACGGGGCCACGGAGACGGTCGATGTCGGCTCGTCGTTCCCGGCTTCGAGCCCGACGTTCTCGCTCGTGTCGGTGACCAAGACGAGCGCGAAGATCGGCATTGCCGGCGGCTCGCTCGAAGGCGGCCGTCAGACCGTCCAGCTGAAGAAGGGCAAGGCGCTGACGCTGATGAACACCGCCGACGGCACGCGCTACGTGCTGCGGCTTCTATCGGTCAAGTAGGCGTGAACGAAGCTCGCCTCGTGGCCGCGGTGGTTCGCCTCCACTAGCTCGTCCTCGTCGAGCGCGCCGATTCGCTGTAGGAGCTCGAGCTCGTCGCGGAGGTGCGTGCGCATCATCTCGGGGCCGTCAGTGGCGATCGTGAACGGCACGCCGTGCTCGACGAATGCTCGGTACGTCTCGCGAACGGCATCCTCGTCCGGCAGCGAGCGCGTGAGCAGATTCGACGTAGGGCAGGTCTCGAGCACGATCTCGGCCTCGGCGAGGGCGCGCAGCAGCTCTGGCTCACGGGCGGCGAGGATGCCGTGGCCGATCCGGTCCGGCCGCAGGTGCTCGACCACCTCGGCCAGCTCTTCGCCGCCGGTCTCCCCCTCCTCGCCGACGTGGATCGTCACCCCCAGTCCGGCTGCGCGCGCCGTCTCGACCATCGGCGCGATCCGCGTGTAGTCGTAGCGGCCGCCTCCGGGTCGAGGGCCGGCGATGTCGATCCCGACGACGCCGCGGGAGGCCCAGCGAACCGCCTTCTCGACGACGACCTCGTTCTGGCGCGCATCGAAGGTACGATCCATCATCAGGATCAGGCCGGCCCGCACCTGCGGATACTCGATCGAGGCGCGGTCCAGGCCCCGGATCGCCGCCAGGATGATGTGGTCGAGATCGCGTTCGCCGCCGCGATTCCGCTTCATCGGGTTGAAGCGGAGCTCGAGCGTCGTGATCCCCTGGCTGCGGTAGGCGCCGCCGATCGCGCCGTGGACGGAGCGCTCGACCGCCATCGGCGACGACTGGATCAGCTCCGTCCAGTGGTAGATCCGGTCGAGGGCGTCGAGAATCTCGACGCCGCGCGCATCCGAGACGGTGACGAGGGCGTCGAACTCCCAGTAGTCCTTGACCGGCAGAGCGATCCCCTGCTCGTGGGCGAGCGACCAGAGGATGTCGGAGGCGACGGAACCGCCGAGATGGGTGTGCAGCTCGGCGAGCCCCTCGTCGAACATCGGCGGGACTCTATCCTTCGCATCCGTGCTGGCCGGGATCGACCACGTGCAGCTGGCAGCGCCGCCGGGGTGCGAGGCGGACGCGCGGCGCTTCTTCGGCGCGCTGCTGGGACTGGACGAGCTCGAGAAGCCGGAGCCGCTCCGCGCGCGCGGCGGCGTCTGGTTCCGGGTCGGCGCCCAGCAGCTCCACATCGGTGTCGAGCATCACTTCACCCCCGCGCGCAAGGCGCATCCCGCCTTCCAGGTCGCCGGCTACGAGGAGCTGCTGTCGCAGCTCGATCACGCCGGCGTCGAGATCGAGCAGGACGACTCGATTCCCGGCCTACGCAGGTGCTTCGTCCGGGACCCGTGGCAGAATCGAATCGAGCTCGTGGCTGTTGACAACGGGGCCTAGCTGCCGATAACACGCGTGATGACCACCTCACTGCCCGGTGAGCGGATCCTGATCG
>JBKPLR010000016.1:0-9008 GCA_046731695.1 Actinomycetota bacterium
GGCCGAGGCCGGGGCGGCCGCGACCGCGGCTAGCCCGCTCGCTTGACGCACGACGTCACCGTCACCCTTGCGGTCTTGGGGGTCGCGGGCCAGGTGCTCGCGGCCCTCTTGCTGTTCCTGGGGGTCGCGTGGCTTGTCGGCCTGCGAGGCCCGCTCGACGGCCTCCGCGCGGCCATCGAGGGCTACGAGCTCTGGCTCGCGTTTCTCGTCGCCGCGATCGCGACCGGCGGGAGCCTGTTCTTCTCGGAGATCGCGCACTTCATCCCCTGCGAGCTCTGCTGGTACCAGCGCATCTGCATGTATCCGCTCTCGATCACTGCGCTGCTCATGGCGCTTGCGGCCGACCGGCGCGCCGCCCGGTACCTCCTGCCGTTGCCGCTCGTCGGTGCCGGCGTGTCCGTTTATCACCTACTCGTCGAGAACCAGGTCGTCGCGGAGGCGCAGACCTGCAAGATCTCCGCCCCCGGCGGTTGTGCTCTCAGGTGGATCAACGAGTTCGGGTACGTGACGATCCCGACCCTTGCCCTGACCGCCTTCGCGCTCGTCTTCGCATTCCTACTGCTGGCCGCCGCCCCTCCCGCTACCGTGGAGCCCGCATGACGAGCGGCAAGAAAGCGAGACAGCGCCGTGCTCCGGCGCCGCCGCCGTTGCGGAGCACGGGAGGGCGGAAAGCGTCGCCGAAGGTTCTCGCCATCGCGGCGGTCATGATCGCGGTGCTCGCGGTCGGCGCGGCGCTCGCATTCGCCCTGACTGGTGGCGACGACGGCTCGACGTCCACGAGCGCGGTCAACACGAGCACGCTCCCCGAAGCGGCCACGGCGACCCAGATGTTCAAGGGGATTCCCCAGCACGGCAACGTGCTCGGCAAACCCTCGGCGCCGGTGACGATGGTCGAGTACATCGATCTCCAGTGCCCCGCCTGCCGCTCCTTCGAGACGGAGCTGATGCCGACGATCGTCGAGCGCTACGTTCGTCCCGGAAAGCTGAAGGTGATCGCCCGGCCGATCGCGTTCATCAATCCGGCCGAGAACTCCCAGCGGGGCCGGCTGGCCGCTCTGGCCGCCGGCAAGCAGAACCGGTTCTTCGACTTCGCCCAGCTGACCTACTTCAACCAGGGAAGCGAAGGGACTGACTGGCTGACGGACGACTTCGTCCACTCCGCGTTCCAGAGCCTCAAGGGGCTGAACGTGGCGGAGGCACTCGCGGCGAGCAACTCGACTGCGGTCAGCGCCGAGGCCCGGCGCTTCGACCAGCAGGCGACCGCCGACCAGCTCGTCGAAACGCCGACGATTCTCATTGGCAAGACCGGCGGGAAGCTCGCGGCGGTCAACGACATCGAGGCCGCCATCAAGGCCGCGCTGCGCTCCTAGGGGGCGACCCCGCCGTTGACGTCCTCGCGGCGCAGCGCGATCGAGACCGCCTGTGCGCGGCTTCGCACGCCGAGCTTCCCGAGGATGCGCTGAATGTGCGTGGCGACCGTCTTCGGGCTGATCACGAGCGTCGTCGCGATCTCCTCCTGTGTCTGGCCGTCAGCGAGCAGATCCAGCATCTCGCGCTGGCGTTCCGTGAGCGAGCTGAGCCTCTCGGTCGAAGCTCCGTTGTCACCGTTTGGGTCGGCGGGGCCGGCAAGGCGCCTCACGCCCGCGATCAGCTCGCTCGGGTGGGATCCCGCCCGCATCGATGGAGGCCCGCGGTTCCGCGGGCGCCTGTACCTGGCCTGGCAGCGCAGGAGGGTAGCGGGCGCCTCGGATCTCAGTAGCGATCGAGCTCGTGGAGGCGCTCGTCGCTGATGCCGAAATGGTGGGCGATTTCGTGCAGGACCACGCGGCGGATCTGGCCTCGAAGCAGCACTGGGTCGTGGCCGTACAGCCGCTCGAGCGGCAGCCGGTAGATCGTGATCTTGTCCGGCGGCACACCGGAGTAGCCGCTTGTTCGGCTGGTGAGTGGAATCCCCTCGTAGAGCCCCAGCAGAGGTTGCCCAGGCGGCGGCTCGTCCTCGACCACGACGGCGACGTTCGACATCGCCGAGCGCAGATCGGGCGGGAGGCTGTCCATCGCGTCCTGCACTGCGTCCTCGAACTCGATTTCGCCCACGAGACGAGCCTAGCTAGCGGCGCGAGTACGATCCGTCCGTGCAGCGGTACGTCCTGACCGAGCTCGATTCCGGCGAGCGCGTCATCTCCGAGCGGCTCGCCCACGTTCGCTCGGTGGCGATCGGATTCTGGATCGGCGCCGGCTCTCGGGACGAGACCGACGCGAAGGCGGGCGTCTCGCACTTCATCGAGCACCTGCTCTTCAAGGGCACCGCCACCTACTCGGCCCAGGAGATCGCGGAGGTGTTCGACACGCTCGGCGGCGAGCTCAACGCGGCGACTTCGCGCGAGCACACCGTCGTCTACGCGCGTGTTCCCGACGAGCGGCTCGAGACCGCGCTGGACGTGATGGGGGAGATGGTGTTCGCGCCGGCGTTCGCGGAGCTCGACGCCGAGCGCGAGGTGGTGCTCGAGGAGATCGCAATGTACGAGGACCAGCCGCAGGAGCTCGTGCACGACCTGATCTCGGAGGCGACCTTCGGCTCGCATCCACTGGGGCGCCCCGTGATCGGACGCGCCGAGGTGATCTCCTCGGTGACGCGCCGGACACTGTCCTCGTACCACCGCTCGATGTACGTGCCGGGCAACGTGGTCGTCTCCGCGGCAGGGAACCTCAAGCACGAGGAGCTCCAACGGCTGCTGCTGAAGGCGCAGCGGAAGGCCGTCGCGGCGGTACGGAAAGGGCCGCGCGTGCGCCCACCGCTCGTGAAGCCGCCGGCGCCGAGCCTCCGCTTCCAGCGCAAGGACACCGAGCAGTACCACGTGTGCATCGCGGCGCCCGGGATCTCCCGCTCCGACAAGCGCCGATTCGCCGCGTCGCTCCTGGACGGGATCCTCGGCGGCTCGGCGTCGTCCCGGCTCTTCCAGGAGATCCGCGAGAAGCGCGGGATGGCGTACGCCGTCTACAGCTTCGCCTCGCAGTACACCGACACCGGGCAGCTCGGGATCTACATCGGGACTCGCGAGGACAATCTGGCTGCATGCCTCGAAATTGCGAGCGAGCAGATCGCGGAGATCGCGGGTGGGAACCTGCGCGATGAGGAGCTCGCGCGCGCGAAGGAGAATTTGAAGGGGCGGATCATGCTCTCGATGGAGTCGACCTCGAACCGGATGAGCCGGCTCGGGAAGTCGCTCATCACCGACAGCGAGTTGCTCTCGATCGAGCGGATCATGGCCGAGGTCGACGCCGTCGAGCCGGACGCGCTCGCGGAACTCGCCGGAGTGCTGCTGGCGCCGGAGAAGCTCTCTGCGGCCGGGATCGGCCCGGCGGAAGAACGGTTCCTGGCTGCCGTCGAGCGCGTGAATCCGCGACTCGCCAAGGCGGCGTGAGAGTCGCGCTCTTCGGGCGCGGGGGGAAGGTTGGGTCGGTACTTGGCCCCGCGCTGGAGCGGGCGGGGCACGAGCTCGTCGAGCTCGGGGGCGCCGACGTGATGGTCGACTTCACCGCGCCGGAGGCCGTCGAAGCGAACGTGCGCGGTGCGCTCGAGGCGGGAGTGCCGTGCGTCGTGGGGACAACGGGCTGGGATCCCGGGGAGTTGGGCGGGCTCGCGGCCGAGCGGGGGTTGGCGTTGTTCGTGGCGCCGAACTTCGCAATCGGCGCCGTGCTGATGATGCGGCTCGCGGGCGAGGCCGCTCAGTTCCTTCCGCGCGCTGAGATCGTCGAGTTGCACAACGAGACGAAGAAGGACACGCCGTCGGGCACCGCGCGGGCGACGGCGGACTTGCTTCCCGGCGAGCCGTCGGTTCACTCGGTGCGGCTGCCGGGGCTCGTCGCGCACCAGGAGGTGCTCTTCGGCGGCGACGGGCAGTTGCTCACAATCCGCCACGACGCGTACTCGCGTAAGGCATACGTGCCCGGCGTGCTGCTCGCGCTCGAGAAACTGAACGAACTGCCGCCGGGTTTGACGCTGGGCCTCGACGCGCTGCTCGAGTAGACACACATTCGGCACGAAGCCGTCACACACGCGTGACGGTTTGACCGCTAGCGTGCTCGTCAGGGGTCGCGGGGGACCCCTTGGGGGCAGTTCGGCGCAGGGATCGCGCGGGCCAGGGCGTACACTTCCGGCGTGCTCGGTGAGGTGCTCACCGCGACCGTCGCGCCGTTCGATGCGGACGGGAAGGTCGATGCCGAGAAGTACGCCGAGCTCTGCACGTACCTGGTCGAGAACGGCTCCGACGGCGTCGTCGTCAACGGCACCACCGGCGAGGCCTCAACGCTCTCGGAGGGCGAGCGGGTCGAGCTGCTCAATGCGGCGATCGACGCGATCGGCGACCGCGCCACGGTCATCGCGGGCACCGGCACGAACTCGACCGAGCACTCGATCAACCTGACCGAACAGGCCCACGAGGCCGGCGCGCACGGTGTCCTGGTCATCACGCCGTACTACAACAAGCCCCCGCCGCGCGGGATCGTCGAGCACTTCAAGGCCGTCGCAGCCGCAACCGACCGGCCGGTGATCGCCTACAACATCCCGGGCCGCGTCGCGATCAACATCGAGCCGGAGACAATGACCGAGCTCGCCGACATCCCCAACGTGAAGGCGGTCAAGCAGTCCAACGACGACCTCGGTCAGGCGCGCCACATCGTCGAGCTCGGACTCGACCTCTATGCCGGTGACGACAACCTCGTACTGCCGTTCGTCGAGCTCGGCGCCATGGGCGGCGTCTGCGTCCACACGCACGTCGTCGGGCCGCAGGTGAAGGAGCTGATCCGCGTCGCCAAGGAGGGCGACCTTGACGGCGCGCGCCGGATCGACGAGGAGCTCGCGCCCGCGTACGAGCTGATCGGCGTCGTCACGGGCCCGATCCAGATGAAGGCCGCGCTGAACATGCTCGGCCACGAGGTCGGCGGCCTTCGACTTCCGCTCGTCGAGGCAAGCGAGGAACAGCAGATCCAGATCCGCTCCTGCCTCGAGCGGCTGAAGCTCCTCGAGCCGGCGCGGGTTTAGCCGGTCAGCGCGCGGGGCTCGGAGTTGCCCTGCTGAGCAGGGCGCTCGGCGAGCGCGAGACCGATCGCGTCCAGCGAACCGGTTAGCGCAGCGCGCACGTGACGAGGAAGCAGACGCCGGGTCCGCAGGACGACGAAGCCGACGAGGGCGCTGTTCTCGCGCCGCAGCGGGAGCGCGACATACACGCCGCCGGTGTCCCACCCGAGGTCGTGCGCGGAGGCGGTCAGCAACGGCTCCCGGGACTCGGCCTCACGGACGAGCCAGCTCATCAGGCCACGCTCTGAGATCTCCGACAGGCCTTCGCCGTACGCGTGCTCGAGCTCGCCGCTGAGGCCGTCCTCCTCCCAGGCGACGAGCGCGGCCCATTCGCTGCGCGCGGAGTGTTCGAGCACGTCGGCGAGGCGCGCGAAGATCTGCTCTCGCGAACCGCCCCCGAGGGCGGTTGACAGCTTCGCGCGCAGCCGCGCCGCCCGGAAGCGCACGAGCGCGCGGAGGAGAATGCCGGTTCCTGCGACGGCGCCGCCGGCGACGATCAGCCACGGCCGATCGAGGCCGACCCCGGCCAGCGCGCCGATGAGCCCGCCGAGCGCAGCGAGTTCCGGCTTTTCCTTGAGATCGCGCGCGCCGGGAACATGCGGGAGGCGGTGGCGCGTTGCAGAGCCCCGCAGCTCCTCCTGCTCCTCCGGCGTCAGGGCCGAGTAGGGATCCAACCCTTCCTGCACGGCGACGAACGCCTTCGCGACCGCCGGGTGGAACTGGGTACCGACGTTCCGGACGATCTCCGCGAGCGCCTCTTCCTTGCTGAGCCCGGGCCGGTACGCCCGGTCGGAGCGCATCGCGTCGTAGCTGTCCGCGACCATCAGGAAGTGCGAGGCAAGCGGAAGCTCCTGGGACGGGATGCCGTAGTACCCGCGGCCGTCGTAGCGCTCGTGGTGGAGCTCGACGGCCCTCGCCTCGGCGGACGAGAGCTCGAAGCGGCGCAGCAGCCGGGCTGAGAGCCGGGGCGCGCGCCACATCGTTCCCCACTCGTTGGGCGTGAGCTTGCCGGGCTTGCGGAGCACGGCCGCGTCGACGGCGACCTTGCCGAGGTCATGCAGCCGGGCGGCCCAGCGCAGCCGGTCGATGTCGGAGTAGGGGAGACCGAGGGCGCGAGCGAGCTCGTCCACGTAGCCGGCGACGCGCACCGAATGCCGGTAGGTGGACGGGTCACGCTCGTCGACGATGTTCGCGAACGTCTCCAGCGCGTGTAGCGTCTCCTGGCGCGAGTGGCGCACCCGCGCCTGAGCGCGGTTGACTGCCAGCGCGATCGGTACGACCGCGAGGACGTTCCACGGCTCGTGCAGCGCGAAGATCGCGAGCACCGCGCCGAGGCCGGTTTCCGCAGCCGCGGCCGCGAAGTCCGGCTCGAGGTTCTCACCGCCGCCCACGAGCTCGAGGACGGCGCGCGAGACAATCAGGTAGACGACGGCGAGCGCGGTGAGGGCGACGAGGTCCTCGGGCAGCTTCAGCTGGTGCACGTGCCCGCCCCCGAGCTGGAAGGCGTACCCAGCCGCGAGCGCGGCGAGCGCGAAGGCGGCCGCCTGGAACAACGCGAACCGGAAGGCGCCCCGCGCGAGCCGCGCGACCAGCGCCGCCGCGCCTGCTACGAAGGCGCCGCGCCAGGGACCGAGCACGATCACGGCTGCAAGGTCGACACCGGAGGCGACCCGGAAGGCTCCGAGCCCGAGCGGCTCCCGGATGCGGGAAGCGTCCGGCTCCTCCAGCAGCTCCGCCGCAAGGGCGGCAGCGCCGAGCAGCGCGAGCGCGGTCAGCGGGTGGTGCGACGCGACGATCGCGCCGGCGGCCATGACGGCAACCCCGGCCGCCATGATCGGGTACGCGAGGACGGGGAACCGCACCGCTCCAGTATCGGCACGGGGTCGGCGATTGCTGAAAGTACACTCCTGCGGATGCCCGGCAGCGTGCGGATCATCGCCTTGGGCGGCCTCGGCGAGGTCGGAAAGAACATGACCGTCTACGAGGCCGACGGCGAGGCGATCGTGGTCGATGCCGGCCTCGCGTTCCCACGTGACGAGCACCTCGGCGTCGACCTGATCCTCCCGGACTTCTCGTACCTGACGGACCGCGAGCGGCCGGTCCGCGCGGTGCTGCTCACGCACGGACACGAGGATCACGTGGGCGCCTTGCCCTACCTGCTTCGCGAGGGGCGGGTGCAGGAGGTTTGGGCCACGCGGCTCACGCTCGGCCTGATCAAGTCGAAGCTCGACGAGCACGGGCTCTTGCGCGCGGCGGAGCTCAGGGAGGCCGAGCCGGAGGCGGGCCCGATCGAGCTCGGCCCGTTTACGGCGGAGTTCATCCGCGTGGCGCACTCGATTCCCGACTCGGTCGCGATCGTCCTCGAAACTCCGGGCGGCCGGATCCTGCACACCGGCGACTACAAGCTCGACCACACCCCGGTGGACGGCCTGCGCACCGACGTCGGCCGCCTTGCCGAGATGGGGAGCCGCGGCGTCGACCTGCTGCTCGGCGACTCGACGAACGCCGAACGGCCGGGTGTGACCGGGTCGGAGCGGCTCGTCGGCGAGGCCTTCCGTCAGATCATCCCGCCGCTCCAGGGCCGCGTTCTGGTCGCGTCGTTCGCGTCGAACGTCCACCGGATGCAGCAGGCGATCGATGTCGCGGTCGACGTCGGCCGCAAGGTGTGCGTCGTCGGGCGCTCCATGCGCAAGAACGTGAACATCGCTCGGAACCTCGGCTACATCGACGTTCCCGAGGACGTGCTGATCCGGCCGAACGAGCTCGACGAGTACGCACCGCGCGACGTCCTGATCCTGTGTACCGGTAGCCAGGGTGAGCCGCTGTCGGCCCTCGTGCGGATCGCGTACGGCGACCACCCGGCCGTGAGAGTCGAGGCGGGCGACACGGTGATCATCTCCGCGCGGCCGGTGCCCGGGAACGAGCTCCGCGTGCACGACGCGATCAACCAGCTCGCGCGGAACGGCGCGGAGGTGCTGCACCAGGAGATCGCGCCCGTGCACGTGTCAGGTCACGGCCATGCGGAAGAACTCCGGACGATGATCGGTCTTGTCCGGCCGAGAGGCGTGATGCCGGTGCACGGCGAGTTCCGGATGCTCGCGGCGCATGCGCGACTCGCCCGGGAAGGCGGCGTGCCGGACGACCGGATCGTGCTCGCCGAGAACGGCTCGGTTGTGGAGCTCGCCGGCGGCGTCGCGCGGATCGTCGACCGCATCGAGGCGGGCGTGACGTTCGTCGACGGGCTTGGGGTCGGTGACGTCCACGATGTCGCGCTCCGCGACCGCAGGCATCTCTCCGAGGACGGCGTCCTGATCGTCGTCGCGACCCTCACCGGATCGAACGGCGCCGTGACGGGACAGCCGGAGTTGATCGCGCGCGGCTTCGCGGAGCCGGAGGCAGAGCTCTTCGAGGAGATGCGCGAGGAGACGGAGCGCGTGCTGGCCGAGTTGCTCGAGGACGACGTGAGCGAGATCAAGCTCCTCCAGGAGCACCTGCACGACGGCCTCGGCCAGCTGATCTACGACCGCACGGGTCGACGGCCCATGATTCTTCCAGTAGTAGTAGAGGTGTGAGCTCTCGCGCCCCTCACCGGCGGTGGCCGACCCGGGCGAAGCCCGGCTCCGCCACCGCCTGCCGCCGCTGCCGGCACGGTGCTCTCCGGGGCCGTGCTAGCAGCACTGTCCCCTCCGGCACCGCACCGTCAGCGGCGACTGAGGAACGCGAGTGAGCACCCTGCGAGTCGACAAGAGCTGGGCCGACGTCCTCGTGGACAACGCGGCCGACGTGGACACCGCCGACCGGCTGATCCGGCAGCTGATCGCCTGCGAGGTCGCGGCGCTCGCGTTCTGCCGCTTGCTCGAGCGCTGGGCCCGCGGCGACGCGGCTCCCTCGACGCCGGGCGGCCGCCAGGCGGCTTTGCGGCGCGCCGCCG
>JBKPLR010000017.1:0-16318 GCA_046731695.1 Actinomycetota bacterium
CCCGTCCGGGTGAACGCGGTCGCCTACTTCCGGATCGTCGAGCCGAAGAACGCGATCGTCCAGGTCGAGAACTTCATGGTCGCCACGTCGCAGATCGCCCAGACGACGCTGCGCTCTGTTCTCGGCCAGCATCTGCTCGACGAGCTGCTCTCCGAGCGCGACAAGATCAACTCGATCCTCCAGGAGATCATCGACGAGTCGACCTCGCCCTGGGGGATCAAGGTCTCGATCGTCGAGGTGAAGGACGTCGAGATCCCGTCCGGCATGCAGCGCGCGATGGCGCGGCAGGCCGAGGCAGAGCGGGAGCGGCGCGCCAAGGTGATCGCCGCGGAGGGCGAGTTCCAGGCCTCCGAGCGGCTCAAGGATGCGGCCCTCGTGATCGAGACCCACCCGATCGCGCTCCAGCTCCGCTATCTGCAGACGCTGATAGAGATCAGCACGTCGCCTGCGACGACGATCGTCTTCCCGGCGCCGCTCGACCTGGTCAAGCCGTTCCTCGAGCAGACCAATTCCGGGACCTAGAGGCGAGCTGCGGGTCGACCCGCTTTCGGGGCGCGCGGTTGCGATCGCGCCGGCCCGCGCCGAACGGCCCGGTGCCTGGGCAGCGTTGATCGAGCCCGCCACTCCGGAGGAGCTCGACCAGTGTCCCTTCTGCGAGGGCAGGGAAGACCAGACACCGCCCGAGGTGTTCGCCCTGGCGAGCGAGGGCCGCGAGCCGAACACGCCCGGCTGGCGAGTCCGAGTCGTGCCGAATCTCTACCCGGCCTTCGAGCGCCAAGAGGTCGTGATCCACACGCCCCGTCATGCGCGGAGCCTGGCCGAGCTCGACGACGTGGAGCTCGGGGACCTCGCCGCTGCCTGGGGCGAGCGCGCTGCGGCAAACGACGGCTACGTGCATCCGATCATCAACGAGGGCCGAGCCGCGGGCGGCAGCCTGCCGCACTCTCACTCGCAGCTGGTCTGGCTCCCGGAAGCACCACCCGTCGTGCGCTCCGAGCGCGAGGGCGGCTTGGCACAGCTTCTGGACGATGCGCGCAGCCGGAACACGATCGTCGCCGGCGGGAACGGCCTCGTGGCGTTCTGCCATCCGGCGGGGCGCGTGCCCTACGAAGCGGTGATCATGCCCGACCCAGCCGCGGATTCCTGGCCCGATCCCGACACGCTCGGCGCAGCCTTCCTGCTGCTACGAGACGTCATCGTTCGGTTGCGGGCCGTCGAGGGCGCAGTGCCATGGAACGCGTGGCTCCACCACGGAACGACGTGGCACTTCGAGGTCGTCCCGCGACTGACGGTCCTGGCCGGCCTCGAGCTCGGCGCGGGGATCTACATCAACCCCCTCGCACCCGAGGACGCGGCAGCGAGGCTACGTAGCTAGGCGACAGTCTTCGACGCGCGGAAGCTGCGGGCGGCCTCGATCGCCGCGCCGAGGTTCAGGCCCTTGTCCTTGGCCTGCTTGATCAGCATCACGGTCTCGAGCGCGTCCATGTCGTAGATGCGCTGCTTCTTGCCCTTGGTCGGGATCTGGGCCTTGTTGGTCCAGTAGTCGAGCTGCATCTTCGAGATCCCCGCGATCTGGCAAACCTGGCCCAGGTAGAGCTCGATCTTGTCGAGATGCTCGGAAATGTCGATGGGCTCCAGGAAGTCCGCCGCCTTGTCGTACACCATCATCTGTCTACCTCCGCGGGAAACCGTTGCCTGCGTTGAAAGTTATACACGCCTGGTTCGAGTTTGAGAAGGGTCCCGCAGAATTCTTTGTGAATCTACGCCTTCTTACGCGGCTTCTTCGGGTGCCGGCGGCTCGTCGTCCGACTCGGCAACGAGCGCGATGCTCGATACCTGCTCGCCCTTCCGGAGGCGCACGACGATGACGCCCTGCGTTGCCCGACCGAGCCGCTTGATGTCGCTCACCGCCATTCGAATCACGGTGCCGCCGGTTGAGATCAGCATCAGCTGCTGGCCGTCCTGAACGGCCGCGGCGCCGGCGAGCTGTCCTCGCGCCTTCGTCAGCTGAACGGTCTTGACGCCGAGCCCGCCCCGGCCCTTGACTGGGTAGTCCGCGACGCGGGTGCGCTTGCCGTAGCCCTGATCGGTGACGACCAGGATGTCGACATCCTCCCGCGCGATCGACGCCGAGATCACCTCGTCGCCCTTGCGCAGGCCCATACCCTTCACGCCCGAGGTCGCCCGGCCCATCGGCCGCGCCTGGTCCTCGCGGAACCGAATCGCCTGCCCCTTCCGCGAGACGAGCATGATGTCGTCGCTCCCCGACGAGTGGAGCACGTCGACGAGCGCGTCGCCGTCGCGGAGCTTGATCGCGATGATCCCGTCGGCCTTCAGCGGGGTGTTGTACTCCTCGAACCGCGTCTTCTTGACCATGCCGTTCTTGGTCGCGAGAACGAGGTACTCGGCCTCCTTGAAGTCGCGCGTCGCGATCACGGCGCGGACCTGCTCCTGCGAGGCGAACGGCAGCAGGTTGACGATCGCCCGCCCCTTCGACTGCCGCGTTCCGAGAGGAAGCTCGTGCACCTTCAGCCGGTAGACCTTTCCGACCGACGTGAAGAAGAGCAGATAGTCGTGCGTCGAGGCGACGAACAGGTGCTCGATGTAATCCTCCTCCTTGAGGTCCATGCCCATGACGCCGATCCCGCCGCGTCTCTGCTCGCGGTAGGCGCTGACCGGTAGGCGCTTCACGTAGCCGGAGCGCGTGATCGCGATCACCATGTCCTCTTCCGCGATCAGGTCCTCGAGCTCGAGCTCGTCCTCCCCGGCCACGATCTCGGTCCGCCGCGTGTCGTCCTTCGCGTACGCATTGAGCAGCTCATGGAGCTCCTCCTTGATCACTCCGTCGACCTTCGCCGGGTCGCCGAGGATCGCGCGCAGCTCGCCGATCCGCTCCTGGAGGTCCTTGTACTCCTGCTCGATCTCCTTCCGCGCGAGCCCGGTGAGACGTGCGAGCCGGAGGTCGAGGATCGCCTGGGCCTGGACCTCGGAGAACTCGAACTGCCCCATGAGGCCAATTCGGGCCTCCTCCGGGTCGGCCGCGTTGCGGATCAGGTCGATGACGGCGTCGAGGTTGTCGAGCGCCTTGAGGTAGCCCTCGAGGACGTGAGCCCGCCGCTCGGCCTGGCGGAGCTCGTACTTGGAGCGCCGGGTGACGATCTCGCGCTGGTAGTCGAGGTAGTGCCGGATCAGCTCGAGCAGCGAGAGCGTCCGCGGCACGCCGTCGACGAGCGCGACCGCGTTGTAGCCGAAGGTCGTCTGGAGCGGGGTCAGCTTGAAGAGCTTGTTCAGCGCCACCTGCGGAACCGCGTCGCGCTTCAGCTCGACGTAGATGCGCATGCCCTCCTTGTCGGAATGGTCCTGCAACGCCTCGTCCGACATCGGCACCTCGTTCAGCGTCCCGGCCTTCACGAGGTCGGCAATTTTCTCGATCACGCCGCCCTCGCCGGCCTTGCGGACTCCGTACGGAAGCTCGGTGACAATGATCGCGCTCTTGCCGCCGCGGAGCTGCTCGATGTGCGCACGGCCGCGGACGGTGATTCGCCCGCGCCCGGTTCGGTACGCGTCGCGAACTCCCGAGTAACCGACGATCGTGCCGCCGGTCGGAAAGTCCGGCGCCTTCACATGCTTCATCAGGTTCTCGATGTTGATGCCGGGGTCGTCGATCATCGCCACAATCCCCTTGACGACCTCGCCGAGGTTGTGCGGGGCGATGTTCGTCGCCATCCCGACAGCGATCCCCGCCGAGCCGTTCACGAGCAGGTTCGGGAAGCGGGCGGGCAGCACGACCGGCTGCCGACGCGACTCGTCGTAGTTCGGCTCGAAGTCGACCGTGTCCGCGTCGATGTCGCGCAGCAGCTCGGTGGCGATCCGCGAGAGCCGGCACTCCGTGTAGCGCATCGCGCCGGCTGGATCGCCGTCGACCGAGCCGAAGTAGCCCTGGCCGTCGATCAGCGGGTAGCGGAGCGAGAACGGCTGCGCCAGCCGCACCAGGGCGTCGTAGATCGCCTGGTCGCCGTGCGGGTGGTAGTTACCCATGACCTCGCCGACGACGCGGGCGCACTTACGGGTCGGCCGGTTGGGCTGCAGGCCGGACTCGTGCATCGCATAGAGCACGCGGCGGTGCACCGGCTTGAGCCCGTCGCGCACGTCCGGCAGCGCGCGGCTCACGATCACGCTCATCGCGTAATCGAGGAAGCTGGTGCGAACCTCCTGGTCGAGCTCGCGGCTCTCGATGCGGCCGGCCCCGAGCGGGCCGCTCTCGACCTCAGACATCCAGGTTCTTCACCTCGAGAGCGTTTTGCTCGATGAACGCGCGGCGCGGCTCGACCTCGTCACCCATCAGCCGTGAGAACCAGAGATCGGCGGCCGCGGCGTCCTCGACGTCGACCCGCACGATCATCCGCCGTGCCGGGTCCATCGTCGTGCGCCAGAGCTCGGGGGCGTTCATCTCGCTGAGCCCCTTGAACCGCGTGATCTGGATCCCGCCCTTGGCGAGCGTCAGCGCAGCATCGCGCAGCGCGTCGAAGGTCAGGGCGAACTCCGATTCCTTCCCGAGCCGCAGGCTGAACGGCGGCAGCCCGCCGACGATCTCGGCGAGGCGCGCGTGCGCCTTGCGGACGTTCTCGTAGATCGGCGACTCGAGCAGCTCTGTCGGAACCACCAGGTTCAGCGTCGCGTTGGTGCCAAGCTCGACGACCTGGACGATGAGCCCTTCCCCGTTGATCCGCGCCTCGAGGCCAAAGCCGTTCTGGTCAGCCTGCGCGATTGCCTCCGCAGCCTCCTTCAGCGAGCCCGCCTCGGTCTCGACCAACCCGTGCTGGAGCACGAAGTCGGAGACTTGCGGCCCGAAGTCCGAGCGTAGCCGCGCCACCCAGCCCTGGTACTCGGCAACCGCGCGTGCAAAGCGCTTGTACCGATTCTCGGTGAACTTGACCTCGGCTCCGTCACGGGCCTCGATCTCGAGGTCGGCAAACTTCTCGCGCACGAGCAGCTCCTCGAGCTGGGAGTCCTTCTCGAGATAGTTCTGCTGGTTGCCGAAGCGCGCGAGGTAGAGCGGCGGTACGGCGATGTAGACGTTCCCGCGATCGAAGAGCTCCTCCATGTGCCGGTAGAGGAAGGTCAGGACGAGCGTGCGGATGTGCGCGCCGTCCACATCGGCGTCGGTCATGACGATGATCCGGTGATAGCGGAGCTTCGAGATGTCGAACTCGTCGCCGATGCCCGTCCCGATCACCTGCACGAGAAGCTGGATCTCGGCGTTGGAGAGCACCTTGTCGATCCGGTTCTTCTCCGAGTTGATGATCTTCCCGCGCAGGGGCAGGATCGCCTGGTTCGACTTGTCGCGTGCCTCCTTGGCGGCGCCGCCTGCCGAGTTCCCCTCGACGATGAACAGCTCCGCGAGCTCCGGGTCGCGCACCTGGCAGTCGGCGAACTTCTTCGCGATCTCCCCGCCGAAGGCGCCTTTGCGCCGGGTCAGCTCACGCGCCTTGCGCGCAGCCTGCCGGGCCCGCGCTGCCGCGATCGCCTTCTGGATGATCTGGCGTGCGTCCTGCGGGTTCTCCTCGAGAAACTCCGCAAGCTTCGCGTTGACCGCCGACTCGACGAAGCCCTTCACCCACGGGTTACCGAGCTTCGTCTTCGTCTGGCCCTCGAACTGTGGCTCCTGGAGCTTCACCGAGACCACCGCGGCAAGACCCTCACGCACGTCCTCCCCCTCGAGGTTCTCCTCCTTCTCCTTGAGGAGGTCGAGCTTGCGCGCGACGCGGTTGAGCGTGCGCGTGAGGGCGGCGTTGAAGCCGGACAGGTGTGAGCCCCCCTCGTGCGTGTTGATGTTGTTGGCGAAGGTATAGACCGAGTCCTGGTACGACGAGTTCCACTGCATCGCGACCTCGACGTTGCCCTCGTCGCTCTCGCTCTCGAAGTACGCGATCCGCTTGTGGACCGGGTCCTTCGCCGCGTTGACGTGTGCGACGAAGTCCTTGATCCCGCCTTCGTAGTGGAACTCGACCTGCTCACCGCCGGCGCGCTCGTCGCTCAGGCAGATGCGCAGTCCTCGCGTCAGGAACGCGGTCTCGCGCAGGCGCTGACTGAGCGTCTCGTACGACCAGTCGACCTCCTCGAAGATCTCCCCATCTGGAAGAAACGAGATCGTGGTGCCGGTCTCCTTGGTCTTGCCCGTGACCTCGAGGTCGCTCGTCGGCTCGCCGCGGGCAAACGTCTGGCGATGGATCTTGCCGTCTCGCCACACCTCGGCCGTGAGCCGTTCCGAGAGCGCGTTCACGACCGAGATGCCGACGCCGTGGAGGCCGCCCGAGACCTTGTAGGCGGCGTCGTCACCGCCGAACTTCCCGCCCGCGTGAAGCTTGGTGAGCACGACCGTGAGCGCGGACAGACCCTGCTCGGCCATGACGTCCACCGGGATCCCCGAGCCGTTGTCGCGAACCGTGACCGAGTTGTCCGGGTGGATGGTCACGTGAATCGTGTCAGCGCGCCCCGCGAGGGCCTCATCCACGGCGTTGTCGACCGCCTCGTAGACAAGGTGGTGGAGCCCGCGAGCCCCGGTCGAGCCGATGTACATGCCCGGCCGCAGCCGGACGGGCTCGAGGCCTTCGAGCACCGTGATGTCTTTTGCGGTATAGGAAGCTTTAGCCAATAAAAAAGCCCTGCAAGTGGCGCATTTCCGGGCCGCGTTAAGTGTATCAGACGGAGCGGCCGGAACCGACCCTCGCCAGACTTGCGCGCGCAGCTTTTTCCACTGTTTTGCGAAGTTCCTTTGATTCGATCGCCGAGGCCCACGAGCGAGCGTCGCGAGCGTCGTCCAGCGACGGCTCGAGTGGCGGCGGAGGCTCGCGCTCCGAGGCGGACAACGCGACCTCGGGAAGCGGTCCCGGGGAGAACTTCAGGCGCCTCGGCGAGTCCTTGCCGAGAGCCTCTCGCAGGCGCGGCAGGATCTCGTTCTCGAGGTGCCCGAGCTCGAAGGCCCAAGCGGAGGAGGCTGCATTGACGTGCAGCGTTCCGTCCCGAGCCAGCCGCGCCGGCCAAGCGTTCACGGCGACCGTATCGCCCACCACTCGCGGCCACGCCTCGACCACATCGGCCATCGCACCGGCTGTCCCGAACCGGCCAAGCTCTTTCCTGACCGTATCGCCGATCCGCTCCATCAGACCACCTTTGCCTCACTCGTTCCATCGCGGCTCTGGGCGACCGCGATCGTCTGCGCCGGGTCCCCCGAGAGTGCGTTTGCGCTCGCGCTGGTCACCAGTGCCTGGCCTGCCACGCGCAGCCGGTCGGCGAGCACTCGCCGGCGCTCGGGATCGAGCTCCGACAGCACGTCGTCAAGCAGGAGCAGCGGCCGTGCTCCACGCCGCTCCTCCAGCAGCTCCGCCTCGCCGAGCAACAGCGCGAGCACGGCAAGCCTCTGCTCGCCCTGCGAGCCGAACGCGCGCAGGTCGCGCTCGCCCGAAAGCACCGCGACGTCGTCCAAGTGTGGGCCGAGCCCTGTCGCCCCGCGTTCGAGATCGCGGTCGGTCCGCGCCTCGAGCTCCTCCATGCTCGGCGCATGAGCGTCGTAGCCAAGCTCCGCCTCGGGAAGGCCGAGCTCATCAGCTCGTTCGCGAAACCGCGGTGCCAACTCCGAGACGGTCTCTGCGCGACCCTCGACGAGCTGCGCCCCAAGCCGACTGACTTGCTCGTTCCACGGCGCCAGTGCATCGCGTGAGGAAAGCCCTTGAGCAACCCGTCGCAGCGCTGCGTTTCGCTGGCCAACCGCGGCGCCGTACTCAGCCGAGAGGCCGGCGCGCGAGGGCGAGAGCCGGCCGAGCACGCGATCGAAATACGCGCGGCGTGCCGCCGGTGCACCCTTCACGACCACGAGCCGGTCAGGCGTGAACACGAGCGTCGCGACCTCGGCGCGAAGCTGTTCCGCCGCCCGCAGACGGGCCCCGTTCAGAGTCGCGCGCTTGCCGGTCCTCAACTCGAGCGTCACTTCGAGCTCGACCGGCGCCCCCGCCCGCTCACCACGGAGGGACACGCGAGCGGCGTCGCGCCCAAACCGCACCAGCTGCGCATCGGCCCGCGTCCTCGGCGAGAAGCCCTGCGTGCCGACGTGAAGCGACTCCAGCAAGTTCGTTTTGCCGGCCCCGTTCGGCCCCGTCACGAGGACGAGACCCGTTGCCAAGTCAAGGTCGAGCTTGGCGTACGAGCGAAAGTCGCGGAGAGAGACGGCCCCGACGATCAGCCCGCGAGCCGGATGGGCATGATCAGGTACAGGAAGTCGTCGCTCTCGCCCTCGAGCACCGCCGGGCGCAGTGGGCTGATCAGCTTCAACCGCACCTGCTCGCCCACAATCGACTCGACCCCGTCACGTAGGAACTCCGCGTTGAAGCCGATCTCGAGCGGCTCACCGCTGAACGCGGCCGGAAGCGCTTCTCGCGCCTCGCCGACATCCTGCGTCTGCGCCGAGACGGCAAGCTCGCCCTCGGCAAATCGGAGCCGGAGCGGCGAGTTACGTTGCGCCATCACCGCAACGCGGCGAACGACGTCCAGGAGCTCCTCGCGGCCAAGTGAAACTTCGTACTCGAACGTCTCGGGCACGAGCTGCCTGTAGTTCGGGAACTGCCCGTCGATACGGCGTGTGGTCAGCCACGCGTCACCGGTGCCGAAAACGACCTGGTTCTCGTGGACGCCCAGCGACAACTTCTCGGCCTCCGCGCCGATTCGCGCGAGCTCGGTCAACGCGCGAGCCGGAACGATTGCCTCGAGCTCGAGCCCCGCAACATCCACCGCGGTCTCCTTGACGGAGAGCCGGTAAGAGTCGGTTGCGGCCATCACGAGCTTTCCCCGCTCGAAGCGCACGAGCACTCCGGTGAGCACCGGGCGCGACTCGTCCCGCGACGCCGAGCGGCTCACTCGCGAAATGGTCTCGAGCAGCGTCTCGCGATCGATCTCGTGCAGCTCGACCCCTTCGGTCTCCGGCAACCGCGGAAAGTCCTCTGCGTTGTAGGTGTGCAGCCGGTAGGTCGCCGAGCCGCACCGAACCTCCACAACAGCCTCTTCGAGCTTGTGCTCGAGCGTCACCTCCGCTTCTGGAAGCAGGCGCGCAAGCTCGAGCAACAGCCTCCCCGGCACGACCACAGACCCTCCCGACTCGACCTTCGCCTCGAGCGACGTTCGCAGCGAGAGCTCCATGTCGGTCGCCGCGAGCTGCAGCTTCCCGTCTTCGGCCTCGAGCAGGATCCCAGCGAGGATCTGCACCGAGGTTCGCGTCGACACTCCCCGCGACACGATGCCCAGCGCGCGAGTCAACTCACCGCGTGAGGAAACGGCCTTGAGTGTTCCCTGGGCAATCACAGCTTCTGTTTCGATCATCTATGAAATTCCTTTGTCGTAGTCGTAGGGAGTGTGGACGACGGGGAAGACGCCCGGGAGCCGCCTGGAAAGTGAAGCCTCCCTGTGGGCGTGAGTCGGGGACAAACGAGCCTTGTCGACAGGGGCCGCCGCCGAGGTCTGATCACTCCACATCTCAGCGCGCTTGTTTGATCCTTGCCGTCAACTCTTGCACGAGGTTGTACACAGACCGGTCCTCGCGGATCATGCGCGCGATCTTGGAGGTCGCGTGGATCACGGTGGTGTGGTCGCGCCCGCCGAACTGCTTGCCGATCTTCGGTAGCGACGAATCCGTGAGCTCGCGCGAGAGGTACATCGCGACCTGGCGCGGATAGACGATGTTCTGCGAGCGCTTGTCGCCGCACAGCTCCTCGAGCGAGAGGCTGAAGCGCTCCGAGACGAGCTCCTGAATCCGCTCGATCGTGACCTGCAGCACCTCGCCCTGCGGGAAGACGTCCTTGAGCACGTCTTGGGCGAGGTCCTCGCTCATCGGCCGGCCGGTCAGCGACGAGAATGCGACGACGCGCGTGAGCGCCCCTTCGAGCTCGCGGATGTTCGAGGAGATGCGCCCGGCGATGAACTCGAGCACTTTCGGGTCGGGGATGTGGATTCCGTCGGTCTTCACCTTCTTGCGGAGGATGGCGATCCGCGTCTCGAGGTCGGGCGGCTGAATGTCCGTGATCAGGCCCCACTCGAATCGTGAGCGGAGGCGCTCCTCGAGCGTCGATATCTCCCGCGGGGGGCGATCCGACGAGATCACGAGCTGTCCGCCGGCCTCGTAGATCGAGTTGAAGGTGTGGAAGAACTCCTCCTGGATGCGCTCCTTGTGCTCGAAGAACTGGATGTCGTCGATCAGGAGCAGGTCGTAGGCGCGGTAGCGCTGCTTGAACCCCTCGATCCGCTTGTCGCGCAATGCGTTGATGAAGTCGTTCATGAAGGTCTCGCTCGTCACGTAGCGCACCGAAAGCTCGCCCTGGTGTTCGCCGACGTATTGCGCAACCGCCTGCAGGAGGTGGGTCTTGCCGAGCCCAGTGCCGCCGTAGATGAAGAGCGGGTTGTACGCCTGCGCCGGCGCTTCGGCGACAGCAAGCGCCGCGGCATGTGCGAAACGGTTCGACGACCCGATCACGAACGAGTCGAAGGTGTACTTCGGGTTGAGTCCCATCGAGATGGCTTCGCGAACGTGCACGTCGGCAGGCGCGACCACCGGCTCGTCCTGGAGCTCGGCGATCGCGAGCTGCACGCTCCGCTCCTGGCCGGTGGCGTCACCGACTGCCGCGCGAATCAGGCCGAGGAAATGACCCTCGATCCAGTCGCGCGTGAAGTCGTTCGGCACCGCGAGAACGAACTCGTCGTCGCTCAGTTGGATCCCCTCCACGTGGTCGAACCACGTGCGGTACGTGGTCTCGTTGAGGGCGCCTCTGAGCCGACTAGAAACCTCGCTCCACAGGCTTTCTGCAGTCAGCTCGGTTGAGGGCTCCACGCCGCCGGCAGGCTCCTTTTCGCAGAACGGGCGAGCGTCCGAGCATAGCAGCGAGTCGGCGCCCTCACAATGCCCTCTCTTTCGTTGCCAAGGTAGACAAAAAGTGTCCAATTTGCAGGGAAACACGGGCCCTCCACATGCGTCTCCACAGGTGTGGACGACTTGTCGGCCATGACGACGCTTGCATCATCGGCGACGGCTTCCGCGCCTCGAATCTCGCCTCGCTTGTGCGCCCTCGAACCTGTGGAGAACCACCTCTGCGAGTGCGTGCGCCTCGTCTATACTGGCTGCCTACGCCGTCCGACCGGGGCGGCGCTTCCTTCTTCTTCTTCGACTCGTGAAACGGACCTATCAGCCCAACGTGCGCAGGCGAAAGCGCCGGCACGGCTTCCGCGCGCGGATGGCGACCCGGGCCGGCCGCGCGATCCTCAAGCGGCGGCGTGCCAGGGGTCGCAAACGGCTCTCCGCGTAGCCTCGCGCGCGTGAACCGCCGCCATCGCCTCTCGCGCTCGCGCGACTTCGACGCCGTCTACCGGCAGGGCCGGTCGATCTCGACGCGCTTTCTGATCCTCTACTGGTTCTCACGAGACGAGGACAGCGAGGGACCGAGGGTCGGCCTTGCTGTGCCGAAGGCGGTTGGGACGGCGGTCGTGCGCAACCGGATGAAGCGCCGGCTGCGGGAGATCTTCCGGGCCCGCTCCGCCGAGCTCTCGCAGGACAACGACTACGTGCTCGTCGTGCGGCCGGGGCTTGCGGAAGCTGCCGAGAGCCGCGGTCATGAGTGGCTGACCGAGCGGGTCGAGGAGATCCTCAGAAAGGCTGCGGCGTGAGGTTCGCGTTGCGTGTGCCGACCTATGCGGGCCTGGGTCTGATCTACGTCTACCGATGGACGCTCGGCGTGCTGTGGGCCGGCCGCTGCAAATACCACCCGACGTGCTCGCAGTACGCGCTCGACGCGTTGCGCAAGCACGGGCTCGTGCGGGGCTCGGTGCTCGCCGGTTGGCGACTGCTCCGCTGCAACCCTTGGAGTCGCGGCGGGGTCGACTACGTCAAATGATTCTCCTCTCGATTCTCACCCCGCTCGAGGACCTGCTCCGGAACATCCTCGACTGGCTGCACACCTCCGTGGGGTTCACGTGGGCGTGGTCGATCGTGGCGCTGACCGTCATGGTGCGGTTCCTGCTCGTTCCGCTGACGGTCAAGCAGATCCACTCGATGCAAAACCTCCAGCGGCACGCGCCGCAGATGAAGGAGATCCAGAAGAAGTACAAGGCCGACAAGAAGCGCCAGCAGGAAGAGCTGATGAAGTTCTACCGCGAGAACAACATCAACCCGGCCGCGTCGTGCCTCCCGCTGCTGGCGCAGTTCCCGGTGTTCATTGCGCTGTATCTCGTTCTGCGGGGCTTTTCCAACGAAAAGCCGGAGGGCGATCTCTCCTGGCTGCACGGCCTCGTGCCGGACATCACCGCGCACGCAAGCGCGCACTGGTCGGGGTATGTGTTGCTCGCGCTCTATGTGGTGAGCCAGCTGGTTTCGACCCTGCTCATGTCGACGACGATGGACAAGACGCAGCGGACGATGCTGCTCGTCCTGCCGGTCGCGTTCGTGTTCTTCCTCGTCAACTTCCCGGTCGGGTTGGTCATCTACTGGGTGACGACGAACCTCTGGACGGTCGGTCAGGGTCTGATCACGCGCCGGTTGATGCCGAAAGCCGCACCGTCTCCACGCCGCTCGTCGCGCACGCCGCCCAAGGAGGAAGAGGCCCCGCAGGAGGTTTCACCGGCTCCCGCCCCTGCAGTCGCGCCGAGCCAACCGCGGCGGGTCAAGCGCAAGAAGAAGAAGGCGCGGAGATGACCGAGGCGCTGCAAGTCGAGGCGACCGGCGAGACCGTCGGCGAGGCGAAGTGGTCCGCCCTCCGTGAGCTCGAGAAGCTCCAGCCGGGGATCGACAAGGCCGCGGTTCGCTTCCAGGTCGTCTCCGAGGGTGAGCGCGGGCTGCTCGGCGTCGGCTACGCGCCGGCGCGGGTGATCGCGACGGTCGATTCCGGCGCTGTCGTCGTTGAAGCTGCGGTGCAGGAGGACGAGAGCGAGCTGGCTCGCGAGGTGCGCGAGGTCCTCGAGCGAATCCTCGAGGCGATCGGCGTCCGCGCCCGGGTGGAGTTCCGGGAAGAGGAAGAGACGATGCTCGCGACGGTGACCGGCCGCGAGCTTGGCCTCGTGATCGGCAAGCACGGCCAGACCATCGACGCGATCCAGTACCTCGTGAACGCGATCGTCTGGCGCACCCACGGCGACGACCGCAAGCCGATCGTGGTCGACGCGGCCGGGTACCGCGCGCGGCGCCAGGCGAGCCTGGATGCACTCGCCGTACGACACGCGGAGCAGGCCGTCTCGTCGGGGGGCGCTGTCGAGCTCGAGCCGATGACCGCCGTCGAGCGCAAGGTCGTGCACGAGCGGCTGAAGGAGTTCCCCGGCGTGACCACGCGCAGTGAGGGCACGGAGCCGAACCGCTTCGTGGTGATTGAGCTCGAGTAGTGTCGATGACTGGCTCGCGGCTGTAGTCGCGACGCCGGGTCTGACCTCAGCAGAAGATGCGCGGGCGGTCTTGCTCGAGGACAGCCTCAAGGCCGTCGAGGTCGTGTCGCAATTCGAGGGCGCAATCGTCGACGTCGGCTCGGGCGGAGGCGCGCCGGGGATCCCGCTGGCGGCGGTGCTACCCGACCGGCAGGTGACGCTGCTCGAGTCGAGCCGGCGCAAGTGCGCCTTTCTCGAGCGCTGGGCGCGGGAGTTTCCGAACGTCGAGGTCGTGTGCGGGCGTGCCGAGGAGCAGCCGGCCGACACCTGGGGCGTGGCGGTTGCCAAGGCGCTCGCGCCGCCACCCGTCGCGGCGGAGTGGTGCCTGCCGCTGGTTGCTCCGGGAGGCGCCGCAGTGCTGTTCGTGGGGCCGAGTGCCGAAACCGAGCGTGTGGCGAACGTGGCCGGCAAGCTGGCGGGAGAGGTCGTCGAATCGCCGCCGGGCCTTCTGGTCCTACGCAAACAGGGGCCGACTCCGCCCGGTTTTCCGCGCCGCCCGGGCGTCGCCCGGAAACGTCCGCTCGCCTAGCTAGCTTGGCCGTATGCCCGGGCGGGTGTACGCGCTTGCCAACCAGAAGGGCGGCGTCGGGAAGACGACGACCGCGATCAACCTCGCTGCGTGCCTCGCGGAGGCCGGCGAGCGCACGCTCGTCGTCGACCTCGACCCGCAGGCGAATGCAACTTCCGGCCTTGGTGAGCGGGCGAACGGGAGCTCGTCGCTCGACCTGCTCGACGGAATCTCGCTCGAGCAGTTGGCCAAGCCGACCCGGTTTCCGCGGCTCGAGCTGGTGCCTTCGAAACCCGAGCTGGCCGGCGCCGCCGTCGAGCTCTCGCGCAGGCCTGACGGCGAGCGCTACCTCGCGGAGTCGCTCGCGGAGGCCTCCAACGGCTATTCGTTCGTCTTCGTCGACTGCCCGCCGTCCCTCGGCCCCCTCACCGTCAACGCGCTCGCGGCCGCGGACAAGGTGCTCGTGCCGGTGCAGGCCGAGTACTACGCGCTCGAAGGCCTTGCGCAGCTGGTCGGCTCAGTCGAGCTGGTGCGCGCGCGACTGAACCCGCGGCTTTCGATCGGCGGCGTGATCCTGACGATGGTCGACCGGCGGACGCGCCTGGCGGCAGACGTCTCGGACGAGGTGCGACGTCACTTCGGCGAGCTTGTCTTCAAAACGGCCGTTCCTCGATCGGTACGCGTGGCGGAAGCACCGAGCCACGGCCTGCCCGTGACGGCCTACGACCGCGGCTCGGCGGGAGCCGACGCGTACTGGAAGGTGGCGATGGAGCTTGTCGGCCGTTCCTGAGAAGCGGCGCGGCCTCGGTCGCGGCCTCGAGCTGCTCGTCGGCGGAGCCGCCGACACCGAGCTGGCGCACCTGCCTGTCGAGACGATCCATCCGAACCCGCGCCAGCCGCGGAAGCGCTTCGACGGCGAGGCGACGAGTGCGCTCGCCGACTCGATCCGCGCCCAGGGTCTCGTGCAGCCGGTCGTGGTGCGGCCGCGCCCGGCCGGCGGCTTCGAACTGATTGCCGGCGAGCGCCGCTGGCGGGCGGCTCGTGAAGCCGGCATCCCGACGGTTCCGGCGCTCGTGCGCGAGGCCGACGACCGCGACTCGCTGGTGCTCGGCCTCGTCGAAAACGTTGCCCGCGAGCAGCTCTCGCCGGTCGAGGAGGCGCGGGCCTATGCGTTGCTGATGGATGAGTTCGGGCTCACGTTGGGCGATCTGAGCAAGCGGGTCGGCAAGGCGAAGCCGACGGTCTCGAATCGCCTGCGCCTGCTCGAGTTGCAGGACGACGTCCTCGCGCTCGTCGAGCGGGGCGAGTTGAGCGAAGGACACGCACGCGCCGTGTTGGCGGTGCCCGACAACGAAGGCCGACGGAGGCTCGTGGCGAAGATCGTTCGGCGCGGCCTTTCGGTGCGGGCCGCCGAGCGAGCCGCGCGTTGGGCGGGCGCGAAGACGAAGCCGCGCAAGCTGCCGAAGGTCGACCCTGCGCTCGCAGAGCGCGCCCGCAAGGCCGCTGAACGCGCCACCGGCTTCACCGCACGAGTAGCCGCAGGCCGCCTGGAGATCGCGTACGGCGACGAGACGGAGCTCGAAGAGCTCGCCGAGGCGCTAGAGCGGCTGGTCGCGTAGGCCCGTATCCGACAACCCCCTCGCCTCGTTGAGGCATTACATGCTCCCCAGCTGGCATCAGGATCTCGAATCGCTTGAAGCAATCTCCCAGGATCACCTCACCCGTGATCTCGTGCTTCGAATGTCGGCCCTCTCCCAGGCCGGCAAGCTCGGCCCGTTCCTGTACGAGCTCTCCGAAGACGGCGAGCTCGACGACACGACGAAGGGAACGCTGGCCGAGATCGCCGAGGACCCGGCGTTCCTCCTAGCGGTCGAGGACTACCTCCACCGGACCGAGATCCTCCACTAGCGCTTCTCGAGACCTCGGATCAGCTCGTCCTTGCTCAAACGGGCGTTACGTGCGTGTTACGAAGCGTTGGCAAGATCTCGCAGGCAATGCGACGGAGCACGCCGTTTCTCTCAGCCGCCTTTGCGACAGTTTTGGTGACCAGCGCGATGGGGGCTCGCTCCGCCGCGCCCGTGCCGCTGTCGGTTCAGCACGCGATCAAGACGCACGCGCCGAAGGTGGCCTACATTCCGACTCGACTGCCTGCGGGGTACCGGTTCCACTCGTACGAGAACCTCACCCGGCTCGGTTTCGACTTGTACTTCTCGCTCCGTTGCAACGGCGACCCGCTGCTGGGCCTCGACTCGGTCAATGCCAACCCGCTCGAAGGCAGTTGCACGCCCGCAGGGGCGGGCGCGGAAGACGTTTCGCCTGAACGGCGTCGTCGTCCGCTGGGCTACGAGCCACAACACGCAGCAGGCC
>JBKPLR010000018.1:0-21062 GCA_046731695.1 Actinomycetota bacterium
TGGCGTAGGGTCGGCCGGTGCCAACCCACTTCGAGGCTCTCGGATTCCCGGTTCACAGCAAAGCGGAGGGCCGCGAGCTCCTGTCCACCGCCTTCGATCGTGCGACCGACGTCGTGGAGCATTCTGAGGGCCGGACCGCCACGTACCGCGATCCCAGCGGTGCGACCCTCAGCATCCACGTCGATCGGCGCAGTAGCTTCGAGTGCTGCCAGCCGGGCTTCGAGGGCCGGTTCCACGCGCGCTGGCGGCCGGTCGGAATCGTGCGCGACGAAGGGTGCCGGTTCTGCGACCTCGTCTACGCGGAGCTGCTCGACGACGCGGACGAGATGATCTATCCGTTCACGCTTTCCGTCGAGACGCTCGGCGCAGAACGGGCGCTCATCCCGTACGAAGAGCCGGGCGAGGTGCGCTTCGCCGGGTTGTGGGAGGAAGGCGAGGTCTGGCTCGACGAGGCGGCGTTCACAAAGTCCCAGGAGGAAGAATGGGCGGACGTCCCGGCGCCGGAGGAGCTCGATGTGCCGACCATGCGCGGCTTCGCGTCGCGGTCGCTCGTCCCGTCAGGCACCTTCACGTTCAAGGGGGGACCGATGAGCTCGCACGTGCTCGCGCACGGGATCGTCTCGTCGGTCGAGGAGCGTCACAACGAGCTCGGCGATGCGCCGTACCGGTTCGTGCGTCTGGACACGCTCGGCGGCGCCTTCGACACGTGCCTCGCGCCGGGCACCGTCGAGCGCGAGCAGCTTCTCGCGCCTGGAGCAGTCGCTCGCGCGACCCTCTGGCTGGTCGGCCGCCCACTCACGCTGCGCGACGAGCCCGGGCCGGTGCCGGTTGTCGAGGACGAGCAAGAAACCGAGCGGCCAGGCCGGCTCCGGCGCCTGTTCGGTCGGCGCTAGCTGGTTCGGCAGCTGCCCTGCTACTTTGAACTCGGGTCAGTGAGGAGGCTCCTGGTCATCGCGCTCGCGCTCTGCGCGGGGTTTGCGGCCGCGCCGCACCGCGCCTCGGCCGCGCCGTGCACGATGCCGCGCGGGACACTCTGGATCGACTTCGCCGACGCCGGCGTCCGGTTCTGGAAGACCTTCGCTCAGCCGGGCGTGATCGCGGCCGCGTCGAACTACGTCTATCCGGAGCTCTACCGGAGCTACGGCGCGAAGACGATCTACTGGGACATGCACTTCGTGCGGCGGGTCGGCACGCCGCTCGAGCCGTTCGACCCGTCCGTCGTGGTCGATCGAGCCCAGCGGATGTACCAGGCGGCCTCGCTTTCGATGGGCTGTGAGGGGCCGATGATCGCCGAGAACGAGCTCAACGGCGCCGGCCTGATCACACCGTGGAGCGTCACGAACGCCCAGTACCGGCGCAACGTCCTCCTCTACTTGCAGACGCTCGCCAAGCTCGGTGCGCGCCCCGTGCTGCTCATCCCCAGCGCTCCGTACACCGGCAATGAGGCCGGCGACTGGTGGCGCGAAGTCGCGAAGGTCGCCGACATCGTGAGGGAGTCCTATTTTTCCGCGCCCAAGCTCGCCAAGCAGGGGCCCGTGGCCGGCAGCCGGACGCTGCGGATGATGTTCCGCAAGCGCGTCTCCGAGTTCACGAGCGTCGGGATCCCGACCGGCCAGCTGGGGCTCATGCTCGGCTTTCACACGACCCCGGGCTCGGGCGGGCGCGAGCGCGCCCCCCTCCAGACCTGGCTCGAGGTCACGAAGCTGCAAGCCCTTGCGGCAAAGGAAGTCGCGAAAGAGGTGCACCTGCGTTCGGTCTGGTCATGGGGCTGGGGGGTGTACAGCGTCGCCGAGGACGATCCGGCGAAGGAGACCGCCGCGTGCGTCTACCTCTGGACGCGCAACCCGAGGCTCTGCAACGGCCCGAAGGCGGCCGGTCCGCGGTTCAACAAGTCACGTACGCAAGGGCAGCTGATCCTGCCGCGCGGGGCGCGTTGCACGGTGGTCCGAAGGCCGGTCATGTCTGTTGCGATCCGCGACCTGACCCCGGTGACCGGTGACGCCGACGTCGCGTTCACGTCCGTCTTCGCGCGCGTGGTCGCGAGCCTGTACCAGTCCCTGAAGCCGACGCAGGTCATCAACGCCGAGAAGGCGATCGTCCTCTCGCGGTTCGGCAACTACTCCGCCTATCGCGCCGCGCTTGCGCGCGCCCACGCGAGCCCGCTTGCGGCCCGCGGAGTGATCGCGGACGAGCTTCGCCGCGCCCTGATCCAGCGGCGGATGAAGGTCCGCAATCCGTCGGGCGACGACGTGCAGGCGTACTACGACACCTACGCGGACGCGAGGGCGCGCCTGGTCAAGGCCAAGGTGGCGGTGCCCTGGCTCGGCGGCCGCAAGAGTGGCTACGCACTCGAGTCGAACGCGCCGCGGCAGCTGTTCTCGATGCCCGTTGGTCGCTGGATCGGAGTCAGGACGATGCTCGGAACCTTCCAGGTGCGGGCACTGCAGCCTGCCGCCCCGCTGGGCGCGATGCCCCTCGAGGTCGCTCGCCCCGCGGTCGTGACCGCGCTGAAGGCCCTGGCGCGAGACCAGCGCTATGAGTCGTGGCTCCTGGCCCGCCAGCGCGACTACGCCGAGCAGGCGATCTGCCGCAAGGACGACCAGCCGACGCCTGGCGTCGTCCCGCTCACGGACTATCTGCCGTTCCTCGCGGCCGACTAGCCGGCATTCACTGCTTCGTCGTTGCCGTTCGCTTCCCGAAGCTCGGGCTTGTGTAACACGACCTGGCCCTTGCCTCGCTCCTTCGCGCGGTAGAGGGCCTCATCCGCCCGCTCGAAGAACTTCGTCGGGTCGTCGGCGTCCGTGAGCTCGGCGATTCCGGCTGACACAAACAGCCGGCCTGCCTGGCCCACGGGCCGCGACGAGACCGCGCCGAGGAGGCGGTGGTAAAGCTGGTCGGCGTCGGCGGTCGACGATTCGGGCAGGATCACCGCGAACTCGTCGCCGCCGACGCGGCAGGCGATGTCGGCCGAGCGGACCACGTCCTTGACGCGGTCCGCGGTTTCCGCCAGGACGGCGTCGCCTGCGAGGTGGCCGATTCGGTCGTTGATCGCCTTGAAGTCGTCGAGGTCGAACACGACGAGCGCGAGCTCGCGCCCGTAGCGGTGCGCGCGGGCGACCTCGCGCGCGAGCGTCTCGTGGAAGTAGCGGCGGTTGTGGAGCCCGGTCAGGGCGTCGAGATCGGCGAGCTGCCGGGCCTCGCGGAAGCGGCGCGCGTTCTCGATCGCCGGCCCGGCGCGCTGCGCCAGCTCCTCGAGCTCCCGGATCTCCTCCTCGGCAAAGCGGTGGTCCGGCGAGCGGCTGTAGACGATCAAGAACCCGAGGGGGTCGCTCTCGCCCGGCACCGGCACGGCCAGGCCCGAGTGCACGAGCTCGGCTCCCTCGAGCGCCGCGGGATACTGGTAGACGAGCGAGATGGCCCGGGCCTCGTGGCCGTCCGGCGGGCCGGATACCACCTGCCGCTGCGCCTCCTCGGCCGAGAGCCCCAGCGTGGCGACAATCGGCTTCTCGCCGCCGTTCGAGATCGAGACCAGGGCCGCGTCGACACCGGGCACGGCGCCGCCGGCTTCCAGCGTCCGCGAGAGCACCTCATCGAGGTCGATCGAGCCGGCGAGCTCGGTCAGGTAGCGGTTGCGCCGGCCTTCCTCCTGCGCGCGCTCGAGCGACTCCGAGAGCTCGCGCACCATCGCCTCCATCCGCGTGTTCATCTCGGAGACGAGCGCGAGCATCTGCTGCTGCCCGCCGTCCTCGGAGCGCCGGCGTCGGAGCAAGAGAACAATCGATACCAGGGCAAGCGTCGCCACCGCGGCCCCAACTGCCACGAGAACGGTGCTCGTAGTCACCGCCTCAAACATCATCTCCCTCGTTCGACCTCCGGCCCTGCCCAGGCTCCATCTGCGGAGCGCCGGGCTTTCTCACTGTAGTGCCGTTGAGGTCAACAGGCTATGGATTGAAAACCGTAAAACGGTTTCGATTCGATACGCACGATAACGGGTGGCGCACGGCCGTGAATCCGCGCAGCCATGCGAGTTTCCGCGTTTGACGGTACCGCCGGCCTTCGCTACCCTTGTCCACCGGTTGGCAAGGGGCCCAGCCCCGGCCAGCCTTTGTTGTGTCAGTGCCCAGACGAAGGAAGTAGATGCCGACCGTCAATCAGCTGGTCCGAAAGGGCAGGGTCGCGCCCAAGTCCAAGGACAAGACCCCGCACCTCCGTGGCGCGCCGCAGAAGCGCGGCGTATGCACGCGCGTGATGACGCAGACGCCGAAGAAGCCGAACTCGGCGCTGCGCAAGGTTGCCCGCGTGCGGCTGACGAACGGCATGGAAGTCGGCGCCTACATCCCCGGCGTGGGGCACAACCTCCAGGAGCACTCGGTAGTGCTCGTTCGCGGCGGGCGCGTCAAAGACCTCCCGGGCTACCGCTACAAGGTGATCCGCGGCGGGCTCGACGCAGCCGGCGTCAGCGAACGGCGCCAGGCGCGCTCCAAGTACGGCGCGAAGCGGGGGAGCTAAGTGCCTCGCCGCGCCACGATTCAGCCCCGGATGATCGATCCGGACCCCGTCTACAGCTCGAGGCTCGTGACCCAGGTGATCAACAAGGTGATGTCACGCGGGAAGAAGTCGACCGCAGAGGCGATCGTCTACCGCGCCCTGGACCGGATCGGCGAGCAGACGGGCAAGCCCCCGGTCGAGGTGCTGGAGCAGGCGATCAAGACCGTGACGCCGGTGCTAGAGGTTCGGCCTCGCCGCGTCGGCGGCGCGAACTACCAGGTGCCGGTCGAGGTGCCCCAGCGCCGCGCGCGCACACTGGCCGTGCGCTGGATCGTGCAGTTCGCGCGGGAGCGGCGCGAGAAGCATATGGACGAGAAGCTCGCAGGCGAGATCCTGGACGCGCTGAACCAGCAGGGCGGCGCGTTCAAGCGCAAGGACGACCTCTACCGAATGGCGCAGGCCAACAAGGCCTTCGCGCACTACCGCTGGTGATATCGACGATGGCTGCGACCAAGGAAGAGATCGGCCTCGAGCGCGTCCGCAACATCGGGATCATGGCCCACATCGACGCGGGCAAGACCACGACCACCGAGCGGATCCTCTACTACACGGGCCGCACCCACAAGATGGGCGAGGTCCACGAGGGCGCTGCCGTCATGGACTGGATGGCGCAGGAGCAGGAGCGCGGCATCACGATCACGTCTGCTGCGACAACCGCCGAATGGCGCGCTTTTCGTATCAACATCATCGATACGCCCGGACACGTGGACTTTACGATCGAGGTCGAGCGCAGCCTCCGCGTGCTCGACGGCGCGATCGCGGTCTTCGACTCCGTCGCCGGCGTCGAGCCGCAGTCGGAGACCGTCTGGCGACAGGCCGACCGTTACCGCGTGCCTCGCATCGCCTTCATCAACAAGATGGACCGCACCGGCGCGGACTTCTTCGCCGGCGTCCAGTCGATGATCGACCGGCTCGGCGCGCGGCCGGTGCCGATCCAGCTCCCGATCGGCCAGGAGGAGCACTTCCGCGGAGTCGTCGACCTCGTCGAGATGCGCGCGATCGTCTGGGAGGACGACCTCGGCACCAAGATGGACGTCGTCGACATCCCGACCGAACTCGTGGAGCAGGCCCAGGAGTACCATCACCAGCTGATCGACGCCGTCGCCGACCACGACGACGAGCTGATGGAGACGTACCTCCTGGACGAGGAATCGGTGACGGCCGAGATGCTCAAGCGCGCGATCCGCGCGGCCACGCTCGACATCACGGTCACGCCGGTGCTCGCCGGCTCGGCATTCAAGAACAAGGGCGTCCAGCCGCTCCTCGATGCCGTGGTCGACTACCTGCCGAGCCCTCTCGATGTCCCGCCGGTGCATGGGATAGACCCGCGCACCGACCACGAGCTCTCGCGCCGGCCCGCGACGGACGAGCCGTTCTCAGCGCTGGTCTTCAAGGTCATGTCCGACCCCTATGTCGGCAAGCTGACCTACTTCCGCGTCTACTCGGGCCAGGTCGAGGCCGGTGACCGCGTGCTCAACACGACCACCGGCAAGACCGAGCGGATCGGGCGCATTCTCCAGATGCACGCGAACCACCGCGAGGAGCGCGAGGAAATCGGCGCGGGCGAGATCGCCGCGGCCGTCGGGCTCAAGGCTTCGACGACGGGCGACACGCTCGCGATCGACACCGCCCCGATCCGGCTCGAGTCGATGGACTTCCCGGAGCCGGTCATCTCGGTTGCGATCGAGCCGAAGACGAAGGCCGACCAGGACAAGCTCGCGTCAGGCCTGCAGCGTCTCTCGGAGGAAGACCCGACGTTCCGCGTCCGCACGGACGAGGAGACGGGACAGACGCTGATCTCCGGGATGGGCGAGCTCCATCTCGAGATCATCGTCGACCGCCTCCTGCGCGAGTTCTCGGTCGACGCGAACGTCGGCCGCCCGCAGGTCGCCTACCGCGAGACCTTCGGCCGGCCCGTCGAGAAGATCGAGGGCAGGTTCGTCCGCCAGACCGGCGGCCGCGGCCAGTACGGCCACGCGGTGATCAACGCCGAACCGACCGACCCCGGGGACGGCTACGAGTTCATGGACAAGATCGTCGGCGGCAAGATCCCGCGCGAGTACATCCCGGCCGTCGACCTCGGCATCCAGGAGGCGATGGAATCCGGGATTCTCGCCGGCTACCCCGTCGTGGACGTCCGCATCGAGCTCGTGGACGGCTCGTTCCACGACGTCGACTCGAGCGAGATCGCGTTCAAGGTCGCCGGCTCCATGGCCTTCAAGGAGGCGATGAAGCGGGCGAAGCCGAAGCTGCTCGAGCCGGTCATGGCTGTCGAGGTCGTGACTCCGGAGGAGTACCTCGGCGACGTCATGGGCGATCTCAACTCGCGCCGCGGGCGCGTCGAAGGACTCGAGCCGCGCGGGAACGCGCAGGCGATCCGGGCCCGTGTGCCGCTGGCGACCATGTTCGGCTACGCAACCGACCTGCGCTCGACGACGCAGGGCCGGGCCACGTTCACCATGCAGTTCGACCGGTACGAGCAAGTGCCGCAGTCGATCGCGGGCGAGCTCGTCGACTCGCAGACCACGTAAGGAAGGAAAGGAAGGAATGGGCAAGCAGAAGTTCGAGCGCACCAAGCCGCACCTCAACGTCGGCACGATCGGCCACATCGACCACGGCAAGACGACCCTGACCGCCGCGATCACAAAGGTGCTCGCGGAGAAGGTCGGCGGCACGACCGTCGAGCGGTCGTTCGAGTCGATCGACAACGCGCCCGAGGAGAAGCAGCGCGGCATCACGATCAACACGTCGCACGTCGAGTACGAGACGGAGAACCGTCACTACGCGCACGTCGACTGCCCGGGCCACGCCGACTACATCAAGAACATGATCACGGGCGCCGCCCAGATGGACGGCGCGATCCTCGTGGTCTCGGCCGCTGATGGCCCGATGCCGCAGACCCGCGAGCACATCCTGCTCGCGCGTCAGGTCGAGGTTCCGTACATCGTCGTCTTCCTGAACAAGGCGGACATGGTCGACGACCCTGAGCTGCTCGAGCTCGTCGAGATGGAGGTTCGCGAGCTGCTCTCGAACTACGAGTTCCCGGGGGACGACATCCCGATCGTGACCGGTTCCGCGCTGAAGGCGCTCGAGGGCGACGAGGAGCAGGAGGCCAAGATCCTCGAGCTGATGGAGCGCGTCGACTCCTACATCCCGGAGCCGACGAGGGACACCGACAAGCCGTTCCTGATGCCGATCGAGGACGTCTTCACAATCACGGGCCGCGGCACCGTCGTCACCGGCCGGATCGAGCAGGGCCAGATCAAGTCGGGCGACGAGGTCGAGATCGTCGGCATCCACCCGGAGACGGAAAAGACCGTCGTCACGGGGCTCGAGATGTTCAACAAGACGCTCGACTTCGCCCAGGCGGGCGACAACGCCGGCGCGCTCCTTCGCGGCACGAAGCGCGAGGAGGTCGAGCGCGGCCAGGTGCTCGCCAAGCCGGCCTCGATCACGCCGCACACGCAGTTCAAGGCGGAGGTCTACGTGCTCTCGAAGGACGAGGGCGGCCGCCACACGCCGTTCTTCAACGGCTACCGGCCGCAGTTCTACTTCCGCACGACCGACGTGACCGGCTCGATCAAGCTCCCGGAGGGCCAGGAGATGGTCATGCCGGGCGACAACACGAACATGGACATCGATCTCGGCCAGCCGATCGCCATGGACCAGGGCCTGCGCTTCGCGATTCGCGAGGGCGGCCGCACGGTCGGCGCCGGCGTCGTCACCGAGATCTCCAAGTAGGGAAGGACGCGCCGGAATGGCTCAGCAGAAGATCCGCATCCGCCTCAAGGGCTACGACCACCAGACCCTGGACAAGGCGGCGGCGTCGATCGTCGAGAACGCGACCCGTTCCGGCGCGACCATCACCGGGCCGGTGCCACTGCCCACCGAGAAGAACGTCTACTGCGTGATCCGTAGCCCGTTCAAGGACAAGGACTCGCGCGAACACTTCGAAGTGCGCACGCACAAGCGCCTGATCGACATCCACTCGCCGACGCCGAAGACGGTCGACTCGCTGATGCGGCTCGACCTCCCGGCGGGCGTCGACATCGAGATCAAGCTGTGAAAGGAATCGTCGGCAAGAAGCTCGGCATGACGCAGGTCTTCGACGCGGAGACGGGAGAGGTGACGCCCGTGACCGTGATCGAGGCCGGGCCGTGCCCGATCGTGCGGGTCAAGACCGTCGACTCGGACGGCTACGAGGCCGTGCAGCTCGCGTTCGACCCCGTGGACGAGCGCAGGGTTCCGAAGCCTCGTCTCGGGCAGCTCGGCGGCGCGGGACCGCACCGGAAGCTGGTCGAGTTCAAAGGCACGACCGAGCTGACCGTCGGCGAGCCGATCACGGTGGAGACCTTCGAGCCCGGCGACCGCGTGAAGGTCCGCGGGATCGGGATCGGCAAGGGCTTCGCAGGCACGATCAAGCGCCACAACTTCAGCCGGGGGCCGACGTCGCACGGCTCGCACAACATTCGCAAGCCCGGCTCGGTGGGGGCGTCCGCGACGCCCTCCCGCGTGTTCAAGGGGATCCGCATGGCGGGTCGGATGGGCGGCAAGCGGGTGACGCAGGTCGGGCTGACGGTGCACGAGGTCGACCCGGAGCGGAACCTGCTGCTCGTCAAGGGCGCCGTGCCCGGGCCGAAGAACGGCTACGTCGAAGTGAGGGAGGACAGGGGACGTGCCGGCGGCACCTAAATCGTCAGGTTCCGGATCCAAGGGCTCTGAGCGTCCAACGCAGACGGATGCACGGGCAAAGCCCGCGCGTCCTAGTGGCGGCACCGCAAGCGGTGCCTCGGCACCCGTAGTCGGCTCGCAGAAGACCGTGACGCTCGAGGCCGAGGTCTTCGGCGCGGACGTGAAGCCGCAGCTCGTGCACGAGACCGTGCGCGCGGAACAGAATGCTGCGCGCTCGGCGACCCGCGGCGGCAAGAGCCGCGGCCTCGTTGCCGGCGGCCGTTCCAAGCCGTGGCGCCAGAAGGGCACCGGCCGGGCCCGCGCGGGTTCGATCCGGGCTCCGCACTGGGTCGGCGGTGGCATGGCGTTCCCGCCGACCGGGCGCAACTTCACGTCGAAGGTGAATCGGAAGGTCCGACGCGCTGCGCTCCGCAGCGCGTTGTCTGCGCACGCCCAAGCCGGTTCGATCGGCGTTCTCGATCCCGGCGGCTTCAAGGAGCCATCGACGAAGGCGGCCGCCGAGCTCGTCGGCAAGTGGGGGCAGGAGCTGCCCCTGCTCGTCGTGGCGCAGCCCGAGGATGACGGCTTGATCAAGTCGTTCCGCAACCTCGACCGCGTGGCCGTGACCGTGCCTGGAGAGCTCGAGGTGCAGCAGGTCGTCTGGGCGCGCTCGCTCCTGATCACCGAGCCGGCGCTCGAGCTCGTGCAGGGGAAGGCGTCATGAGCCTCCATCCGAACGAAGTCCTGCTCGCTCCGGTCGTGACCGAGAAGAGCTACGAGCTGATCGACCAGCGCAAGTACTCGTTCCGCGTCCACCAGGACGCGCACAAGACGCAGGTGCGCCAGGCAGTCGAGGAGCTCTTCGGCGTCCACGTCGAGCGCGTGAACATCAGCAAGGTGCAGGCCAAGCCGAAGCGCCGCGGGCTCACGCGCGGCAAGAAGCCCGGCTGGAAGAAGGCAATCGTCCAGCTCCGCGAGGGCGACACGATCGAGATCTTCGAGGGGGCTCAGGCTTAGTGGCTCTCCTGGCAACAGTTAGTGCGCCTTTGGCGCGCGATGCGCGGCGCATCGCCGCGTCCTCAGTCGCGCCCATGCGGGAAAGCATGGGCACTCCCTGCGTCCTTGCGCTGCTTGCGCCTCGCACCCCAGAGACGCGAAACCGTCACCAGGAGAACCACTAATGGCCCTGCGGAAGTACAAGCCGACGAGCCCGGGCCGGCGCTTCATGTCGGTCTCGGCTTTCGACGACGTCACGAAGAGCGAGCCGGAGAAGAAGCTGCTCGCCCCGCTGAAGAAGAGCGGCGGGCGCAACACGTACGGTCGCATCACCCGGCGCCACCAGGGCGGCGGGCACAAGCGCCGCTACCGCGTGATCGACTTCAAGCGGGTCAAGGACGGCGTCCCGGCGAAGGTGGCGGCGATCGAGTACGACCCGAACCGGTCGGCCCGGATCGCGCTCCTGCACTACGCCGACGGGGCGAAGTCGTACATCCTCGCGCCTGCGCGGCTGCGAGTCGGCGCAACCGTCGAGTCCGGCCCGACCGCGGACATCAAGCCCGGCAACGCGCTCCCGCTGGCGAACATCCCGACCGGCACGCTGGTCCACAACGTCGAGCTCAAGCCGGGCAAGGGAGGCCAGCTCGCGCGGAGCGCAGGCTCGGGCGTCCAGCTCGTCGCGAAGGACGAGGGCCAGGGCGTTCTGCGGCTACCATCGGGTGAGCTGCGGCGTGTCCCGCTCACGTGCCGGGCGACGATCGGCCAGGTCGGCAACGTCGACCACGAGAACGTCACCGGCGGCAAGGCGGGCCGCAGTCGCTGGCGCGGCAAGCGCCCGACCGTGCGCGGCTCGGCGATGAACCCCGTCGACCACCCGCACGGCGGCGGCGAGGGGAAGTCGAAGGGCGGCCGGCACCCGGTCACGCCGTGGGGCGTGCCGACGCTCGGCAAGCGCACGCGCCGGAAGCACAAGGAATCCGACAAGTCGATCGTCCGCGGCAGGCGCCGCGGGAAGGAGAAACGCTAAGTGAGTAGGTCGAGCAAAAAGGGCCCGTTCGTCGAGGAGCGGCTGCTGAGCCGGATCCAGGCGATGAACGAGTCGGGGAACAAGCAGATGATCCGCACCTGGTCGCGGGCGTCGACGGTCTTCCCGGAGATGGTCGGCCACACGATCGCTGTCCACGACGGCCGCAAGCACGTGCCGATCTTCGTGACCGAGCAGATGGTCGGCCACAAGCTGGGCGAGTTCGCCCCGACGCGCACCTTCCGCGGCCACTCCGGCGACCGGAAGACCGAGGTCAAGAGGCCTGGTCCTTGATGGCTACCGCCGAGCGAGAGGTCAGGGCCGTGGCGAAGTGGGTGCGCATGTCGCCCCGCAAGGCGCGGCTCGTCGCCGAGCACATCCGCGGCCGCACGGTCCCGGAGGCGCGCACCGTGCTCGCGTTCACGCCGCGGGCGGCTGCCCGCGAGCTCGAGAAGGTCCTGCGCTCCGCCGTCGCCAACGCCGAGGCGAATCACAACCTCGTCGGCGACGAGCTGATCGTCTCGCACGCGTTCGTGGACGAGGGCCCGGTGCTGAAGCGCTGGCGCGCCCGCGCGCGAGGCCGCGGCGTCCGGATCCACAAGCCGACCTGCCACATCACGGTCACGCTTACCGCTCCCGAGGGCGCGCCCGAGCCGGCGGCGCCGCCGGAGCCCGAGCCCGCGAAGGAAGAGCCCAAGGCGGCTGCCAAGAAGCCGGCCGCCAAGAAGAAGCCCGCGCCGAAGCGCAAGGCGCCCGCGAAGAAGAAGGAGGCCAAGGCCTAATGGGTCAAAAGGTCCACCCCGGTGGGTTGCGCGTCGGCGTCATCCACGACTGGAAGTCGAACTGGTACACGGGCACCAAGGAGTTCCCCGCGTACCTGCTCGAGGACATCAAGATCCGCGAGCACATTCAGGGCAAGCTCTCGCACGCAGGCCTGTCCGACATCCTGATCCGCAAGGACGCACAGCGGATCACGATCGACATCTACACGGCGCGGCCCGGGATCGTGATCGGGAAGTCAGGCGTGGAGGTGGACGCGCTCCGCAAGGAGATCCACGGCATGACGAACAAGGCCGTGCACATCAACATCAACGAGATCAAGCGGCCCGAGCTCGACGCCAAGCTCGTGGCGCAGTCGATCGCGGAGCAGCTCGAGAACCGCGTCAGCTTCCGGCGCGCGATGAAGCGCTCGCTGGCCTCGGCCATGCGCTCCGGCGCCCACGGCGTGAAGGTGATTTGCGGCGGCCGGCTCGGCGGGGGCGAGATGAGCCGCTCCGAGATGTACTCCGAGGGCCGCGTCCCCCTGCACACAATCCGCGCGGACATCGACTACGGCTTCGCCGAGGCGAAGACGACCTTCGGCCGGATCGGCGTGAAGGTCTGGATCAACAAGGGCGAGATCATGCCCGAGGGCTACGAGGGCGTCACACAGCGCGACTCGCGGCTCGGCGACCAGGACCAGGCGCGCCGCCGCGGCGGTGCCGTCGAGGGCCTCGGCGCCTCGCGCGAAGGCGGTCGCGGCCGTGGGCCCGACCGCGAAGGGCTGGGCCCGGTGCGTCAGCGCCGCCCCCGTCGCGGCTCGGGGCGACGCCGCGAGCAGGACAATGTCGAGCGCCCGCGGACCGACGAGGAGGCGACCTCGGCCGAGGGCCGCGAGCAGCCGAAAGTAGAGCCCGAGACGTCGGAGACCCCGGCTCCCGTGGCCGATGCCCCGGACACGACGACCACGAAGAAGCAGGTCGAAGACCCGACGAAACTCGAGCAGTCCGGCGACGAGTCGGCGGAAGCCTCGGGCCAGAAGGGCAGAAAGAAGAAGGGGTCCTAGGTGCTACTTCCCAAGAAGACGAAGTTCCGCAAGTACCAGCGTGGGCGCCGTCGTGGGTTCGCAAAGGGCCAGACCAACGTGCAGGCCGGCGACTACGGCCTGAAGGCGCTCGAGGCCGGCTGGGTGACGAACCGCCAGATCGAGGCTGCGCGAATCGCGATGACGCGCAAGATCCGCCGCGGCGGCAAGGTCTGGATCAACGTCTTCCCGGACAAGCCGGTGACGCAGAAGCCGGCTGAGACGCGGATGGGCTCCGGGAAGGGCGCGCCAGAGCACTGGGTGGCCGTCGTGAAGCCCGGCCGCGTGATGTTCGAGCTCGCCGGCGTCGACGAGCCGCTCGCCAAGGAGGCGTTGCGCCTCGCCGGCCGGAAGCTGCCGATCAGGACACGAGTCGTAAAGCGGGAGGCTGATCTCTTTGCGCGCTAGAGAGCTGCGTGACATGACCGACGAAGAGCTGGAGCACCGCCTGGCCGAGACGCGCCAGGAGCTCTTCAACCTGCGCTTCCAGGGAGTGACCGGAGCGCTCGAGAACACCGCGCGGCTCAAGCTCGCGAAGCGCGAGATCGCCCGCATCCTGACCGTCCGGAACGAACGAGAAGGACAACTGACGAGAGAGACCAGTGGCTGACGAAGAGAAGAACGAGACAACCAAGGAAGAGACGGCAGAGGAAGAGGCCACCGAGCCGGTCGCCGAGGAGGAGACTCCCGAGGCCGAAGAGCCGGCAGCGGAGCCAGAGCCCGTCGCCGAGGCGGCAGAGGAGCCGAGCGGCGAGGTCCCGGCCGGGGAGGCCGGGGCCGTCGCCGAGGAGGTCGCAGAGGAGCCCGAGGCTGAGGCGGAAGCGCCTCCGGCGCAGCCTGCGCGCAAGCCGAAGCGCAAGCGCCTGCCGCGCGCCCAGCGCCACAAGCACTCGAAGCCGAAACGCGAGCGCCCGGCCGAGCGCCGCCCGATCGTCCGCCTGCCCAAGCCCGAGCATGAGCGCGGCCGCCGCCAGGAGCGGCGCGGCATCGTCGTCTCGAGCGCGATGGACAAGACGATCGTGGTCAAGGTCGACACCGTGAAGGCGCACCGGAAGTACAAGAAGGTCGTCCGCCGCTCGACGAAGTTCCACGCGCACGACGAGCAGAACGCGGCGAAGGTCGGCGACCTCGTCCGCATCGTCGAGACGAGGCCGCTCTCGAAGACGAAGAACTGGCGCCTGGCGGAAGTGTTGGAGGAAGCCCAGTGACCCTCCTGGCAACAGTTAGTGCGCCTCTGGAACGCGATCCGGGGCGCATTCCAGCGTCCTCAGCCGCACCCGGGCAATCAAGCCCGGCTGCGGCCTGCGTCCTTGGACTGCTTGCGGCTCGCGCCCCAGCGACACGAAACCGTCACCAGGAGGATCACAAGTGATCCAGCAGGAGTCGAGACTGCGCGTCGCCGACAACACGGGCGCCCGCGAGATCCTGTGCATCCGCGTCAAGGGTGGTTCGCACCGCCGCTACGCGCGCGTGGGCGACGTGATCACCGCCACGGTGAAGACCGCGAGCCCGCAGGGCGCCGTCAAGAAGGGCGAGGTCGTGCAGGCCGTCGTGGTCCGGACGCGCAAGCCGTTCGGCCGCAACGACGGGACCACGATCGCGTTCGACGAGAACGCAGCCGTGCTGATCGACGACGGGCGCAACCCGCGTGGCACGCGCATCTTCGGCCCGGTCGCCCGTGAGCTGCGCGAACGGAACTTCATGAAGATCGTCTCGCTCGCCCCGGAGGTTCTATGAGTTCGATGCGCGTAAAGAAAGGCGACACCGTCCAGATGCTGGCCGGCAAGGACCGCGGCAAGCAGGGCCGCGTGATCGAGGCGCGCCCGCGTGAGCGCCGCGTGATCGTCGAGAACCTGAACCTGGTCAAGCGCCACACGAAGCCGCGCCCGATGAGCGACGCGAGCCGGATGGGCGGCACCCAGATGACGCCCGGCGGCGTGATCGAGAAGGCGTCCGCCGTCCCGATCTCCAACGTGATGCTGGTCTGCCCGACGTGCAACCGGCCGACGCGGATCGGGATGACGACGAAGGAAGTCAAAGGCCGAGAGGTGCGCGTCCGCGTCTGCAAGCGCGTCGACTGCCTCCAGGAGATCGACAAGTGAGCAGAGCCAGGAAGGCACCCAAGAACGGCTACGAGCCGCGCCTGAAGAACGTCTACGAGACGGAGGTCAAGGCGCGCCTGAAGGACGAGCTCAGCCTGAGCAGCATCATGCAGGTCCCACGCGTCCAGAAGATCACGCTCAACATGGGCGTGGGCGAGGCCAAGACCGAGGCGAAGGCGCTCGACGGCGCGATCGAGGAGCTGACGACGATCGCCGGCCAGCGCGCGCACGTTCGCCTGGCCCGCAAGTCGATCGCCGGCTTCAAGGTCCGCGAAGGCATGCCGGTGGGCGCGCGCGTCACGCTGCGCGGCAACCGGATGTGGGAGTTCCTCGACCGGCTCGTGTCGATCGCGCTTCCGCGCATCCGCGACTTCCGCGGCCTCGACCCGGGCTCGTTCGACGGCCGGGGCAACTTCTCGCTCGGGATCCGCGAGCAGATCATCTTTCCGGAGATCGACTACGACTCGATCGCGGGCATCCGCGGGCTCGACGTGGCGATCACGACGACGGCGGCCGACGATGAGCACGGGCTGGCGCTCCTGCGCGCGCTCGGGATGCCGTTTGCAGAGACGAGTGCACGAAGGGAGCAGCAGGTTGGCTAGGAAGGCGTTGATCGAGAAGGCAAACAGGCCGCAGCGCTTCAAGGTGCGGCACTACTCGCGCTGCAACCGCTGCGGGCGGCCGCGCGCGGTCTACCGCAAGTTCGGCCTGTGCCGGATCTGCCTGCGCGATCTCGCTCATCAGGGCGTGATCCCAGGCATGACGAAGTCGAGCTGGTAGGAGGAGAGCATGCAGACTGACCCGATTGCAGACATGCTCGCGCGGATCAGGAACGCGAACCAGGCCCTCCACGAGAGCGTGGAGATCCCGAGCTCGCGCCTGAAGTCGGAGATCGCCCGCCTCCTCAAGGAGGAGGGCTACATCCGCGACTACCGGATCGTCAGGGCCGAGCAGCACAACGAGGGCGAGGAGAACAAGAAGAAGCACCGCGCCTACGACACGCTCGTGATCGACCTCAAGTTCGGCCGCAACCGCGAGCGCGTGATCACCGACCTCAAGCGCGTCTCCAAGCCCGGCCGCCGCGTCTACGCCCGCAAGGACCGCCTCCCGCGCGTCCTCGGCGGGATGGGCACGGCCATCCTGTCCACGTCCAACGGGCTGATCACGTCCCGGACCGCCGCCGAACGCGGCGTCGGGGGCGAGGTCGTCTGCTTCATCTGGTGACCCTGTGAGCCGAATCGGCCGACAGCCAATTGAGCTTCCGCCCGGCGTGTCCGTGTCGATCTCGGGTGCGCGCGTGATGGTGAACGGCCCGCTCGGCGAGTTGAGCCAGGACGTCCCGGCGCGGATGAAGGTCGAGCAGCAGGACAGCTCGGTCGTCGTTACTCGCCCGACCGAGCGCGGCGACGATCGCGCGCTACACGGGCTCACGCGCTCGCTGATCTCGAACATGGTCGAAGGTGTCACCTCCGGCTTCTCGAAGCGCCTCGAGATCCAGGGAGTCGGTTACCGTGCGGCGCTGCGCGGCACCGACCTCGAGCTCAACGTCGGCTTCTCGCACCCGGTCGTGCTGAAGGCGCCCGCGGGGATCACGTTCGAGGTGCCGACCCCCGGCGAGGTGATCGTCAAAGGCATCGACAAGCAGCAGGTCGGCCAGGTCGCCGCCGAGGTGCGGAAGGTGCGCCCGCCCGAGCCGTACAAGGGCAAGGGCATCCGTTACGAAGGCGAGTACGTCCGCCGGAAGGTCGGGAAGCGAGCATGAGCGTTCTCACGGTCAGGAAGGCGCGCGAGCGCCGGCACAAGCGCGTGCGCAGCAAGGTCACCGGCACCGCCGCGCGCCCGCGCCTCGTCGTGTTCCGCTCGAACCGCGGAATCGAAGCGCAGCTCGTGGACGACATCGAGGCCAAGACCCTTGCTGCGGCCAGCTGGCTGCACCTCAAGGGGTCGAAGGGCAACAAGACCGCGCAGGCGGCCGAGGTCGGCAAGCTGCTCGCGCAGAACGCAAAGCAGGCCGGGATCGAGACGGTCGTCTTCGATCGCGGCGGCTACCTCTACCACGGCCGCGTCAAGGCGCTGGCCGATGCGGCACGCGAAGGAGGCCTGAAGTTCTAGTGGCAGTCGAAGAACGAGAGAGTCGAGAGCTCAAGGAGCGCGTGGTCGAGATCAACCGCGTCGCCAAGGTGGTCAAGGGCGGCCGGAGGTTCTCGTTCACGGCGCTGGTCGTGATCGGCGACGAGGTCGATCGCGTCGGCCTGGGCTACGGCAAGGCCCGCGAGGTGCCGCTCGCGATCTCGAAGGCCGTCGACGACGCCAAGAAGAACCTCTTCGAGGTGCCGCAGCACGGGACGACGATCACCCACGAGATCCTCGGCGAGTACGGCGCGGCGCGCGTGCTGCTGCGGCCGGCGAGCGAGGGGACGGGCGTGATCGCAGGCGGCGGCGTCCGCGCGGTGCTCGAGCTCGCGGGGATCCGCGACATCCTCGCGAAGAGCCTCGGCACCACGAACCCGATCAACATGCTGAAGGCGACTGTGAACGGCCTCCAGCGCCTGCGCCGCCCCGACGAGGTCGCGGCGACGCGCGGCTTGACGATCAGCCAGGTGCTCCCGGTCGGCGCGAAGACCGAAGAGCCGGCTCCGGCGGAGCCAGAGCCTCAGGAGACGACGAGTGGCGAAGCTGAAGATCACGCAGACGCGTAGCTCGATCGGCCAGAGCGCCAAGCACCGCGGGACTCTTCGCGCGCTCGGCCTGGGCAAGATCGGGCGCAGCGCGGAGCACACGGAGACCCCGCAGCTCGCGGGTATGCTCAGGAAGGTCCGCCACCTGGTGACGGTGCAAGGCGAAGATGCCTGACGAGCTGAACCTCTCGAACCTGAAGCCCGCGGAGTCGAAGCGCGCGCGCAAGCGCGTCGGCCGCGGCATGGGCTCGGGCAAGGGGCGCTACTCCGGCCGCGGGATCAAGGGCCAGAAGTCGCGCTCGGGCTCGCACAAGATGCGCCCGGGCTTTGAGGGCGGCCAGAACCCGATCTACATGCGCCTCGGCAAGCAGCGCGGCCCGTACTCGAAGGACGCGATGCCGATGGGCCCGCACCGCACTTCTACGGTGCCGGTGAACGTCTCCGCGCTCGAGGAGCGCTTCGACGCGGGCGCCGAGGTCACGCCCGAGACGCTCGTCGAGCAGGGCGTGCTCAAGAACACGAAAATCGACGTCAAGATTCTGGGCAAGGGCGATCTGACCAAGAAGCTGAGCGTCACCGCGCACGCCATCTCCGCGAGCGCGCGCGAGAAGATCGAGGGCGCAGGCGGATCGGTCACGCTGCTGCGCGAGCCGAAGGAGCGCAAGCCCAAGCGCCGCCCTCCGAAGGCTGCAGTAGCCGAGCCCGAAGAGAAGCCCGAGGAGACACCCGCAGAGGAAGAGCCCGAGGAGCAGCCCGAGGAACAGCCCGAGGAGGAAGTGGAGACCTAGGTGTTCTCGTGGCTCGCCAACGCGTGGCGCGTCCCGGAGCTGCGGAAGCGCGTCCTCTTCACCGCCCTGATCCTCGCGCTCTACCGGCTGGGCTCGTGGGTGCCCGCCCCGGGCGTCAACTCGGACTCGATCCAGGGCTACTTCAACAGCCAGGGCGGCGGCACGATCCTGGGTCTCCTGAGCGTCTTCTCAGGCGGCGCGCTCGCGCGCTTCTCGCTGTTCGCGCTCGGGATCATGCCCTACGTCACCGCCTCGATCATCCTGCAGCTCCTGACGGTCGTCGTCCCGAAGCTCGAGCAGCTCCAGAAGGAGGGCGAGGCCGGCTACGCCAAGATCAACCAGTACACGCGCTACCTGACCGTGGCGCTCGCCGCCGCACAGGCGGCCGGGTACGCGTACCTCTTCCAGCGCCAGGGCATCCTCACAGACAACTCCGGGCGGATCGTCCTGATCGTGATCACGCTCACCGCCGGCACGACGCTGCTGATGTGGATGGGCGAGCTGATCACAAAGCGCGGGGTCGGCAACGGCATCTCGCTACTGATCTTCGCGTCGATCCTCTCGACGGCTCCCTCGGGTGTGACCGCCTGGTACAACGGCGGCCCGATGGAGAAGCTGTTCTTCCCGCTGATCGCGATCGGGATCATCGTCGCGGTCGTCTTCATCCAGGAAGGCCAGCGGAAGATTCCGATCCAGTACGCGAAACGGATGGTGGGCCGGCGGATGACGAGCGGCCAGGCGACCTACATGCCGCTCCGCGTGAACATGGCCGGCGTGATCCCGATCATCTTCGCGGCCGCGGTGATGGCGTTCCCGCCGACGATCGGCCAGTACTTCCCGCAGACGCAGGGATTCGTGAACCGCCACTTCCAGACCTCAAGCCTGACGTACCTGCTGTTAGAGGCCTTCCTGATCATCGTCTTCACGTACTTCTACACGGCGGTGCAGTTCAACCCCGTTGACCAGGCCGACAACCTGCGCAAGTACGGCGGCTACATCCCGGGCATCAGGCCCGGGCCGCCGACCGCGCAGTACCTCGATCGCGTGCTGACCCGGCTAACGCTGCCCGGCTCCGTCTATCTCGCGACGGTGGCCGTGCTGCCCAGTCTCTTCATCCGGTACGGCGGCTTCTCGCAGGCAAACTCGCGCGCTCTCGGCGGCACGTCGGTGCTGATCGTGGTCGGCGTCGCGCTCGACACGATGCGCCAGATGGAGTCGCAGATGATGATGCGCTCCTACGAAGGCTTCCTGAAATAGTGCTCAACGTGCTGCTGCTCGGCCCACAAGGGGCGGGCAAGGGAACCCAGGGCAAGCTCATCTCCGCGGAGCACCGCATTCCGCACATCGCCACCGGCGACATGCTGCGGGCGGCGATGTCCGCCGGCACGCCGCTCGGCAAGGCCGTGAAGCCGATCTACGACGCGGGCCACCTCGTGCCCGACGACCTGATGATCGGGCTGATCCGCGAGCGGCTGGGCGAGGACGACGCGCAGAGCGGCTTCGTGCTCGACGGCTTCCCTCGCACCGACATCCAGGCCGAGGCCCTCGACGAAGTGCTCGAGGAGATCGAGCGGTCGCTCAGGGTCGTGCTCGAGTTCCAGCTTCCCGAAAAGGTCAGCCTCGAGCGGCTTCACCGGCGTGCCGGCGAGGAGGGCAGGGTCGACGACACCGAAGAGGCGATCCGCACACGGCTGCGGCTCTACCACGAGCAGACCGAGCCGTTGATCGAGCACTACCGCGCTCGCGGGAATCTCGTCGGGATTCCGGCGGACCGCTCGGTCGAGGAGGTCTTCGCCGACATCCAGAAGGCACTCGAGCAGGCGGCGGTCCGGTGATCATCCGAAAGTCGGCACAGGAGATCGAGCGCATGGCCCGTGCCGGGGCCGTCGTAGCGGACGTGCTCGCGCTGCTCGGCGAGCGGGCGCGGCCCGGCGTGACGACGGAGGAGCTCGACGCGATCGCAGAGGAGTTCATTCGCTCGCAGGGCGGCTCGCCGACGTTCAAGGGTTACCGCGGGTACCCGGCCGCGATCTGCACGTCGCCGAACGACATGGTCGTGCACGGCATCCCCGGCCCGTACTCGCTCGAGGAGGGCGACATTCTCTCGGTCGACGTCGGCGTCACGCTCGACGGCTTCGTCGCAGATTCCGCGTACACTTTTCCAATCGGCGAGATCTCGCCCGACGCCGAGCGCCTACTCGAGGGCGGCAAGGCGGCTCTCGCGGCGGGGATCGAGCAGTGCCGCGTCGGGAACCGCCTCTCTGACATCTCCCACGCGATCCAGGCCGCGACCGAGGAGCACGGCTTCTCCGTCATCCGCAGCCTCGTCGGCCACGGCGTCGGCCGCGCGATGCACGAGGAGCCGCAGATCCCGAACTTCGGCGAGCCCGGGCACGGGCCGGTGCTCTCGCC
>JBKPLR010000019.1:0-22960 GCA_046731695.1 Actinomycetota bacterium
GCGATCGCCTCGCTGCGGCTCGAGACGCCGAGCTTGCGGTAGACGGAGATCGCCTGCGTCTTGATCGTGTTGCGGGAGACGTACAGCTGCTCGGCGATCTCCCGGAACGAGAGGTGCGTCGCCAGGAGCGGAAGGAGGCGAAGCTCGGCGGGGGTCAGGCCCGTCGCGCTGTTCTCCGGCTCGGGCACCGCGTCGGCCTCCCGCCGGAGCTCCTCCGCGCCGGCGGCCAGGGCCCCCAGGCCTGGGACGATCGAAAGCATCTCGTCGATCTCGACCAGCAGCTCTTGGACCGCAGGACCGTCCCGCAGCGTCACGAATCCGCGGGCGAGCTCGATCCTCGTCTGCACCGCGAGCCACGGGATCGCGACGGTGACGTGGGGCAGCAGGTCCTGCGCGGCGGTGAGGCGCTCGCGTGCTTCGTTCCAGCGGCCGCGGTGCAGCAGCATCTGGACACTCGTGGCGTCCTCCACCGCGCGCGCCGCGGCGCTGTGCACGCCAGGCGCCGTGACGAGGCGGTTCGCTTCCTTGGCGAGCTCCTCGGCCTTCTCGTGGTCGCCGCGCTTTGCCGCGAGCAAGGCCCGCTCTGCGAGCGCGACCACCTGCGTCTCGGTCGAGCCGTGGGCGGCTGCGCATTTCACCGCGGAGGCGAGGACCTCCTCGGCGCGTTCGTGCTCGTCGAGGAGAACCAGCGCGGCCCCGTGAGCGACGAGGGCGCTCGGCCGCCAGTTGCTCTTCTCGGGCAGTTGTGCCAGCGCCGACTCGGCGTCGGCGAGCATCTGCTTCGCGCCCTTCTTGCACAACCACGCCCGGAGCACGGCGATCCAGGGCGCGATCGACTTGCTCCCGTCTGGGAGCGTCCCGCTGAATGTGCCGCGCTCCGCTGCGTCGAGCCAGCGCTTCGCCTGCTCCGCGCGCCCTCGGATCGCGTGGATGCGACAGCCGTGCAGGGCGACGGCTGGGTACCGATCGAGCAGCCCTGCCCGCTCGAAACAGTTGAACCAGCGCTCCAAGGTCGCTACCCGCCCCGAGTAGTAGACCGGAAGCGCGATCGCCGTCAGGATCGCCGCCGCCCTGGTGGTGTCGCCAGCTGCATAGGCATGTTCCAGCGCAGACTCCTGGTTGCCGTGCGCTACGAACCAATTGGTCGCATGTCCGTGGAGGACGGGAACCAGATCGGGCTCGTGCTCGGCGAGCTCGCGCTGGAGCAGCTCGCGGAACAGGTGGTGGTAGCGGTACCACTCGCGCCGGTTGTCGAGCGGGACGAGAAAGAGGTTGGCCCGCTCGATCCTCTCGAGCTCCCGGCCCGACCCCTCGTCTTCCAGCACCGCATCGCAGAGCGAGCCGCACATTCGATCCAGCACGGATGTGCGGCGCAGGAAGCGCAAGGGGCCGGGCCTTAGGCGAGACAGGTACTCGGAGTGGAAGTAGTCCGCGACGTAGCGGTCGGCTCCGCCGAACTGTGTTCGGCCACGGCCTGTTTGCTCCCCGTCGCGGATCGACAACGCCGCGAGGTAGAGCGCCGCCGCCCAACCCTCGCACAGCTCGATTAGCTCTTCGGTGCGCGCCTCGCTGAGCGTGACCCCGGTGGCACGCAGGAGCATCTGCGCCTCACGCTTGCTCAGCGCCAGCTCCTCGGCGCCGAGCTCGAGGAGCTTTCCGCCTGCGCGCAGCGGAGCGAGAGGCAGCTTCGGCGTGGTGCGCGTCGACGCCACGACCATCGAGCCCTCGGCCTCGTCGTCGATCAGTGCGGCGACGGTCTCCAAGGCCGGCCGGGACCGCAGCAGGTTGAAGTCGTCGAGCACGAGCACGATCGGGCTTCGTGCCGACAGCTCCGCGGCCAACCGTGGAACCGCCGCCGACCAGATCGATGGCGCAGGTGAGTTGAGGGCGTCGATCAGCCGCGACCCCAGCGGCCCGTCGCGCGAGAGCGCCGCTGCGATGTGCCGGAGCAGGACGACCGGATCGTTGTCGCGCTGGTCGATTGTCACCCAGGCGAAGGTACGGGCATCGCGCGCGGCCCACTGGGAGAGCAGCGTCGACTTGCCGTAGCCGGCGGGAGCGACCACGGTCGCCGCAGGGACCGTCGTCGTCGCCCGCAGGCGGTTGACGAGTGCGGTTCGCGAGACGGTCCCGGGCCGCACCGCCGGAACCTCGATCTTGGACTCGAGGAAGTCGAACGGCTGTTCTTGCGGGACGAGCTCGAGCCGCGCGGAACGCGCCTTCCGTGCTGCGGTGCTCATGACGGCAGGCGCCGATACGCGCCGGCGGCATTGGGAGCGGCGGCCACCATGGCACGACTATCTCAGGCTGTGGCCACGCCGGACAATGGAGCCATTACGAGCCTGCTTCGGGTGCGCGCACGACCTAGGTAATTGGGGCCGATTACGCGTTGCAAGGCACACAATCCCCTATCCTGCGCGTATGGCGACGAGTGCAGCCGCCCCCGCCGTCGCTACACGACGGATGCGCAGCTCCCACACCTTCGAGGTGGCGGCAATTGCCGTGCTCGGCGGGCTCGCCGCCGCCGGAGCGATCTTGGCGGTCTGGGGGAGCTCGGTCGTGCGCTCGCCCGAGACGACGGCGGTGGTCAAAGGCCTCCTCGTCGCGCTCTACGTTGGTGTTGGTGCATACACGTGGTGGCTCCGCCCGCGAAGCCGTCTCGGCCCGCTCGTCGCCGGGGCCGGCTTCATGTACGCGCTGACGGCACTCGCGGCCTCGGCGCGCCCGTGGATTTTCATCGCCGGCCGCCTCGCCCTCACCGGCCTGCTGGTGTACTTCGTCTACCTGTTCCTCTGCTTCCCGCGGGATCGGCTGAGCTCGGAGCTCGAGCGGCGCTTCGCACTCGCCTTTGCCGCCGCGACCGTCGTCGTGTGGACCGCGGTTCTCGCGTTGGCCAACACCCTGCCCCACGGCGGCGCATTCAGCGACTGCCCGGACCAGTGCCCCGCAAATCCGCTCCAGGTTGCCGACGCCTCCCACTCGGTGACGCGGGCGGTGAACCTTACGGCCAACACGGTGACGGCCGTTGCGCTCCTCGCGCTGATCGTCCTGCTCGTGCGAAAGGCGCGCTCCCCGGCGCACCTTCGTCGCCGCGCCGTCGTCCCGCTCCTGGGCGCGGCGACCGCCTTGCTCGCGTCGTATGCGACCTATTCGGTTCTCACCGAGGCCGGGGTCACGTGGCACATCGGCGCCTTGCGCTTCGCAATCGGGATTGCGGCACTCGCGGTCCCGCTCGCGCTGCTCGTCGGGCAGTTCCGCGGCCGGATCTTTGCCGCCACCAACCTGTGGCGGGTGCTGGCGGGAGCGGGCGCCCACCGGCTCACGCCTCGCTGGGTCGAGCAGATCCTGGGCAGCTCGCTCGGCGATCCGTCCTTCGCGCTCGGCGTGTGGGAGCCGGAGCGCAGGCGCTACGTGGATTCGGATGGCGTGCCGCTCGAGCTCCCGGAAGCCTCGACCGCCCACGCCGTGACCCTGGTCGGGCGCGATGGCCGGCCGGCGCTCGCACTGATCCACGATCCGTCTCTGAGCGACGAGCCCGAAATCGTCGCGGGTCTCGGGGAGACCGCCCTCCTGCTGCTCCAGAACGCCCGTCTCGTCGAGCAGTTGCACGCCTCGCGCGCAAGGATCGTCGAGTTCGCCGAGCGAGAGCGGCTGCGGCTCGAGCGCGACCTGCACGACGGCGCGCAGCAGCGGCTGATGGCCATCCAGATCAAGCTGGCTCTCGCCCGGGAGGCGGCCGGAGACGGGCAGCTCGGGGCGCAGCTCGACGAGCTCTCTTCGGACGCATCGTCTGCCGTCGTGGAGCTGCGAGCCCTCGCACACGGCATCTACCCGACGGTGCTGCGCGAGCGTGGCCTGGCCCAGGCGTTGCGTGCCTTCACGACGGCAGTCCCGATCCCCGTTCGGATCGTCGATACCGGCATCGAGCGGGCCGCGTCCGGTGTGGAGGTGGCGATCTACTACTGCTCGCTCGAGGCGATCCAGAACGCGGTCAAGCACGGCGGCCCGAGATCGAGCATCACCGTCACGCTGGGGAGCTCCGCCGGCCGAATCGATTTCGAAGTGAAGGACGACGGGGTCGGATTCGATCCTTCGGCGCCGTTCGACGGGATGGGGCTCGTCAGCATGCGAGACCGGATCGCTGCCGTGGGCGGAGAGCTGGTCGTGGACTCGTCACCGGGGCGCGGCACGACCGTCTCGGGCACCGTGCCCCTGAGGCCGTAGCGTGCCGACCCGGACAAATGTCCTAGACCGCACCGGCGGTTCGGCCGATGCGCCGCCGCACGCCGTGTGGCAGTGTGCCTTTGTGTTTGCACGAGCATGCCTTCGCGTCCTCATTCGGGGCGCGTGAGGCTGCGGACATGGCCATTCGGGTCGTCCTCGGCGAAGACAGCTTCCTCGCCCGCGAGGCCATTGCCGGCGTGCTGGAGCGAGCGGAGGGAATCGAGCTAGTCGCGTACTGCAGCGACCTCGACGGTCTGCGCAAAGCGATCGACGAGGCGCGCCCGGACGTCGTCATCGCCGACATCCGGATGCCGCCGGACAACTCGGACGAAGGCATCCGCCTTGCGGCCGAGCTCCGCTCGACACACCCCGAGATCGGCGTGGTCGTGCTCAGCCAGCACGCCCAGCCGCTCTACGCGACCGTCCTCTTCGAGGAGGGCTCCGAGCGGCGGGCCTACCTACTCAAGGAAAGCCTCAAGAACCAGGCCGAGCTGAGCCGGGCGCTGCAGACGGTCGCCGACGGCGGCTCGGTCGTCGACCCGATCGTCGTGGAGCAGCTGGTGGAGGCGAGGCGCAGGAGAGAGGATGCGCGCCTCGACTCGCTCACGCCGCGCGAGCTCGAGATCCTGGGAATGATCGCCGAGGGAAAGAGCAACGCGGCGATCGCCGAGAAGCTGGTCGTGACCAAGCGTGCGGTCGAGCGCCACATCAACAGCATCTTCCTCAAGCTCGACCTGCGGGACGCCGAGGACGTGAGCCGCCGCGTGATGGCCGCGCTGCACTACCTGGCGGGCCAGGCCGAGCACTCCGTCTGACACATGCCTGCACTACAGCCGTCGGGGCGCGGCAGTGCCATGATGCGAAACCGTCGTGGCGCTGGCGGCTTCCGTCATTGCAGTGGATGATCGGCCCACGTTCCTCGACGCCGTCAGCAAAGTCGTCCACGCGACGCCCGGGATGGTCATGATCGGCGAGGCCACGTGCGGGGAGCACGCCGTCGAGCTCGTCGAGGCGATGAGACCTGACCTCGTGGTGATGGACGTCCGGATGCCCGGAATCGGCGGCGTCGCAGCCACGCGAAAGATCAAGGCTGCGCATCCGTCGACGATCGTCGCCCTTGTCTCGACATGCGGTCCCGAGGAGCTGCCTGGAGTGTCCGAGGCAGACGCGGTGATCTGCAAGCAGGACCTGCGCCCGAGCGTCCTCGAAGAGATCTGGAAGCGGCACCGCCCAGTCACCCAGTCGGGATGATGTAGCGCGGCCCGCCAGGCCCGAAGCTGGCGCCGTGGCTGAATCGGTTCGAGCGGCCGCAGAGGCGACGCAGAAACGCACCCGGCTCGCCTGGCGCACCTGGGTCCCATGGACGCTCGTCGTCATCGCGGCGGTCATCGGCCTGGTGGCGGGGCTCAACGTCTGGGTGAAGCGGCAGGCCCTGAGCTCGGACAACTGGGCGAACGCAAGCTCCCGGCTCCTGGAGAACACGAAGATCCGCGGCGCGCTCTCGGTCTACCTCGTCAACCAGATCTACCAGAACGTGGACGTGACGAAGGAGCTCGAGCAGCGCCTGCCGCCGAGAGCAAAGGGCCTGGCCGCGCCGCTCGCGGCCGGGCTCCAGGGCACGGCGACCACGGCGGTCGACGCGCTCCTCGCACGCCCGCGTGTGCAGAAGCTCTGGAAGGAGGCGAACCGGCGCGCGCACGAGCTCTTCATCGCCGTGCTGAACGGAAAGAAGGGCTTACTCGTCCAGAGCGGCGGCAACGTCGTCCTGGACCTCCGGCCGATCCTCAAGCAGCTCGGGCAGCGAACCGGTCTGGGAGAGCGACTCGAGGGCAAGTTACCGCCCGACGCCGGCCAGATCACGATCATGAAGGGGAACCAGCTCGGGACCGCCCGCAAGGCCGTCAAGGTGGTCCGCGCGATGACCTACTTCCTCTTCTTCCTCGTGCTCGCGCTGTTCGCGCTGGCGATCTGGATCGCGCGCGGCCGTCGGCGGAAGCTGCTCCTGGGTGTCGGCGTCAGCATCCTCGCGGTTGGACTGATCGTGCTGGTCGTCCGGCGGTTTGCAGGCGAGTACCTCGTCAACGCGCTCAACACCAACACCGATGACAAGCAGGCGGTGAGTGCGGCCTGGGCGATCGGCACGGAGCTCCTGCGCAACGTCGGCTTCAACGCGATCATCTACGGCGTCGGGATCATCTTCGCTGCCTGGATCGCGGGACCGTCGCGTGCCGCGACGTGGAGCCGGCGGTCGCTTGCGCCGACGATGCGCGACTTCCCGGTGCTCATCTACTGCGCCGTCGCGCTGGTGCTCCTGATCATCCTGCTCGCGGGGCCGACCGATGCGCAGCGCGTCTTCCCGCTGCTCATCCTGTTCGCCTTCGCCTTCGCCGGCACCGAGGTGTTACGCCGACAGACGCTGCGCGAGTTCCCCGCATGAGGCTCGCGGCGCTCCTGGTGAGCGCGCTCCTCGTCGCGCCGGTCCTTGCCGGCTGCGGCGGAAAGAGCTCGGACGAGAAGGCGGCTTCGGAGTGGGCCGACGGCCTCTGCCAGTCGTTCGTCGACTGGAGGGGCAGCGTGCAGTCCGCTGCCACGAAGTTCACCGGCGGCCAGGTCTCGAAGGAGACCCTCGAGGATGCGGCGTCTTCGATCTCCGACGCCAATTCGAAGCTCGCCGACGACCTAGATGGGCTCGGAAAGCCGCCGGGGCGCGCGTCCGAGGAGGCGCAGGAGGCGATCAAGGAGCTCTCGAAGAACCTGAGGGACAGCGCCGACAAGATCAAGGACGCTGCTTCCGATGTCTCCAGCCGCCAGGACGTCGTGACCGCGGTCCAGACGATCGGCACGACGCTCGCTGCTATGGGCAACGACCTGTCTGCCGCGGGCGACAAGCTTCAGGGCCTAGGGGACAAGGACACGTGGAAGAAGGCCTTCAGCGAATCGGAGGCGTGCAAGACGCTGACCAGCGGCTGAGCGTCGCCTGGATCGGGCACAGCACCGTTCTCGTAGAAGCAGACGGCGTTCGCATCCTCACCGACCCGGTGCTTCGGTCGTGGCTCGGCCCGCTGCGGCGGGTGGGCGCGGCGCCGCAACCGATCACTGGTGAGGTGGATGCGGTCCTCGTCTCTCACGTGCACCACGATCACCTCGACATGCGCTCGCTCGGGCTCGTCGCCTCGCGGCAGGTCGTCGTGCCGCGCGGCGCGCGGCGCTTGCTCGAGCGGCGCGCCCTTGAGGACGTCGTCGAGCTCGGCGAAGGCGAGGAGGTCACTATCGGTCCGCTGACGGTTCGCGGGACGCACGCCGAGCACCCGGCACGCCGCTTGCCGTTTTCCGCGGAGATTCCGTCGCTGGGCTTTCTGATCCGCGGCTCGGCACGGCTCTACTTCGCCGGCGACACGGACCTCTTCCCAGCCATGCGCGAGCTCGCGCCGGGCCTCGACGTCGCCCTGCTCCCGGTTGGGGGTTGGGGCCCGCGGCTCGGGCCCGGGCACCTCGACGCGCGGCGGGCGGCCGAGGCTCTGCGGCTGCTCGAGCCCCGCGTGGCGATCCCGATCCACTGGGGGACATACAGGCGGCTCGGGATGACCAGCGACCCGGCGGCGCTTCGCGAACCGGCTGAGCAGTTCGCGCGCCATGCTGCGGAGCTGGCGCCGCACGTCGAGGTCCGCATCCTCGCTCCCGGCGAGCGGTTCGAGGTGCCCGCGTGCTGAAGAAACCGTGGCTCAAGCGTGGGCTGCTCGGCGCGGTCGCCCTCGGAATCGTCGTTGCGACCTTCGTCTACTTCCTGCCGACGATTGCCAACTACCGCGATGTCTGGGACGTCGTCCAAGGCCTCTCGTGGGAGTGGATCGCCGCGCTCCTCGTAGCAACGTTGATCAACCTGCTGACCTTCGCCCCGCCGTGGATGGTCGCGATGCCCGGCCTCTCCTTCGTCCAGGCGCTAACGGTGACGCAGGCCTCGACGGCGCTCTCGATCGTCGTCCCGGGCGGGATCGCGGCGGGAATCGCCGGCTCCTTCGGCGTTCTTCGCGGCTGGGGCTTTCCGATGGGTGACATCACGCGGGCGGTGACGTTGACCGGCCTCTGGAACCAGTTCCTCAACCTCTTCTTCCCGATCCTGGCAGTGTTCCTGCTCTCCGTCTCGGGCGAGTACAGCGCCGCGCTCGCCACCGCGGCCTTCATCGGCGCCGCGATTCTCGGAGTCGTCATTGCGGGGTTCATCGTCGTCCTCGTCAGCCGGCGGCTCGCCGAGGGCATGGGTGACCTGGCGGCCCGGATCGCCAACTGGGCGCTCGGCAAGATCTACCGAGGGCCCGTGAAGTGGAGCGGCGCGAGCTTCGAGCGGTTCCGTGCCGAGGCGGGCGATTTCCTCGAGCGTCGCTGGCACTGGCTGACACTGGCGCAGTTCGTCGGCACCCTGACCGTCTTCGGCGTGCTGGTCGTCTCGTTGCGTGCGATGGACGTCTCAGCCTCGGACGTAAGCCTCGTCGAGGCCTTCGCCGCGTGGGCCCTCGTTCGCATCGTCGGCTCGATCCCGATTACGCCGGGCGGGCTCGGCGTCGTCGAGCTCGCGCTCACGGGGACGCTCGTCGGCTTCGGCGGCCAGAACGCCGAGGTCGTGGCGGCGGTCCTCGTCTTCCGGTTCCTGACCACGGTTCCGACGCTGCTCCTGGGGCTTGGGGCAGCGTTCACCTGGCGCCGGCATCCCCGGCCTGCCGTCGTTTCACCCGTTCAGGACGATGCCACCCGCCTCGGCCCGCACAAAGCTGGCGGCGAATACGAAAGGAGCTGAGAATGGGCGGAAAGTTCTGGCTGTGGGTGATCGGCGTGTCCCTCGCGGTCGGCATCGGCGGGATGATCCTCTTCGCGATCATCGGCGCCGCCTGGTACGCATGGGGTTTCATGGGAACGCTGATCTTCTTGAGCGCGATCATGCTCCTGTTCGCCTGGATCTGGGACCACACGCACGGGAAGACGTACTCCGGCGAAGAGCCCACCGTCTGAGCGGATGAGGCTCGAGCTCGGGAAGCGCGTGCGCTGCGCGGACGAGGCTTCTCGCGAGTTGGCCGACGTCGTCATCGACGCGGCCTCCAACTCCGTCACGCACCTTGTCGTCCAGCCCCATGACGAGGGCGACGACGCGCGACTCGTCCCCATCCAGCTGGCGCAGGACGGGGAAGGGGGCGAGATCTCGCTGAGCTGTACGGCGGAGATGCTCCGGGAGTTCGAGCCGGTGCGCGCGCACGCATTCCTGCGTGCCGGCGAGCGGCTCGAGGACGACTCCAAGTGGGATGTTGGCGTCGAAGACATGCAGCCGGTCCCGCAGTACGCGCCGTCGGCGTTCGGCGAGTTCGGGACCGACCTCGGAAGCGACATCGCAATCACGTACGACCGCGTTCCGAAGGGCGAGGTCGAGCTCCGCCACGCGAGCGCCATCTACTCCGCGGACCGTCACCACATCGGGAGCGTGGACGGCGTCGTCGTCGACGCCGGAACGCGGATCACGCACCTCCTGCTCCAGCGCGGCCACCTCTGGTGGAAGCGCGAGCTTGCGATTCCGGCCGAGGCGATCTCGAAGTTCGAGAACGACATGGTCGTCCTCGGGATCAACAAGAGAGAGCTGAGCTAGAGCTTCGCGGCGTCCGGCGCGACAGGTGCGAACTCATGCAACTCGTCCTTGCCGGGCTGCACGACGCCGTAGCTGGATTCGGGAACCTCGTTCCACGCTCCCGGCAGGTCGCCGAGGGGCTCGGAGACCACGAGCCGTGACTCTACGTCCAAGTCCTGGAAGATCGGATTCTCGGGATAGATCTCCCGGAGCGTCTCGAGCGCGGTGCTGAAGAACAGCGACCGCGATTCGTGCTGGCTCGAGTAACGGAAGGCCCACAGCTTCTCGCCGTCCGTCGTCGCGATCGTCATCTGGATTGGGTGCACGACGCCGTGCGCCTGGCCCGTGGCCTCGACGAAGCCGACCGCACGCGCGACCGCGCCGGGCGCGTCGTCTTCGAGCCCGAGCGTCAGCGCGAGGTAGAACAGCGTCTCGGAGTCGGTGGAGCCCTCGATGTGCGGATAGAGATCCGGATCGACGGCGAACACGAGATCCCGTTTCACGCGGCCGAAGTCAGCGATCGCGCCATTGTGCATCCACAGCCAGCGGCCGTGACGAAATGGGTGGCAGTTCGTCTGCTGTACGGGCGTGCCGGTCGCCGCGCGGATGTGGGCGAAGACGACCGGCGACGAGACGTGACCGGCGAGCTCCCGGAGGTTGCGGTCGTTCCAGGCCGGCTCGATGCTGCGGAAGACGGCCGGCGCTCCGGTGTGCGCATACCAGCCGACGCCGAAGCCGTCCCCGTTCGTGGTCTCGACTCCGAGCCGCGAGTGGAGGCTCTGGTCGATGAGCGAGTGGGCCGGTTTGTAGAGGAGCTCCTCGATCAGGACCGGCGAGCCTGAGTATGCGAGCCAGCGGCACATCGCCCTACGCCCGATCCTTCGCGTCGATGACCACGGTTCCCGCAAGGAGGTCCTGGAGCGCCCGGCGGCGCGCGTCGAAGAGCGCCGGTACGAAGCCCGCGAACAGCGGGATGATCGCGAGGATCAGGCCGACGAAGCGCACGAGCGACCGAGGGACGGACGGGGGCGTTCCCGAAGCAGTGATCACGCGCACGCGCATGATCCGCATGCCGGGCGTCTGGCCGGTTCCGCTCCAGAACAGCACGAAGTAGGCCGCCACCGCAACGAACCAGCCGCTCCCCGCGAGCGTTGCGTCGACCCAGTCCGAGCCCAACCCGCCGGCAAGGGCGAGCACGAGCGCGATCGACGCGCCGACAACCAGAAATGCGAGCTCCGCCAGCGCCGCGTCGATCACGAGGGCGAAACCTCTCGTGGCGAACCCTCCGTAACCGGGCTGGCCTTTCGACTGCAGTCGAGCGTCGAGCACCCGCATCCGGCTCCGGACGGCAGCGGCGAGCTCGTCCGCAAACCCGGTCGCCTGGCCGGCCATCGCCGTACGGATCTCCGGGGCCGAGAGCACATCGGTGAGCGCCCGCCTGACGGCCCCGCTTTGAACGACGCTCGCGACGAGTCGCTCCGCGGCCGGCCCGGCTGCGGCACCGTCCCGGGCGTCGGCTTCGAGCATTCCCTTGGCGACCCGCTCGAGCACGCCGTGCTCGACGAGCGACCGCCCGACCGCCTCGGGCAGCGGCCCTGCGAGCAGTCCGTCGATCGCCTTTTCGGCCTCGCCCTCGAGGACGCCGCGGAGATCGAACCTCACGTCGTCGCCCCGAGCGCGGGTGCGTCCGCGAGCTGTGCCATCCCGGCTTCACTCCCTTCGCCCCGGGAAGCGCCGGCGCCGCTCCTCGGCCGGCGCTCCCCAGAGGCTGTCCGCCCGCGTCGTCGGCGGGGCGTTCTTTCCCGGCACTGTCGCGGCGGCGGAGCGCCGTTCCATCCCCCTAACCGGGTGATTGACGCGCCGAGGCCTATCCGAGGATCCTCGAGGCGATCGGGACCTCGCTCGGCTGGGAGTTCGGAGGGCCCTGGGAGGAGGTTCCCGGCCCGACGCTTCCTTCGCTCCTAGAGCTCCGGCAGCCACCCCTGGTATGCAACTCGCGTCGGGCGCTCCAGATCCGCATACGCCTCGCCGGGCTTCTTCGTCTCCTGGGCCACCGAGACGCCGTGCTTCGCCGCGACCTCCGAGACCGGGTAGACCAGGCCCTTGCGTGCGAGGCCTCGCGCGCCGACGGCCAGCACCACCGACGGCTCTGAGCCGGCGCCGACGATCATGTGCGCGGTCCCCGGCGGTGAATGGAAAAAGTCCCATGCGCCCAAGTCGCGCTCCTCGTCTTCGACGATCAGCGTGCACCGGCCGGCCAACACGAGGAAGCCCTCCTGCGCGTTCTCGCGGTGGTACCGGCCGAGGCTCTCCCCGGGCTCGAGCACGCTGATGTTGATCCCGAGGTGCGGAAACGGCCGCTTGCCTTCGAAGTCGCAGTAGACGCCGAGCCGCTCCCACTCCCGCCAGCGGATCTCGCGGGTGCTGACGACGAACCAGCCCTCGCCGTCCGGCATGTAGCCGAACTTGGTCATTCGCAGGGGCGCCTCGGGCGTCAAGGCTTCGCGGCGACGACGATGTACGTCGGCCTCGGGTCGATCCACGCGCCGGCGGCCTTCGCGTCGCAGCGCATCTGCTCGACGGCTGCCTCGATCTCCTCGTCGGTGAGGAACGGGTATCGATAGCGCGCCTCGGTTCGCAGCTCCTGTTCCTGCTCGTCCGGGTCGAGGCGCTTGTCCCGCATGTGGCGCTCGACCTCGACGTCGTCGAACCCGGCCTCCTCGAGCCAGTCGACGATCGTTTGGATCCGCGGCAGCCGGGCTACATCGGCCGCGGCCATCGCCGGGAGGTACTTCTCGGGTACCCGGTCGGCGACGTCCTCCGGTGCGATCGTCCGCACGAGGACGAGCCCGCCCGGTCGAAGCACGCGGAAGGCCTCGGCGACGGCTCGGGCGGGCTCCGCGAGCTGGTGCAGCACCAGCGAGAGCACCACCCGGTCGAAGAAAGCGGCATCGAACGGAAGGCGCTCGGCGTCGGCCTGCACCCAGCGCACGCCGTCGCCTTGCCCGCGTGCGTATTCGAGGAACCGCTTCGAGCGGTCGCACCCGGTCACCCGCGCCCCGGCAACCCTCGCGATCTCGCGGGCGAACCCGCCGGTCCCACAGCCGACGTCGAGCACCTCGAGGCCGGGCGTAATTCGAGCGGCCTCGACCAGCAGCGGAACCCAGAAGCGAAGGTTGTCCTCCGAGAAGCGGGCGTCGAAATGCTCGGTCGGCAGGCGGTCCGAGCGAAACGCAACCGGGTCGACAATCACTCGGGCACCACGAGGACAGGACACGCCGCTTCCTCGAGCACTTCCCGCGCCACGCTTCCGAGAAATGCGGCTTCCACGGCGCCCGCGCTGTGACCCAGGACGATCATCTCGGCGTCGAGCTCGCGGGCCACGGCGCAGATCTCTTCGGCCGGCCGGCCGCGCCTGCTGACCGCTGTTGTGCGAAGACCCGCTGCTTCTGCCTCGCGCCGCGCGTCGGCGAGCGTGTCCTCGGCCCAGTTGCGTGCGACCTCGATCGCAGATCGAACCGGAACGCCGAGCATCGCCCGCGGTTCCCGCCAGACGGTGACGAAGACGAGCTCCTTGCCGCTGTCGGCCGCGAGCTTCCGCGCGGCCGCTTCGGCCCGCCGGGCGGACTCCGACCCATCCGTCGCGACAAGGATCCGGTTCAGTAGATGTCGCCGCCGTCGCTGTCGCCGGGGCCGGGCGTCGGTAGGTACGAAGCGTCTTCGCACCGCGGCTCCCGAGGCCGCTCGAAGATCACCAGCACGCTGAGCCGCTCGTAGCCGACGAAACGGTGGTCGGCGCCTGCCGGGACGAAGACCGCGTGGCCTTCCCGGAGCTCGACCTGCTCGCCTTCGACTTCGAGGACGCCGCTTCCCTCGAGTACGACGTACACCTCGTCGTCCTGGTGCGGCTGCTGGCGGTCGGGCTCCGGCGCGACGAGCACGTAGACGCCGAGCTCGAGCCCAGGCGACTGATGCACGATCTCATAGCCGCCCGTTCCCGCGGCAAGCCGTTCCTTTGCCTCAGTGATGTCGATCATCGGGTGCACCCGGCTACCAAGTCTTTCGTGTCCGGCGAGCCTCCACGGCTTGGGCGCGGACGCGGGCGTCGACGGCCACGCATCCATCGGGGAGCGCCACAACCGGGTTCAGGTCGAGCTCTGCCACCTCGGGAAGGTCCGAAGCCAGTGCGGAAAGCCGGTGCACGAGGTCGATCAGCGCCGCCTCGTCGGCGGGAGGCGCTCCGCGGAAGCCCCGTACAAGCCGCCCTGCCTTGCCTCCGAGCACGAGCTCCTCGGCATCCACGTCGCTGAGCGGCGCCAGCCGGAAGCCCGCATCTCCGATCAGCTCCGCGAACACGCCGCCGGGGCCGAATGCCACCAGCGGGCCGAAGACCGGATCCTGGACGATGCCCGCCAGGAGCTCGGCGCCGCCGCTCACGTACCGCTGCACCAGGACCGGCGCGCCGATGCGCTCGGCCGCTGCCCGTACCTGCTCCTCGTCGCGAAGGTCGAGCGCGACGCCCCCCTGCTCGGTTTTGTGGGCGCCGGCCGCCGCGGTCTTGACCACGACCGGATACCCGAGCCCCCGAGCCGCGGCGGCGGCTTCGTCGACGCTCTCCGCGAGCCGCTCAGGGACGACGGGGATGCCGTAGGCCTCGAGCAGCGCGCGGGCCCGCTCGGGCGCGAGCCAGCCCTCGCCCGCCTCGATGATCCGCCTGGCCGCCGCGCGGTCGACGCCATCGAGCTCGGCCACGCTCCCCGCCGGCTGCCGCAGCCAATCCGACCGCGAAGCGGTCAGTCCCAGCGCCCGGGCGGCCGACTCCGGGTATGCGAAGGTCGCAACGGGCGAGTCTTGCTCGAGCAAGACGGACGGCGTGCCGTCGGAGCTGATCACCACGGCGAGAACGGGCTTCGCCGGCTCGAGGCGGCGGACGGTGTCCCCAATCGCTTCGGCGACGACATCCGCGCTCGCCACAACCGGGGGGACGAAGAGGACGATGAGCGCATCGAGGCGCTTGTCGGCGAGGAGGGGCGGGATCGATTCGACGTAGGAGGACGCTGTGGCCGAGCCGAGCATGTCCACGGGATTCGCGACGCTGGCCTCTGCGGGCATGTGCTCGCGTAGCGCCGCTTTGGTCTCCTCGCTCAGCTCCGGAAGCTCGAGTCCTGCTGCTTCACACGCGTCGGCGCAGAGGATCCCGAGCCCACCCGCGTTGGTGAGGACGCCCACCCGCCTCCCGGCGGGCAGGGGCTGCGTAGCAAGGAGCGACGCAGCGTCCACCAGCTCTTCGAGCGTCCCGGCGCGGAGCACACCTGCCTGGTGGAACAGCGCGTCCACGGCTGCATCGGACCCGGCAAGGGCCGCGGTGTGGGAGCTCGCCGCCTTGGCGCCCGCCCTCGTCGTTCCAGACTTCAGCGCGAGGATCGGCTTGCGGCGTGCGACCCGGCGGGCGAGCCGGCTGAACTTGGCCGGATTGCCGAACGACTCCAGGTACAGCAGGACGAGCTCGCTGTTCTCGTCATCTTCCCACCACTCGATCAGGTCGTTCGACGAGACGTCCGCCTTGTTCCCGACCGAGACGAAGGCCGAGAAGCCGAGCCGCCGCTCCGCCGCCTTCTCGAGCAGTGCAAGGCCGAGCGCGCCGCTCTGGGACGAGAAGGCGATCGGGCCCGGCGGGAGCGGCCGCGGCCCGAAGGTCGCGTTCAATCCGAGCGGCGGAATCGCGATCCCAAGGCAGTTCGGGCCGACGAGCCGGCCGCCGTGGGCGCGCACGAGCTCGAGTAGCCGTTCCTGCCGCTCGATTCCTTCGCCGCCGACTTCCGCGAAGCCGGACGAGATGACGCAGATCGCCTTGATTCCGCTGGAAAGCGCTTCGTCGGCGGCGCCGACCACGTGCTCGGCGGGAAGGCAGATCACGGCCAGGTCGATCGGCTCGGGCAGCTCCTCGACCGAGCGGAACGCCTTCACACCTCCGACCGGATCGCCGTCGCGGTTGACGGGGTAGGCGGCGCCCTCGAAGTCGGCGGCGAGGACATTGCGGAACAGCTCGCCCCCGATCGAGCCGCGCCGGCGAGAGGCGCCGACCACAACGAGCGAGCGCGGCGCGAAGAATGGTCTCAGCGACGCGGTGACCGCCAGGTGGTCGCGCTTGTCCACGCGCGCCCGGAAGGTCTCCGTCGCCGTGATCGGGAAGCGAACCTCGACCTCGCCTCCCTCGAGCTCGCGCGCGATCTCGAAGCCGGCGCTTTGGAAGACCGACAGCATCCGCCGGTTCTCCGCAAGCACCTCCGCGACGAAGGACTCAATGCCGGCAGCCGGGGCCCTGGTCGCGAGCTGTTCGAGCATCCGAGTGCCGATTCCGCGGCCCTGGAACTCGTCGGCGACCGTGAAGGCGACCTCGGCCGAGCTCTCGTCGCGGAGCTGCATGTACTCGGCGACGGCGACGATGCGCCCGCCCAGCTCGCCGACGAGGACGCCTCGCTCCCGCCAGTCCGGGTCGACGAAGTGCTCGACGAGCGCGCGGTCGATCCGCCGGACGCCGTGGAACCGCAGGTACAGGCTGCGCTCAGAAAGCGCAGAGAAGAACGCGACGAGGGCGCCCGCGTCGTCTTCCGTGGGCGCCCTCAGCCTCAGCGTCGAGCCGTCGCGGAGGATGACGTCGACCGCGGCGGCCGACTCGTGCTCAACTCGTGCTACCGGCAAGCGCCTCCTCTCGCTTCGCGGGCTCAGCCGCTACCGGAGCGGCCTCGAGCACGACCTTGAGGGCGTGCGTCCCGGCTGCGTCGGCGAAGGTGTCATACGCGAACATCGTCTCCTCGAGTGGGAAATGATGCGTCGCGAACGGCGTCGCGTCCAGCCTGTCCTCGGCGATCAGCTTGAGCAGCTTCGGCGTCGTGAACGTGTCCACGAGCCCGGTCGTGATCGTGACGTCCCGGATCCAGAGCCGCTCGAGATGCAGCGTCGCCGGATGGCCGTGGACGCCGACGTTCGCGACCCGCCCGCCCGGGCGGATGAGGTCGGCGCAGAGCTCGAAGGTTTCGGGGATTCCGACCGCCTCGATCGCGACATCGGCGCCGAGGCCGTCGGTCAGCTCCATAACACGCTCGACGGCGTCGTCCCTACTGTTGTCGATCGCGACGTCGGCTCCGAGCTCGAGTGCCTTGTCCAGGCGCGAAGCCTCCGGGTCGATCGCGACGATCCGTCCCGGCGTGAAGAGCTTCGCGGTCAGGATCGCGGCGAGCCCGATTGGGCCGACGCCGACGATCGCGACCGTGTCGCCCGGCTCCACGCCGCCGGCGAGCACGCCCACCTCGAACGACGTGGGGAGGATGTCCGCCAGGAAAAGCACCTGCTCGTCGGTCAGCCCCTGAGGGACCTTGTAGACGGACGTGTCCGCGAACGGCACCCGGGCGTACTCGGCTTGGAGCCCGTCGATCAGGTGCCCGAAGATCCAGCCGCCGCCGCCGGTGCAGAGGCCGTAGCGGCCCTCCTTGCAGAACCGGCAGCGCCCACACGAGGTGATGCACGAGATCAGCACGCGGTCGCCGGGCTCGAGGGTCGTGACCGCGTCTCCGGTCTCGATCACCGTGCCGACGGCCTCGTGGCCGAGAATCGTTCCCGGCGTCACCTCCGGCACGTCGCCCTTGAGGATGTGCAGGTCGGTGCCGCAGATCGTGGCCGAGTCGATCTTCACGACCACGTCGGTCGGCTCCTCGATCTTCGGCTCGGGAACCTCGTCCCAGGACCGCTGCCCGGGACCGTGGTAGACGAGGGCTTTCATGGCTTCTCCTTTCTATGCGGCGGCCTCTGCCGGCTCCGCCACACGGGCGCCGCGGACGATCAACACGGGCCGGTTGGCCTTCTTCAGGAGACCGCGGGAGACGCTGCCGAGCAATGCGCCGGTGAGCGTTCCGTGGCCTCGCGTTCCGACGACGACCAGGTCGGCGCCGAGCAGGTCCGCGTAGTCGACGATCTCCTTCACGACGTCGCCCCTGAGGAGGCGCGTGTTGGACGCCACGTCGTACTCCGACGCGAGGGCCTCCGCCTCGTCGAGGCAGCGGCTGTCCTCGTGGGTCAGCTCGTGCGGGATGGCCGCGGTCATCCCGAACCCGCCCGTCGGGAGCACGTCGGTCATCGGCGCCACGTGGACGAAGACGACGTTCGCGTGCTGCTCGGCGGCGAGATCGAGCCCGAACGTGACGGCCTCGCGGGCCGAGTCCGACCCGTCGGTCGCGATCAAGATCCTGTTCATCGGAGCCTCCTTGCTTGACCGCCTGCATCGTCCGCGTGTCCGGGCCCGTCGGCATCGGGCCCGACGCCGAAAGCAGGCGCGGAGAACTACGGAGAGACGAATCGGTGGAGGTCCCGATGTGTTCAAGCGCGCGCGAGGCGACGATCGACGCAACCTGAAGGAAAGGAGGCGCGATGGCTGTTCGGGTGGAGTCGAGGCCGGCGGCGACCGAGGTTCTCCAGGTTCCCGCAAGCGCGATCCTCGAGGCCCGCGCGGTGGACAAGGTGTACGAGACCGGAAAGGTCCGCGTCGAAGCCCTTCGCGGCGTCGACCTCGTGGTTCCGCACGGCGAGATGGTCGCGATCATGGGCCCCAGCGGCTCGGGCAAGACGACACTGCTGAACTGCCTCTCCGGCCTCGACCAGATCGACGGCGGCGACGTGTTCATCGAAGGCGTCGCCCTGAGCTCCATGTCGGACGAGCAGCGGACGGACTACCGCGCCCGCCGGATGGGGTTCATCTTCCAGTTCTACAACCTGATGCCCGTGCTGACGGCGGTCGAGAACGTCGAGCTGCCGTTGCTCGTGTCGCGCGTGCCGGCGAGGACCGCGCGGCGGCAGGCGCTCGACGCCCTCGAGCTCGTCGGGCTGGGCGAGCGGGCGCTGCACGTGCCGGACGAGCTGTCCGGTGGCCAGCGGCAGCGCGTCACGATCGCCCGGGCGCTCGTCAACGACCCGGCCATCGTCTGGGCCGACGAGCCGACGGGCGATCTCGACAGCGAGAACGCCGAGGAGATCGTCGAGCTGATGCGCCGGCTGAACCGCGAGCGCGGGCTGACGTTCCTGATCGTGACCCACGACATCGGCGTCGGCCGCGCCACCGACCGCATCGTCCGCATGGTCGACGGCGAGATCGTGGGCGAAGAACACTTGGAGGTGAGATGAGGATGATTGCGCGCACGACGATGGCCGAGGTTGATCCCGTTCGCACGTCGGTCGGCGATGCGGTGGTCGTGTTCCAGGAGTCAGTGCTTCCGGCGCTGCGCGAGCAGGAGGGCTTCGAGGGCGCCTACGTGCTGCTCTCGGCCGAGGGCAAGGTGCTCGCGCTCACGCTCTGGACGGACGAAGAGGCCGCAGACGCAGGTGTCGAGAGCGGCTTCTACCTCGAGCAGGTCAGAAAGTTCGTGACCGTCTTCAAGGCGCCGCCCGGGCGCGAAACCTACGAAGTGGTCGTCGCGGAGACGGCGGCTCCGGCGGCCGGCTGAGAGGCCCGGCGTGACCAAGATCCTGGGCATCCCGGTCGACGGCCTGGTCGTCGTCCTGACTTTGTTGCTCGCCTTCGCCCTTTGCGGCGTCGCCTTGATGGCCTTGCGGAACCGCGTCTTCTTCCGGCTCGGCGTCCGCAACCTGCGCCGGCGCCGCGGCCGAACCGCGCTGATCGTCACTGGCCTCATGCTCGGCACGGCGATCATCTCGGCGGCGCTGGCAACCGGGGACACGATGAGCCACACGATCAGGTCCTCGGCGACCGCGGCCCTCGGGCCGACGGACGAGGTCGTCGCCGCGAAGGGGATCGAAGCCGCGCTCGCGAGCCAGGCGGCCGGCGGCGGCGCGACGGGGGAGCAGTACTTTCCGCAGCGCTACGCCGAGGTGCTCGACCGTCAGACGCGCGACTCTGGCCTGATCGCGGGCATCGCGCCGGTGATCGTCGAGCCGGTCGCAGTTCACGACACGTCGAGCCGGCTGACCGAGCCGCGCGTGACGCTCTTCGGCGGCGACCCGGCCCGGCTGGGCCCGTTCGGCAAGATCCGGGCCGGAGGCCGCGTCGTCTCGCTGGCGGACCTCGGGTCCGGGGAGATCTACCTCAACACCGACGCAGCGGACAAGCTCGACGCGCAGCCGGGCGACGTCCTCCGCGTGCTCTCCGGGAGCTCCGTCCGGGTGATGCGGGTCAAGGCGATCGTCCACTACGCCGGCGGCGGGACCGACGGCGCCGGCCTGCTGCTGCCGCTGCGGGACGCCCAGGACTTTCTCGGCCAGGAGGGCCGCGTCAAGGCGCTCTTCGTGGCCAACACCGGAGGCGTCGGGGCGAGTGACCAGGTCATGTGGCTCCTGCAGCCGAAGGTCGCAGCGCTCGGCCTCGAGGCCGACAACACCAAGCAGGACGCGCTCAAGGAGGCAGACGCCGGCGGCGCGGCCTTCATGTCATTCTTCACCACGTTCGGCTCGTTCTCGATCGCCGCCGGGATCCTGCTCATCTTCCTGATCTTCGTGATGCTCGCCGCCGAGCGGCGCGGGGAACTCGGAATCGCCAGAGCGGTGGGGACACGCCGCGGGCACCTCGTGCAGATGTTCCTCTACGAGGGGCTCGCCTACGACCTGATCGCGGGCGCGGTTGGCGTGTTGCTCGGCGTGGGCGTCGCGTACGGGATGGTGGTCGCGATGGCGAGCGCCTTCGCCGTCGCGGGCGACTTCCACATCGCGTACTCGGTGAAGCCGACAACGCTGGCGCTCGGCTACGCGATCGGCGTGCTCCTCACGCTGGCCGTGGTGGCGTTCTCGGCCTGGCGCGTCAGCCGCATGAGCATCGCTGCCGCGATCCGCAACCTGCCAGAGCCCCCGAAAGCGCGCAGCCGGAAGCGCCGCTGGATCCTCGGCCTCGCCGGGCTGCTCGTGGGCATCGCGCTCATCGCCGGCGGAGTCGGATCGCGTGACGCGGTCACGCTCGGCCTCGGCGTGTCGGTGGTGGTTCTCAGCGCTGTGCCGCTGCTGCGCGCGCTGGGCGTTCCGGACCGCGCCGTGCACACCGCCGCCGGCCTGGCGCTCGTCTGCTGGTTCGCGCTGCCCATCAGCCGCTGGATCCTGGGCGAGCTGAAGGTCAACTTCGGGATCTTCATCCTCGGCGGGCTGATGATCGTGATCGGGGCGTCGTGGACGATCATGTACAACGCCGACGTCCTGCTCGGCGCACTCAGCACCACCGCCGGACGGGTGAAGAGCCTCGCGCCGATCGTGCGGATCTCGGTGGCCTATCCGCTCAGGAGCCTCTTCCGCACCGGTGTGACGCTCGCGATGTTCACGCTTGTTGTGTTCACGCTCGTCGTCGGGGCGACCACCTCAGGGGCGTTCACGAACGCCTTCAACGACCTCGGCGTCTTCGGCGGTGGCTTCGACGTCCGCGCGACGAGCTCCCCCGCCCAGCCGATCGTGAACATGAACACGGCCATCGCGCGGACGCCGTCCCTCCACCGCTCCGATTTCAGAGTCGTCTCGAGCGAGTCGACGCTACCGGTGAAGGCTCGCCAGCTGGGCGCTCCCGGCAAGGAGGAGTCCTACACTGTCAACGGCGCCGACGCCGCGTTCCTCTCGCACACGACGTACAAGCTCGCCACCCGCGCGCGGGGTTACCCCTCGGCGAAGGCGGTCTGGAGGGCTCTGCGCGACCGGCCGGACCTCGCGGTCGTCGACCAGCTCGTCGTCCCGCGCAAGGCGAACTGGAACTTCGCGCCGCCGCCGAAGTTCCGCCTCCACGGCTTCTATCTCGAGGATCAGGGGTTCGAGCCGGTCCGCGTGTCCGTGCGCGACCAGCAGACCGGAAAGCGCGTAACGCTGACGGTGATCGGGGTGCTCTCCGACACCGCTCCGCTGTTCATGAGCGGCATCTGGACGTCACAGCGCTCGCTCGAGCGCGCCTTCGGCGACCGCGTCCTCCCGACGATCCACGTCTTCGCGCTTCGGCCTGGAGTCGACCCGAAGGCGACCGCGCAGAAGCTCGAATCCGCGTTCCTCGCGAACGGGATGCAGGCCGACTCGCTCAAGGAGACGCTCGGCGACCTGGTCGCGGCGAACGTGACGATGAACCGCCTCGTGATGGGGTTCATGGGCCTCGGGCTGATCGTCGGCGTGGCCGCACTCGGTGTAATCACGGCGCGGGCGGTGGTCGAGCGCCGCCAGCAGATCGGCGTACTGCGGGCGATCGGATTTCGCAAGCGGATGGTGCAGGCGAGCTTCCTGCTCGAGTCGTCGTTCGTCGCGCTCACATCGATCGTGGTCGGAACCGGGCTCGGTCTCGTGGTCGCCTACGACGTGATCGACCAGTCGCGGAGCACGCCGAGCTGGGAGAACCTGACCTTCGACGTACCCTGGGCGAGCCTCGCGGTGATCTTCCTCGCGGTCTACCTCGTTGCGCTGGCGACGACCTTTGTCCCGGCGCTCCGCGCCTCGCGGATCTATCCGGCGCAGGCGCTGCGCTATCAGTGAGCCAGTAGCGCCGCCTGCCGGGCCGACATCAAGACGAGCGAGCCGCCGAGCCAGGCGATCAGCGAGCGCGCATCCTGCTCGCGGCGCGCGTCAGGGAGCAGCTCGGCGAGGACGAGCCAGATCATCGCCCCGCCGGCGAAGCCCAAGCCAACCGGCAGGAAGGGTTCGAACTGCTGCACGAAGACGTACGCGAGTGACGCCACGAGCGGCTGCGGCAGACTCGAGAAGATGCTCCAGCCGGCGGCAGAGGCCACGCTGGCCCCGCGTGGCACGAGCACGAGGCTGATTGCCAGGCCTTCCGGGATGTTGTGAATCGCGATCGCGATCGTGATGAAGACCCCGAGCTTCGCGCCGCCGCCGTAGGAGACGCCTACGCCCACGCCCTCGCTGAAGGAGTGGAGCGTCATTACCGCGATGATCAGGATCGCCTTCTTCGCGTCCGCGGACCGGAGCTCGACCGGCCTCTCCCGGGCCGACTCGTACTCGCTCGTCTACGCGGGGCAGCTGCTCGGGATCGCGCTGATGTTCAGCGGCTTCGCGTTCGTCGGCAAGAAGCCGGCGCCGCGGCGACGTTCAGGGCCGGTCCCGGTCGCGCAACCACTGCCTGAATGAGCCTAGTAGGGCCGGACGGCTCCGACA
>JBKPLR010000020.1:0-13432 GCA_046731695.1 Actinomycetota bacterium
TCCCCGCATGGCTCCGCGAGCGGGCGCCGGGCGCGCTCGTCTGCCCGCACTGGGGGCCGAACATGGAGCCCGCGCCGCTCCCGTACGTTCGCGCGGCGGCGCGCGAGCTCCGCGAGGTGGGCGCAAAGCTCGTCGCCGGCACCTCAGCGCACGTCTTCCAGGGCGTCGAGGGCAAGGTCCTCTACGACCTCGGCGACTTCCTCGACGACTACCGCCGCGACGCGGACCTTCGGAACGATCTCGGGCTGCTCTTCCTCGTCGAGCTCGAACCGGACGGCCTGCGCCGGATCGAGGCGGTGCCGCTGAAGCTCGAGTACGCCTTCACGCGCCTGGCACGCGACAAAGAGGCGGACTGGGTCCGGCGGCGCTTCCGCGACGCCTGCGCGAAGCTCGGCACCGAGGTGCATGAGGAAGACGGTCGCCTCGCCATAAGCGCTACGCTCGCTACATGATCGGAAAAGTCGGGGACAACCTTGTCATCGAGTCGGAGCGAGCGGACGCGAGCGGGCGGCGAGGTGTGATCGAGGAGGTGCTCCAAGAGCAGCCGCCGCGCTACCGGGTGCGTTGGGAGGACGGCCACACGAGCATCCTCGCACCCTCCGCAGGCTCCGCCCAGATCGAACGGAAGAGGCGCTCGCGCGCAAAGGCGAAGGCGTCGGCCTAGCCCGCCGTCGGCTCCTCCTTGCAGATGTCGGCCACCTGCGCCTCGCTCAGGCGCACGAGGTCGGCTGCCTTCAGCCGCACCGACCGGTCGTGCGCGCCGGCCTCGAGCACCACCGAGTCGCGTCCGGCGAGCCGCTCGTCGACGACTACCCGATCCTCGCCGCCGCCGAGCGGCGGCACTGCGCCGAGCTCGAAGTCCGGGTACGAGCGCGCGAGGTCGTCCTCGCTCGCCAGGTGCACCTTCTTGCCGCTGAGTCCGAGCACGGCGGCGACCTTGTGCAGGTCGATCCGCTCCGAGGCTGGGAGCACGGCGCGCACGTTCTTCTCCGGCGCGACCAAGACGAGCGTTTTCGCCACCTCCTCGGGCCCGATCCCGAGTGCGGCGGCCTCGTCAACCGCGCGCTCTGTGTGCGCGTGCTCGAGCACGTCGAAGTCGACCCCGGCCTCTTCGAGGAGACGCGTCACATCTGCCATCGCTCCTCCTTTCCGAGCCAATCATCGCTGATCGATTCGAGACGGGGCGCACGGGATCGCTGAGGGAGAGGGGAGCGAGAACCCGTTGCGGCCGCGCCCACGGCCTACGCCCCGTCACGCTTCGACACAGCGATCAGGCGCAGGCAGGAGCCCGGTAGGGCCGGCCTTCGCTTCTCACATGCACCCCTTTCACCTCGTACTTCAGTGCTGCTCAGTCAAGGAGTAGGAGCGTGGAGCTGGCCGCAGAGCCAGGGAACGACTACTTCTCGCTGTGGCGCTGAAAGTGTAGCTGCGCGGTCATGCCCTACGATCGCGCGATGCAGGCGCGGCCGGCGCGGCTCGAGAGGCTCCCTAGGCAGTACTTCGGTGTGCTGCTGGCCAGGGTGGCACAGCACGCGGTACTAGAGGGCGAGCCGCTGATCGACCTCGGGCGCGGGAACCCCGAGACCGGGCCGCCTCCGCACGTCGTCGAGGCGCTCTCGGGCTCAGCAGCGCGGCCTGACGTGCACGGGTACTCGCCGTTCCGCGGGCTGCCCGAGCTGCGGGAGACGCTGGCCGATCGATACCGCGACGTCTACGGCGTCGAGGTTGATCCCAACACAGAGATCGCCGTCGTGCCGGGGACGAAGACCGCGATCATCGAGCTCTCGCTCGTGTTCGCGGACGACGGCCAGACCCTCGTGCTGCCGGATCCCTACTACCCGGACTACCCCTCCGGTCCGGCGCTGGCCGGGGCCGACATCGGCTACGTCCCGCTCGAGCCCGAGCGCGCCTGGGCGCCGGACTTCGAGCGCGCGCCCACCGACGACGTCGCTGCTGTCTACCTCAACTACCCCTGCAATCCCTGCGCCGTGGCCGCACCCGAGCGCGCCTTCGAGCACGCGATCGAGTACGCGCATGCGACCGGCGCGGCCGTCGTGCACGACTTCGCCTACGGGGATCTCGTCTTCGACGAGCGCGAGCCCAGGAGCTTCCTCGCCACACCGGGGGCCAAGGACGTCGGCGTCGAGATGTTCTCGATGTCCAAGTCCTACGGGATGGCTGGCTGGCGAGTCGGGTTCGTCCTCGGGAACGCCGAGATCGTCGAGCGGATCAACCTGCTCAACGATCACTGCCGGGTCGGGATCTTCCGGCCGATTCAGGAGGCGTGCATCGCGGCGCTCACCGGGCCTCAGGACTCCGTTGCCGAGCGGCGCGACACCTACCAACGACGCAGAGACAAAGTCGCTGAAGCCCTGGGCCCGATCACCTGCGAGGGAACCTTCTACGTCTGGCTGAAACTCCCAGACAACCTCACCGCCGAGCAGCTCCTCACCGATCACCGACTCGCGGTCGCGCCCGGCGAGGGCTTCGGCCCGAGTGGCACCGACCACATCCGCATCAGCCTCGCGGTCCCAGAGGAAACGCTGGAGGAAGGCCTATTCCGCTTGAACAGGGCCTTTGAGACCTAACTCGATCGGGGGAGCCGGAACCGGGCTAAAAAAATCCTCCGACTTGCCGATTCAGGTGGGTGCCGGGGGATATCTCACATGTGCCTTTCTCCCGTGTGAGGGTCCGATTGGGCGCCGCAGCCGGTCGGGCCAACCCCCCGGCTCCCCTTTTTTCAGATCAGACTCGGGTGCCCGCGAACTCGACGACCGGCGCCTCGTAGAGATCCACCGACTCGATCGTGATGCCGACCTGCGCGACCATGCCCTTGCGGCGCTCGGCGAGCGTCTCCTCGGCGGCCTCCGCGGTCTCCTTGCTGTCCCAGAGGATGATCGCTTGCGCGCGCTGGTTCTCCTGGTCGTACAGCGCGAGGTAGCCGGCGAAGCCGTCGTAGGTCTGCAGCATCGGGACGACGGTGCCGCGGATCATCTCCTCGGCAGCCTGGCGCTTGTCCTCGGTCGCGTCCGCGAACGAGATCACGCGTGCGTACATGGAGCCCTCCTTCCGATGGCGGTCGCACCGATCCTACGCGCGTTTGGGACCGGAACCACCGGGTAGCCGCCTCTGACTCGCACCCAACCGAGGGGGCCGCATGAAACAGATCGGAGATCCGAAGCAACTCTTCCAGCACAAGCTCGGGGCGGCGCTGATGATGGAGGAGACGGTGGTCGGAATGCTGCAGGACCTCGAGCGCAAGGCGAACGAGACCGAGCTCAAGGATCAGCTGTCGCACCACCGGGACGAGACTGGGGGGCAGATCAAGAACCTGACGCAGGCGTTCAGCGCGCTCGGCATCAACGCGCAGCGCCAGCCGTGCCCCGTCATCGACGGGCTCAAGACCGAGAGCGAGCAGCTGCTGGAGCAGACCTCGCCGCAACTTCACGACGAGGTCATCCTCAGCGGCTGCGCCGAGGTCGAGCACCACGAGATCGCGGTCTACGACGGCCTGATCACGATGGCCGACGAGCTGGGCGAGGACGACATCGTCGCTCTGCTCAAGGAGAACCTCGAGCAGGAGGAGCACACGCTCGAGGAGGTCGAGAAGGCCTTCGAGAAGCAGTCAAAGGAACTCGCCGAGACCGTCTCGGCGTAGCATCACGAGGGCCCGGCGGCCGCCCCGCCGGGTCCTCCCCTCTTCGCCAGCTTGATGTGAGACGCGCGGCGCAAGATGATCCAGAGTCGCGGTGATTGAGGTTCTCGTGCGACCACCCAAGCCGGAGGATGCTGAAGGTCTTGCCCGCGCGGCCCGGGACCTGGCAGAGCAGTACGCCGCACGTGAGCCGGATCGCTTCCACGTTCCCGATTCCGAAGCTCAGGTTGCTTGGTTGCGCAGGGTGCTCCAGACGCCCCTCGAGACGAACTCGCTCTGGCTCGTAGCCGAAGTCGAAGGCGAGGCTGTCGGCGATGCCTACGCGAAGCTTCAGGAGCCGATGGAAGACGCTTCCGTTCAGCCGCAGCTGGATGTCGGTCGACGCCGGGCCTACCTGCACTACCTCGCAGTGCAGGCGGAGCACCGCAGTCGAGGCATCGGCGGTCGGCTCCTAGAGGCGGTGGAGGACTGGGCCCGGGCCAACAATGCCGACCTGATCGCGACGGACACGAACCTCCGGAGCAACGTCGGCGCGATCGAGTTCTACGAGCGGCACGGATACGAGAAACAGGCGGTCATTCTGCGGAAACGCCTCTAGCCCTCGCGGCGGTGGGTTTCCGATAGCTGCAGGAGAGCCGATTCTTCGATTGCGTCCTTGGGGACGACGACGACTCGCGCCGAAGTTGTCGCGCGGAGAGTCGCTGTGCGGCGTCCTTCAAGAAGCGCCCGCTCGCCGAGGAGCGCGCCCGGGCCGACCTCCGCGACGGGCTCGCCGTCGATCTCGACCGCGAGCACCCCGTCGAGGAGCAAGTAGAGCTCGTTTCCCTCGGCTCCTTGCTCGGTCAGGGTCTCCCCCTCGCCGAGCTTGCGCCGGTCGAGCTTCGCGTCGCCGCCCATGATCGAGGCCGAGAGCTCGCGCTCGAGCTCTGACTCGACTGCGGTCGTCACCGCCGGCGAGTCCTCCTCGCCCCACGGCGTCTTGGCGCCGTGTGACTCGCGGTACCAGCGCTCGAAGTCGATCGAGCCCGACTTCTCGACGAGCTCGCCGTTCTCGTCGTAGATCCAGTGGCGCGGGAACGGGCTCGCGCCGGAGAGCTTGCCCTTCGCGGTGCCGTCCGCGTAGATGATCAGCTCGAGGGTCGTCCACGCGGAGGCGGAGGCGATCTTGAAGAACGGCTTGCCCTTCACGCGCCGCGGGGCCGGGAGGCCCATGTGCCAGCCTGCCGACTGCGTGAACTTGACCCAGTCGGAGCCGACCTCGGGCTCGGGACGGATGAGCGGGTACTGCACCGCGGGGAACGCGATCTCGCGACGGAACAGCTTCATGCGCGTGACGCCGACCCGGCCGCGGCCCGAGTAGCCGTGGCCGGTGATCCTGCCGTCGTCGGTTTCGATCCACGCACGGAGCTCGTTCGCCTCGCGGAAGAGATCGTGCTCGTGCATCGACTCGAGATCGACGATCCGGTCGGGCGGCGGGTCGTCGTAGTGGGCAATGCCCATCTCGAACGGGAGCTTGGGCATGCCCTCGATCGCCTCGGAGGGAATCCAGGTGATCGACGTGATCGAGCTCTCGACGCGCACGCGCTGCGTACGCTAAAGCTCGTCGCGGCGCGGGTCTAGTCGGTGGCGGTGCTGCGGTGGCGGCGCCAGAAGGTCAGCGCGCCGACCGCGCTCGCGATTCCGACGGCGATCAGCGACTTGTTCGGGCGGCGGCCTTCCACGGTCGGCGTCGCGCTCTTTGCCTTGCGCTTGGCGACGCCCTTGGTCACCTGCCAGACCCCCCAGCCGAGAACGGCGTTACGGCGATTGACGATCGACACGCCCGGTGTTCTAGCAGCTACTTCGCCGAGTTGCCGTGCGTTCCGCCCCCGCCGTTGCCTTTGACGTGCGGCGGAGGTGGAGGAGGTGTGTGCTTGGGGGGTTTCTTGGGCTTGTGGGGCGGCGGGGCCTGGTGATGGCCGTTGCTCGGGTGTACCGGCTTCGTCGGATGGGCCGGGTGGGTCGGCTTGAGGTCGTGCGTGCGCACGCGTGACGGCGGCAGCGCGCTCACCTCGTGGTGCGGTTTCGCTTTCGGGTTCACGACGAACGGGCGGCCCTTGTGCTTTCCGCGCGCCTTGACCGAAGCGGGCCGCCACGGCTTCAGGTCGTTCGCCACGACCCGCTTGAACGCTGCGTTGGGGGAGGCGTGCACGATCGCCGACTGGTTCGGATGCGCCGCTGCCGTGCCGGGCGTCGCCGCCTTCGGCTGCCAGACCGTGTGGCGGGCGCCTTCGTAGCCGACGCCGCTCACAACGACCGCGCTCGCGCCGATCGCGGCCAGCTTGACGCCGAGGCCGCCGCCGAGGGCGAGGCCGCCGGTCGTCGCCGCTCCGCCGCCGCCGAAGAGCCCGGCGAGCGAGGAGGGGAGCGGGATCGCGGCGAGCGACTTGATCGCGCCGCGCTGCGCTCGCTGGCTGCGCGCGAAGTGCGCGCACTCCTCGCACTCGCGCAGGTGGGCGCGGAGGGCGCCCTTGTCCTTGCGCGGGAGCCGGCCGTCGAGCTGCTTCGAGATCGCGAGCTCGGCCTCGTGGCAGCTGATTCCTTCCTCGAGCTGCTCGCGGAGGGCTCGGCGGGCTCGGAAGATCAGCGTCTCGACGGCGCTAACGGAGAGGCCGAGGATCTCGGCGATCTCCTGGTAGGAGCGTCCTTCGAGCTCGCGCATGACAAGCGCCGCGCGCTGGTTGAAAGCAAGGTGGCCGAGGGCGCGCCGGATGTCCTCGGCGCTGATCGCGTCCTCTTCGACGACCGCCTCGGCGAGCTCCTCGTTCAGCTCGACCTCGGCCGGCCGGCGCTGCGACTGCCGGAACCGCTGGCGGCAGACGTTGTGGGCGATGGTGATGAGCCAGTTCTGGGGGTTGCGGGGCTGCTCGCCGCGCTCGATCGCGCGGTGGGCGTTCATGAACGTGGTTTGGGTGACGTCCTCGGCGTCGGCCTGGTTGCGGAGGACGACCAGCGCATAGCGGTAGACGTCGCCCGCGTGCTTCTTGTACAGGCGCTCGAGTGTGCGGTCCGGGCTCTGGCGAGCCAAAATTGGCGTCACGCCTAGAAAGATGCCGCAAAACCGCGGTTCTTGCACCCCGCTATGGGGTTATTTGAGGCGGAATGGGGAGTTTTGGCGGTGTTACGGGGAGTTTCGGGGGCTGGACCGGCGGTGTCGGGGGGAGGGCCGGCAGCAAGACCGGGAGGGGCGGGGTCGTGATCACTGGCGTCGTCGTGGGCGCTGCGGGCAGCGGCACCGTCGTGCCGGTCGAGATGTGCTCGACGCTGTGGCTGGGCGGCGCGAGCGTCGGGCGCGGCTGGCGGGTCGGGCTGTGCCGGGCCTTGCGGGCCGTAGGCTTGTTGTGGCGGGTGGGCGATGCGAGCCGCGTCTTGTGGGGCTGCGTTGCCCGAGCCTGGGCAGAGGCGCGCGCGCTGGATTGCTGAGGACTGGACTGGCCGTGGATCGCGCGGTAACCCACGCCGGCGGTCATCGCGCCGACCGCGACGAGCGCGGCCGCCTTCAGCGCGAGGTTGGTTCCGAAGGCTGCGCCGCCGGCCACTACCCCGCTTCCTCCGGTCGCCGCCGCTCCACCGAGGCCGAGGTTCGAGCCGATCGACGCCGGCAGCGGGGCCGTGCTGAGCAGGCCGAGCGAGCGCTTCTGGAGCCGGAGATGACGCCGTGCGCGGAAGAGGAGCGCCTCCACGGCGCCGACCGAGAGGTTGAGCACCTCGGCGATCTCCTTGTAGCTGCGGCCTTCGAGCTCCCGCATCACGAGCGCAGCGCGCTGGTTGAAGGAAAGGCGAGCGAGAGCGCCGAGCACCTCGGCGATGTTCGGCTGGTCCTGGGTCGGAGCCGCGGCGGGCTCCGGTGCCTCGTCGAGGCAGACCTCCTTGGGCCGGTGGCTCGCCTGGCGCCACCGCATGCGGCAGACGTTGTGCGCGATTGCGATCAGCCAGTTGTGCGGGCGATGCGGGCGCTCGCCGCGTTGGTAGGCGCGGAACGCGTTGAGGAAGGTCTGCTGGGTGACGTCCTCGGCGTCGGCCGAGTTGGTCAGGACGGCGAGGGCGTACTGGTAGACGTCGCGGGCGTGCTTGCGGTAGAGCTGCTCGAAGGCGCGCTCGGCGCCCCGTTTGAGCGGGACGGCCTCGAGTTTCGGAAGCGCTTCGGTCTGGCGGCGCGGCAAGCCCGCGCGGGATGCCTCCACGTTGTCCAAAACGGCACCGGCCGTTTCCCGGATACGGGTGTTTTCCGTTTTGGCTTGTTTACGCGGTAGACGCGGTCGCTTGGCGCCTGGGGCCGATGTGGATCGGGCGGCCGAGCGCGACGAGGCCGGCTTCCTTGATCGCCTCGCTCAGCGTCGGGTGGGCGGCCATCCCGTCCGCGACCGTCTCGACCGTTGCCTCGGCGTCGAGCGCGACGGTGCCGGCCTCGACCAGGTCGGTCACGTGCGGGCCGACCATGATCAGGCCGAGCAACTCGCCGTAGCGGGTCTCGTGAATCGACTTCACCCAGCCGACAGTCTCGTTCTGCATGACGGCGCGCGCGTTCGCGACCCAGGGGAAGACGCCGACCGCGACGTCGTCGCCGTACTGCTCCCGCGCCTCGGCCTCGGTCAGCCCGACGCCTGCGATCTCCGGGTCGGTGTAGATCGGCCGCGGGACGCCGCGGTTGTCGACAACGGCGTCGTGGCCCATCGCGTTCTCGGCCGCGACCTCGCCCTCGCGGAAGGCGGTGTGGGCGAGCTGCCAGTAGCCGGCGCAGTCGCCGACGGCGTAGATGTGGCTCTGCGTCGTGCGGCGGTGCTCGTCGGCGGCGATGCCCTTGCGCTTGTCGAACTCGACTTGGATCTGTTCGAGGCCGAGGTTCTCGACGGTGGGCCCGCGACCGGTGGCGACGAGCATCAGGTCGGCTTCGGTTGTGTTGCCGCCATGGTGGACGCGCAGGCCGCTGCCGGTGTCCTCAACGTTGTCGCAGGTGGTCTCGAGATGGAGCGTGATGCCGCGCCTGCCGAACTGCTTCGCGAGCTCCTTCGCGGCGTCCGCGTCCTCCTGCGGGATCAGCTGCGGGAGCATCTCGATGATCGTCACCTCGGAGCCGAAGCGGCGGAAGATGCTCGCGAACTCACAGCCGATGATCCCGCCGCCGAGGACGACGAGGTGCTTGGGGACCTCGGTTTGCGCGAGGAGGCCGGTGGAGTCGACGCAACGGGGCGAGTCGAGGCCGTCGATCGGCGGTCGGAGCGGGTACGAGCCCGTCGCGATGATCGCCTGCTTGAAGGTGACGTCCTCGCCGCCCTCCACCTGGATCGTGTTCGCGTCTTTGAAGCGGCCGGCGCCCTTGACCCACTCGACGCCGTTGGCCTTGAAGAGGGTCGCGACGCCGCCGGTCATCTGCTTGACGACGCCGTCCTTCCACTGGTTCGCGGTGGCGAGGTCGAGGGTCGGGGCGCTTGTTTGCACGCCCAGCTTGGCGAAGGTCTCCTCGGCTTCCTTGATCGCGAACGCCGTCTGGACCCAGGCCTTCGTCGGGATGCAGCCGACGCGGAGGCAGGTGCCGCCGAGCTCGGGCTCCTTCTCGATGCAGGCGGTCTTCGCTCCGAGCTGGGCTGCGCGGATTGCCGCGGTGTAGCCGCCCGGGCCGCCCCCGAGGACGGCAACGTCACATTCCATTAGTGCTCCTCCGCTTGGGTGCCGGCCGCGATCCTAGCGGCGGTGCGGTGGCTGGGGTCGGACTCGGCTGTGGGTGAGTTGCGACGCTTTCGACCCTTTCCCGTCACACACTCGTGACACTTTTCTGGTTACGCTCATATCGGGTGGTGGTTCGGGGTGGCCCCAGGGCGCAAGGACCGCTAGCCGCGGAGGTCGGCCCGCATCGTGTACGCGCCGTCGTCCTCGCTCACCCGCTCGAAGCCGTGCCGTTCGTACAGCGCAACCGCCGGGTTGTCCTTCTCCACGCTCAGGCTGACCGCGGCGTACCCATCCGCCCGCGCGCGCTCGAGCAGCGCGTCCAGCAGCTCCGACCCGAGGCCTGAACCGCGCTTGCTCGGGACGACCGCGATCGACAGCTCGGGAGTCTCCTCGTCGACGAACCCGTAGCCGGGGTTGTCCGCCTTGAACAGCCGGTACCACGCCGCCCCCACCGGCTGGAAGTCGTGGATCGCGATCAGCGCCGTGTCGCCCGGCCGCCCCCAGCGCTCGACGTACCGCTGCACCGGCGGCTCGCCCGACTCGGGCACGGTCGCCGCCCGCCAGTAGTACGCGTGTCGGAGCATGTCGCGCAGGAACGGCACGTCCTGCGGCCCCGCGCGCCGGATCACGAGAGCTCTTCCGCCATCTGGATCCGGTTGCCGTCCGGGTCGTAGACGTCGAGCAGCCGCATCGCGCCGTGGAGCTCGAGCACCGTGCCGACCTCGACCTGCGCGCCGGCGAGACGCTCGCGCTCCGCCTTGACGTCCTCGACGTCGATCGTCGCCACCGCGCCCTCCTCCGTCTCCGGCTCGCCCTCGGTCAGCGCGATCTCCGTGCTCTCGCGGTCGAGCGTCGCCCAGCGCTCGTCCTCGTCGACGAACGTCTCCGTGAAGCCGAGCATGTCGCGGTAGAAGGCACGCGCCGCGTCGAGATCGCGCACGTGGTACCAGATTCTCACAGCATCAAGCCGGGCTCCTCCAAGAGATCCTTCACTTCCTGGAGGAACTCGGCGGCGGGAGCCCCGTCCACGGCCCGGTGGTCGAACGTCGCCGACAACGTCATCATCGGCCGCACTCCTTCGGGCAGCACCCGGTCCTCGATCGCCCCCACTGCGACGATCGCCGCCTGCGGCGGGTTCAGGACCGCCGTGAACTGCTCGACCCGGTACATGCCGAGGTTGGAGATCGTGAACGTCCCCTCCTCGAGGTCGGCGCGTTGGAGCTTTCCCTCACGCGCGCGCGCGACCACATCGCTGCGTGCCGCCGCGATCTCGGCAAGGCCCAAGCGCTCGGCCCCGTGGATCACCGGCACGACGAGCCCCTGCGGCGCCGCGACCGCGATCCCGACGTTCGCCGTCGGGAAGAGCAGGATCGCGTCGTCGGTCCACTGCGCGTTCACCTCGCGGTGGCGCACGAGCGCAGTTGCGCAGACCTTCGTCAGGACGTCCGTGACCGTGTGGCGCGGACCGTCGTCGGAGCGCAGCCGCTCGAGGAGGCCGTTCACGCGGGTCATGTCCGCCGAGGCCTGGAGCTGGAAGACCGGGATCTGCCACGCCTCGGTCAGGCGCCTCGCGATCGTCTTGCGGACGCTGGTCAGCTCGCGCCGCTCGACCTCGCCTGCCGGCACGGGCGCGGCAGGCGCTGCCGCGGGCGCCGCGACCCCCCGCTCGACGTCTTCGGCGACGATTCGCCCTTCCGGCCCGGTTCCGGAGAGCGAGGCGAGGTCGACCCCGCGCTCCCGTGCGATCCGCCGCGCGAGCGGCGACGCCTTCACCCGGCCGCCGGCCGTCACGGGCTCGGCGGGGCGGCCGTCCTCCTGTTGCGGGGTAGGCGCCTCCCGCGGGGCCTCCTCCACCTCCTCCTCCTTCGCCTCGGGCTCACCAGCGACCTCGGGCACGTCCTCGCCCTGCTCGCCGATGACGGCGATCGTCCGGCCGACCGGAACCTCGCCCTCCGGGACCGCGATCTTCAAGAGCACGCCCGAGAAGTCCGCTTCGACCTCCTGCGTCACTTTGTCGGTGTCGAGCTCGTAGAGCGGCTCGCCCTTCTCCACCGAGTCGCCCTCGCTCTTCAGCCACTTGACGATCGTCCCCGACTCCATCCCCTGCCCAAGCCGCGGGAGCTTGACCTCGCTAGCCACGATGACTCTTCCGGTCTCGTTGCCACGCCAGGGACCTGGAGGACGAAGCCGGGAGAGTCATCTACCCACCGTCTTCTTGATCCCCTCGAGCACATCGGCGGCGTGCGGCACGACGTACTCCTCCATGACCGGCGCGAACGGAAGCGGCGCGAACCTGGCTCCCACGCGCTCGATCGGCGCGTCGAGCCAGTCGAACGCCTGCTCCTGGACGACGGCCGCGATCTCGGCGCCGAAGCCCATCCGCGTAATCGCCTCGTGCGCGACGACGCAGCGGTTCGTCTTCTTCACCGAGGCGACGAGGCCGTCGACGTCGAGCGGCTGGAGCGTGCGTGGGTCCCAGACCTCGACGGAGACGCCGTCCGACTCCGCCTGCTCCGCTGCCGCCAGCGCTTCGTGCACAAGGCGGCCCGTGGCGACCACGGTCACGTCGGACCCTTCCCGGTGCACCCGGCTCTGCCCGATCGGGATCGGCTCGAGCTCCTCGGGCACATCGTCCTTGAGCCCGTACAGCGTCCGGTGCTCGAAGAAGATCACCGGGTTGTCGTCGTAGATTGCCGACCAGAGCAGCCCGCGCACGTCGGTGGGCGTCGAGGCGAAGACGACCTTGAGACCCGGCACGTGGACGAACCAGGCCTCGACCTGCTGCGCGTGCTGCGCGCCCGGCGACCAGCCGGCCCCGCCCTGCGTCCGGATCGTCAGCGGCACCTTCAGCTGCCCGCCCGACATGTAGCGGTGCTTGGCCGCCTGGTTGACGATCTGCTCCATCGAGATCGTCAGGAAGTCCTCGTACATGACCTCGACGATGGGGCGCATGCCCTGCATCGCCGCGCCGATCCCCGCGCCCACGATCGCGATCTCGGAGATCGGCGTGTTGCGGACGCGGTCGGCGCCGAACTCGTCGAGCATCCCCTGCGTGACGCCCATCGAGCCGCCCATCTCGGCGATGTCCTCGCCCATGATGAAAACGTCGTCGTCCTTGCGCATCGCCTCTGCGAGCGCGTCGCGGACGGCCTCGCGGTAGCTCAACTCAGGCATAGATGTTGGAGAGGGCGTCCTCCGGCTTCGGGTCGGTGCCTGCCTTCGCAAACTCGACGGAGGCCTCGACCAGCTCCTGCACCTCGCGGTCGTGCTCCTCGAAGTCCTCGTCGGAGATCCCGTGCTTCTCCCGGAAGAGCGTGATCGGGTCGCGCGTCTCCTGAAGCCGGCGAAGCTCGTCCTTATCCCGGTAGACCTGCGGGTCACCGATGTAGTGGCCGACAAGCCGCTCGGTCTCGGCGTGCAGGAAGACCGGCCCCTTGCCGTCGCGGGCGTGCTTGAGCGCCCGCGAGGCCACGCGGTGCACCTCCTCGACGTCCTGGCCGTCGACCTTCATCACCTTTATCCCGAAGGCCTCGGCGCGCTTGCTCAGGTCGCGGATCGGCGAGTGCTGAGTCTCGGGCGTCGACTCGGCCCAGTGGTTGTCCTCGAGCACGAAGACGGCCGGGACCTCCCAGAGCTGCGCCAGATTGAGCGACTCGTGGAAGGCGCCGATGTTCGTCGCTCCGTCGCCGAAGAACGCGACGGCCACGCGCGGCTCCTTGCGGAGCTTGAACGCGAGCGCCGCGCCGGTGATCGCCGGCAGGCCGCCGCCCACGACGGCGTTCGCGCCGAGGTTGCCGCGCTCGACGTCGTAGAGGTGCATCGATCCGCCGTAGCCGTGCGAGCAGCCTTCGAGCTTCCCGTACAGCTCGGCCATGACTGCGTTCGGATGCGTCCCGCGCGCGAGCGTGTGGCCGTGCGCGCGGTGCGTCGAGGCGAACACGTCACCGTCGTCGAGCGCCTGGCAGACGCCGACCGCGACCGCCTCCTGACCGATGGCGACGTGCAGGAAGCCCGGGAGCTCGCCTGCGCGGAACCGCTCCTCGACCTTCTCCTCGAAGCGCCGGATCAGGA
>JBKPLR010000021.1:0-30191 GCA_046731695.1 Actinomycetota bacterium
AGACGACCCAGCTCGTCAGGAACAAGTTCTACAAGGGGAAGCGGCCGCATCACCTGGCCGGCCTCACCGTCTACTGGAACCAGCAGCCGCAGCAGTCCTATCTGCAGACGCTGAATGGCCAGTTCGACGAGGCAGTTCCTCCGCCTGAGCAGGTCGGGTCGGCTTACAAGAAGTTCGGCAAGAACAAGAGCCGCTTCTGGGTGAAGCCTCAGGTCTGCACGGGGCATCTCCCGCTGAACAACTCGAAGGGCCTCTTCAAGGGCCACGTGGGCCTGCGGAAGGCAATCAACTACGGCTTCTCGCGGAAGGACTACGTTGCACAGCGCGGTCTGTTTGGTGGCGGCACGTGGAGCGACATCCTCCCGCCCGGAATGCCCGGCTTCACCACGAAGCAGGTGTATCCGGCCACGCCGCAGCTTGCCAAGGCCAAGAAGCTGGCCGCCGGCAAGTTCAAGAACGCGGACATCAAGGTCTGGTTCCGCTCGAGCGGCGTCGTCGGCCCTGCACAGAAGCTGATCGTCAACCGCGACCTGATCCGGTTGGGCTTCAAGGCGTCGAACATCCACTACACGCCGTTCCCGGGCTCTGACATCTACGACGCGATCGGCAAGAAGTCTTCGGACTTCGACATGGCCCTGTCCGTCGGCTGGTGCCAGGACTATCCGGACCCGTACGACTTCGTCAACAAGCTCCTGGATGGTCGTCTCGTCCAGGCTGAGAACAACGACAACTGGTCGTACTTCAACAGCTCCAAGTACAACAAGAAGATGGACGCGGTTGCGCCGCTCGTCGGTGCGAAGCGGTTCGCCGCGTACCGCGCGCTCAGCGTTGATATCAACAAGAACGCTGCTCCGTGGGCCGCGATGAACACGTACAACAACACCTACATCCTCTCGAAGCGTGCCAATCCCAAGAGCCTCGTGTACCAGGGGGCGTATCAGGATTGGGACATCAACATCCTGGCGCTCAAGTAGGGGAGACGAAGGAAGTCAGCAAGCGCAATACCCGGCTGGGGGCGTCCAAGGGGCGCCCCCAGCCGTCTCTACGGGCAGGGCTCAGGTAAGGTGCGGTTCCCGAGTTCGGAAGAAGGCGGGTGAGATGTTCAGGTACCTAGTCCGACGAGTTCTCTGGGCGATCTTCCTCTTCCTCGTGGTCACGTGGGTGACCTTCGTGATCTTCTTCATGACGCCGGCGAATCCGGGCCGCCTCGTTTGCGGCGGGGACAAGGCGACGGGGGAGTGCATCAAGGCGGCGACCAAGGCACTCGGGCTCGACGAGCCGATCCCTGTGCAGTACTACCGCTTCCTCAAAGAGCTGGTCGTACACCAGTCGCTCGGGACGTCGTTCGTCCAGAAGGTGCCCGTCAACGAAGTCATCGCGGCTGCGGCGCCCGTCACGGCGTCGCTCGTCTTCGGCGGCGCAGTCCTCTGGATGATCATCGGCCTCTCGGTCGGCATCTTCTCCGCCCTGCGGCCGCGCTCGCTGTTAGACAGGGTCGCCATGATCTTCGTCCTGATCGGGGTCTCCGCGCACCCGGTCTGGATCGGCCTAATCTTTTCCTACTTCTTCGGCTACAAGTGGGGCCTGACTCCGATCGCGGGCTACGCAGATTTCTTCAATCCGACACCGGGCGAGCCCGGAGGACCATGGCAGTGGTTCTGGCACATGATCCTGCCGTGGTGCACGTTCGCGCTGCTCTTCGCGGCGCTCTACGTGCGCATGATCCGCGCGAACGTGATGGAGACGATGAACGAGGACTACATCCGCACCGCGCGCGCGAAGGGCGCTCCCGAGAGCCGCGTGCTCGGCATCCACGTCCTGCGCAACGCGCTGCTGCCGGTCGTGACGATGCTCGGCATGGACATCGGCGTCGCGCTCGGCGGCGCCGTCTTCACCGAGACTGTCTACAACCTTCCGGGACTGGGAAGGACGGCGATCATCGCGATCGGCAACTACGACCTGGCGGTGGTGCAGGGGGTGGTGGTCTTCGCGACGCTCGCGATCATCATTTTCAACTTAGTCGTCGACCTGCTCTACGCTTGGGTCGATCCACGAATTCGCCTCACCTGACGCTTGCCACTTCTTGAAGTAAACGAGCTCAAGACGCACTTCCAGACCGACGACGGCATCGTCAAGGCGGTCGACGGCGTCTCGTTCTCGGTCGAGAAGGGGCAGACGCTCGGCATCGTCGGCGAGTCGGGAAGCGGAAAGAGCGTCACGTGCCTATCGATCATGGGCCTCAACGCCAAGCGCGGCACGATGACGACGGGCGAGGCCCTCTGGAAGGGCCAGGACCTGATCGGCGCCAAGGACCGCTTCTTGCGCGACATCCGTGGGAACGACATCTCGATGATCTTCCAGGACCCGATGACCTCGCTGAACCCGGTGCACACGATCGGGCGCCAGCTGGTCGAGGCCGTGCAGCTCCACCGTGACGTGACGCAGAAAGTGGCGAGGGCTCGCGCGCTCGAGCTGCTCAAGGCGGTCGGCATCCCGCGCGCGGAGACGAGGATCGACGACTACCCGCACCAGTTCTCGGGCGGCATGCGGCAGCGCGTGATGATCGCGATGGCGCTCATCAACGATCCGGACCTGCTGATCGCCGACGAGCCGACGACCGCCCTCGACGTGACGACGCAGGCGCAGATCCTGTCGCTGATGAAGCGGCTGCAAGAGGACTTCGGCAGCGCGATCCTCATCATCACGCACGACCTCGGCGTGGTCGCCGAGACCGCCGACGACGTGCTCGTGATGTACGCCGCCAACGTCGTCGAGCAGGCGAACGTCTACGACCTCTTCAACCGGCCCCAGCACCCCTACACGTGGGGCTTGATGGGGTCGCTCCCGCGCCTCGACGCGGACGTCGAGCGGCTGACCCAGATCCCGGGACAGCCGCCGTCGCTCCTCCGCCCACCTCGGGGCTGCCGCTTCCACCCGCGCTGCCCCTACGTGATGGAGGTCTGCAAGACGACGGTGCCCGAGCTCGAGCCGACTCAGCGCGACCCGGACCACCTCCAGCGCTGCCACCTCGACGAGGAGACGAAGGACCGCGAGGGGGCGAAGTTGGTGTCGGAGACCATGGCGCAGGCCGGCTAGATGGCGACCGACGGCAGCAGCGGCAACGAGCTCGTCGCCGTCGAGGACGTCAAGAAGTACTTCCCGATCACCCGCGGGATCATCTTCCAGAAGGAGATCGCAGCCGTGAAGGCGGTCGACGGCGTCTCCTTCAGCGTCAACTCGGGAGAGACGCTTGGCATCGTCGGCGAGTCGGGATGTGGGAAGTCCACGCTCGCGCGCTGCATCATGAAGCTCCTCGAGACGACCCAGGGCCGAATCACCTTCGACGGGCGCGACATCACGAAGCTCTCACGGTCCCAGATGCGGCCGATCCGTCGTGAGATGACGATGATCTTCCAGGACCCGTACGCCTCGCTCAATCCACGCAAGCGGGTCGGCTTCATCATCGGCGAGCCGCTCGAGGTGCACGGCCTCGGCACCGCCGCCGAGATCAAGACCCGCGCGCAGGAGCTCCTCGAGGTCGTCGGCCTCAACCCTGAGCATTACAACCGCTTCCCGCACGAGTTCTCGGGCGGCCAGCGCCAGCGGATCGGCGTTGCGCGCGCTCTCGCGGTGAACCCGAAGCTGATCGTCTGCGACGAGCCCGTGTCGGCGCTCGACGTGTCCGTCCAGGCGCAGATCCTGAACCTGCTCAAGGACCTGCAGGACGACTTCGGCCTCACGTACATCTTCATCGCCCACGACCTGAACGTCGTGCGGCACATCTCCGACCGCGTGATGGTCATGTACCTCGGCAAGGTCGTCGAGGTCGCGTCTCGCGACATTCTCTACCGCGAGCCGAAGCATCCGTACACCGGCGCGCTCCTGTCGGCGGTGCCGATCGCAAACCCGGAAGTCGGCCGGCAGCGCGAGCCGATCGTGCTCGAGGGCGACGTCCCGAGCCCGGTGAACCCGCCGAGCGCATGCAACTTCCATCCGCGCTGCCCGCGGTTCGTCGAGGGCCACTGCGACGTCGAGGATCCGCCGCTGTACCCGTTCGGCAACGGCCATGTCGCGGCGTGCCACTACGCGCTCGAGCGTTGGCCGATGAGCGCCGAGGAGATGCGGCGCCCGGGCAGGAAGACGACCGAAAAGCCGCTCCCCGCCTAGGGCGCCGGGGCAATGCTCGCCGCGTTTCGCCGTATCGCGGTCATCGTCATTTCCACGGCTGCCCTGACGGCGGTCGGAGGGCTGCTCGTCGGATGGTTGCTCGGGGCCTCCGTCGAGCGCTCCGTGTCGGTTGGGTTCTATCTCGTCGGCTGCTTCTTCCTGATCTCTGGATTCTTCGTCGGCAACCGCGGGCCGGCCCGCGTGAAGTCGGAGGCGCCGGGTCCCTCGATGCTCCCGATTCCCGGCTTCGGGTCGTCGAGGCGCCTACGCTGGGCAACGCTGGAGGAGCAGGAGGAGACGATCGGTCATTCAGGGCTCTTCATCGCCCTCGGGGCGATTCTGATCGTGATTGGAACCCTCGTGGATACGCAGCGCTCCCTCGTTTGAGGGCCTAACTTTCTTGTCACGACAGGCGTCAGAGGTATTGTGAGACACATGTCCCGAGACTGTGAGCGCGCGCGCCAGTGGGCGTCACTGGACGTCGACGGTGAGCTGTCGACATTCGAAGGCGTCCTTTTGAACGCGCATGCCGCCGGCTGCGCGGATTGCCGCGAGTTCAGAGCGTCGGTCGCGCACGCCGCGAGCGCGCTCAGGGCAGCGCCGCTCGAGCCGTTCACGGTGACGGTCCCCAGCCGGGTGAGGCGCCGCATCAGCCGCTCGCTCGCGCCGGCCGTTGCCGCGCTGGCGGTTGTCTCCGTCGGGCTCGGGAGCATCGCCGCGTCGTCGCACATCGGGCTCTCGCATCGCAGCACTCCGCCTGAAACCGGACTCAGGCTCATCGATGCGAGCTTCGACACCGTGAACGGGCAGACCCTGCAGGCCGTGCAGAGGATCCCAACGGCGGATCCGACGCGAGGCACAGCTCGGGCAGGCGGCGGCCCGTACGTTCTCGAGCGGTAAGCCGGCCGCGGTCAGGCAGACTTTGGGGCGTGTTCCCCGGACTCATCACCTCATACGTCTGAAGCCTCGACCACGCCGCCCGGGTGGCGGTGCCGAAGGACGCGCATCTGCTCGAGCCGGAGCTGCGCCGGCGGTTCGCTAGACTCCCGCTGCTCGGGCGGTTACGCCGCCCACGCATCCTCTTGACACGACTACCGCAGGAGACGCATGGCTGACGACGACGGCGCCCGCAACGTGGGCAAGGTTCTCGAGATAAGGGGCGTCGTTGTCGACGCCGTCTTTCCGGACCGGCTCCCGGAGATCAACACCGCGCTCAGGATCACGGTCCCGGAGCGCGACGGCCGGCCTGCGATCGACCTCGTAGCCGAGGTCCAGCAGCATCTCGGTGACGACCGGGTGCGAGCCGTCGCCATGGACTCGACGGACGGCATGCCCCGCGGCGTCGACGCGATCGACACCGGCGGGCCGATCACCGTCCCGGTCGGCGACCAGACGCTCGGCCGCCTCTGGAACGTCGTCGGCGAGCCGGTGGACAACAAGGAGCCCGCGGTCGGCGAGCGCTGGCCGATCCACCGCGACCCGCCCGATTTCGAGGACCTCAAGGCCGACATCGAGATCTTCGAGACCGGGATGAAGGTGATCGACCTGATCGCCCCGTTCATCCGCGGCGGCAAGGTCGGACTCTTCGGCGGCGCCGGCGTCGGCAAGACGGTGCTGATCCAGGAGCTGATCCACAACGTCGCCATGGAGCACGGCGGCGTGTCGGTCTTCTCCGGTGTGGGCGAGCGGACGCGCGAGGGCAACGACCTCTGGCTCGAGATGCAGGAGGCGGGCGTGATCGAGAAGGTCGCGCTCTGCTACGGCCAGATGAACGAGCCGCCCGGCGCGCGCCTGCGGGTGGGCCTGTCCGGCCTGACGATGGCGGAGTACTTCCGCGACCAGGGCCAGGACGTGCTCCTGTTCATCGACAACATCTTCCGGTTCGTCCAGGCAGGCTCTGAGGTCTCCGCGCTCCTCGGCCGGATGCCGAGCGCCGTCGGCTACCAGCCGACGCTCGCGACCGAGATGGGCCAGCTCCAGGAGCGGATCACCTCGACCAAGACCGGCTCGGTCACGTCGATCCAGGCGATCTTCGTCCCCGCCGACGACTACACCGACCCGGCGCCGGCGAACACCTTCGCCCACCTCGACTCGACGGTGAACCTCGAGCGCTCGATCGTCGAGATGGGCATCTACCCGGCGATGGACCCGCTCGCGTCGTTCTCGCGGGCCCTCCAGCCGGGGATCGTCTCCGACGAGCACTACGAGGTCGCGACGCGCGTCCAGGAGATCCTCCAGCGCTATAAGGACCTCCAGGACATCATCGCGATCCTCGGGATCGACGAGCTCTCGGACGAGGACAAGGTCACCGTTGCGCGCGCCCGCCGGATCCAGCGCTTCCTGTCGCAGCCAAACTTCGTGGCGGAGCAGTTCACCGGCCAGCCCGGCGAGTACGTCCGGCTCGAGGACACGATCAAGGGCTTCCAGGAGATCATCGAGGGGAAGCACGACGAGCTTCCTGAGCAGGCCTTCTACATGGTCGGCACGATCGAGCAGGCGGTCGAGAAAGCCCGCGCCCTGGCCGGGGAAGACGAGAGCGCCGGCGACGAGGAAGCCGAGCAGCCCGAGGACGCCCGCGAGCCCGAGCCGGCCGCCGCATAGCGTTGGCGGGTAGGACGTTCAGCGTCTCCCTCGTCACACCCGAGGGACCGGCGTTCGACGGGGAGGTCGAGATGATGATCGTCCCCGGCGCCGACGGCGAGATCGGCGTGCTCGCGCGGCATGCACCGCTCGTCGCGCTTCTGAAAGCAGGCTCGACGAGGCTCTACCGAGACCGCGCCTCAGAGGACGTGCTCGAGTTCGCGACCGGCCCTGGCTTCTTCAAGGTCGAGCAGGACCGCGCGCTCGCGCTCGTCGACGACGCGATCGAAGCGCGCGACATCGATGACGCCCGTGCACGCGGGCAGCTCGAAGAGGCCCAGGCCGAGCTCGAGCGCGTCGAACGGGGAGAGTCCGATGCCGACCGATGGCAGCTCGAGCAGCGGATCAGGCACGCGGAGAACCAGCTGACGGTGCTGGGGCGCTAGGCGGATAATGGGGCTCTGGGTCCAGAACGTCGGGGTGAGAGCACCCTCGGTGCCTGAAGCCATCGCCGGGCGCGCAAGCGCCCAGCCGGACTCGACGCCTGAGTCGATGGAGGGCTGGGCTTGGGCGACGTGGGCGACGCTGGCCGACGGTAACTTCCTCGACCTCGAGGCGCTCGATGCTCTGGCGGCCGAGGCTGCAGGTGAAGCCGAAGCCCCTGCATTGGCGTATTCGGCTCACGACAGCGACTCGGTCTACCTCACCGGGGCCGATCACTCGGGAGCCCGCTTTCGGCTGATGCTGAATCCCGAGGCCTGGGAGGACGAACTGCCTGAGCAGCAGGTCGACGAGGCCGCAGCGTGGGCCCGCGACCACGCACAGCTGAATCCGACGCCGGATCAGATCGCGGATGTTCTCGGCCGACAGTTCGTGTTCGCCGAGGACGGGCTAAACGTTCTGCTCGCGCGGATGGGCCTGCTGCCGGCGGAGTTCGCCGATGGCGCCCAGGAGATGCCCGCGTGACGGAGCTGCAGGCGTTCGCGCCGGGGATCTACCCGCGCTCAGAGGCGCTCGTCGCGGCGACGCGCGACCTCGACCGGGGGCGCACATCCCAGGAAGCCGTGGACGAGCAGGTCGAGCGCGACCTCGACGAGCTCGTGTCGGCCCAGCAGGCCGCCGGGCTCGACCTGCTCGCCGACGGGATGCTGCGCTGGCAGGACCATTTCCGACCCCTGCTCGAAGCTGCGGACGACCTCGAGACCGGCGCGCTCACGCGCTTCCTTGACACGAACACCTTCTACCGCGCGCCGAGCGCCACGAGTGAGAGCCTCAAGCTGAGCGCTCCACTCGATGACCGCTATGTCGTGCCGCTGCCAGGCCCGCGGCTTGTCACGCTGCCCTCGCCGTTCGCCCTCGCGCACGGCACCGGCCTCTCGCCGAAGACGCTTGCAGAAGGCGTCCTCAAGCCGGCGATCGAGGGCATCGACGCCGAGCTCGTCGTGCTGGCCGAGCCGTTCCTCGCGCGTGAAGAAGAACGAGACTTGAGCGACCTCGCCGAGGCGCTGGAGGTGCTTCCGGGGAAGCTGGCGCTCTGGCTCGAGTTCGGCGATGCGGGGAAGGTGCTCGCCCGGGCCGCCGATCTCCCCGTCGAGGGGATCGGGGTCGACTTCTACGCGACGCACATCGAGGACGTACCAAGCGGTTTCGACAAGCTCCTGCTCGCTGGGGTGGTCGACGCCCGCAGCTCTGTGCCCGAGGAGCCCCGCGAGATCGCCGCCTTCGTCCAGCGCCTGGACGTCGAGCGGATCGCGCTCGTGCCGAACGGCGATCTTCAGTACGTTTCTGAGCCGATCGCCCGCGAGAAGCTCGCGCGGCTCGGGAAAGCGAAGACCGCAACCACGGAGGCTGCTGCATGAAGTTCCTCAGCCACGAGATTGGCTCCCTCGCCAAGCCCCCGTGGCTGGTGAAGACCTCGATGGGCCGCGAGCTCGAGCAGTCGGACATCGACCACGCCAAGACTTGGGGCGAACGGGTCGGCGTCGAGGGCCACGAGGAGCTCGTCGAGTCGCTGCAGCGCGGGAGCGCAGACCCGGCGGAGGTCGCCAACTGGTCGAGCCGCTATTGCGTCCGGCTCCAGGAGTCCGCCGGCCTGGACGTGATCTGGGACGGCGAGCAGCAGCGGAGCGAGATGTACGCCTGGGCGATCGCGCACTCGAACGGCTTCGAGCCGCGTGGCACCGTCCGGAGCTTCGACAACAAGTACTACTCGAAGTCGGCGGCGACCGGCCCGGTCTCGCTGCGAGTGCCGTACCACAACGAGGAGTTCTCGTTCTTGCAGTCGGTTGCCAAGGCGCGGCTGAAGATCCCGATCACCGGCGCGTACACGCTCGCGATCTGGAGCTACGACGAGCACCACACGCCGAAGGAGGGCCGCCTGGGCGCCGGCTACGGCCGCAAGCAGGAGATCGAGGCCCGGCGCGAGCTGACCCTCGACATCGCGCGCAACTTGATCCGCCCGAATCTCGAGGCCCTGATCGAGCTCGGCGCCGACTGGATCCAGATCGACGAGCCGGGCGCGTCCACCGAGTCCGACGAGCTCGACCTCTTCGTCGAGAGCTTCAACGTCAGCGTCGAGGGGCTCGACTGCTTCTTCTCGACTCACCTTTGCTTCTCGGACTACGACCTCTTCTTCCCGGCGATCGAAGGGATGAGCGGCTGCCGCCAGTACTGCGTCGGCTTCGCGAACTACGACAGCCGCGAGCTCGGCACGAAGCCTGACGACCGCCCGGGCTACGAGGTGATCTCGAAGTTCCGCGATCTGCCCTACGACCCGATTCTCGGCCTCGGCGTCCTCGACATCCACACGGACTTTGTCGAGTCGCCTGAGCTGGTGCGCGACCGGATCCTCTACGCGGTCGAGGTCTTCGGCGACCCGGAGCGGATCCACGTCTGCCCCGACTGCGGCCTGCGCACCCGCAGCTGGGAGGTCGCGTACGCGAAGCTGCAGGCGTTGACCGAAGGCGCGCGGCTCGCGGAAGAGGCCCTCACGGGCGCGCGCGCTTCCGCCTAAGGCGGTCCGAGGGCTCGGCTATCCTGACGGCTGAGCGCTGTTCCGGGCGCTCTCCTTTTTTCTGATGCGGACCACTCTCAAGAAAGGAATCGGTCGCGGTGCCGAGGTAAACGGCAACGGCCGTGCGGTGATCCCGCCCGGGGCGCTCTCGCCGGTAACCCTCTACCGCCAGCCGCCCCCCTCGCGGCCCGGCTTCGCGAAGGTCGTCTTCAAGTTCTTCCTCTGGCTCGCGGTCATCCTAGTGATGCTCGTCACGTCGTTCGTCGGAGGCGTGTACCTCTGGGCCCACGAGCGCGCCGCGGCCTCGCGCTGCAAGACCGTCGACTGCAAGCGCGGGGAGCAGAGCCTCGATCAGATCAACGACCCGCACCACGCCTCGATCGCGCTCGTGGTCGGTTACGACCACCGCGCCGGCGACCAGGGCGCGCCCTCGCGCTCGGACACGATGATGCTGATCCGCGCCGACCCGGTGACGAAGACGATCTCGCTGCTCTCGTTCCCGCGTGACCTCGTCGTCCCGATCTGGTGCCCGGGCCGAACGGCGAGCGGAGCGAACAACGGGCGGCCGGTCGTCTACGACCACGCGCGCATCAACAGCGCCTACTCGCTCTGCGGCTCGAGCGGCGCGATCGAGACCGTCAAGCATCTGACCGGCCTGCCCGTCAACTACCTGATCCGCGTCAACTTCCTGGGTTTCATCGCCGTCGTCAACAAGCTGGGCGGGGTCTGGCTGGACGTGGACCGGCGCTACTACAACAAGAACGTCGGCACGATCGAGACCGACTACGCGAACATCGACCTCCAGCCCGGCTACCAGCTGCTGACCGGCAAGCAGGCGCTCGACTTCGTCCGCTTCCGGCACACCGACACGGACCTCGTCCGGCTTGCGCGCCAGCAGGAGTTCGTGACCTCCATGCGGCAGCAGATCGCGCGGTCCCTCGGCGTCTCCAGCCTGATCCGGATCGTGAACACGATCACCAAGCACCACTACATCGAGGTCGGCGTCGGCGGCGGGAACCAGTACGACCTCGGCACGATCTACAGCTACGCCAAGTTCGCCCACGGCCTGCCGCCGGGGCACATGTTCCAGGTCAAAATCGGGAACGTCACGGGCTACAACGAGCTCTACGCGCCGCAGGAGAGCATCAGCCAGGCGGTACAGAAGTTCCTCAATCCCGACGTCGACGAGTCCAGGACGGCGACCGCAATCGCGCTCGGCCGAAAGCTGCACAAGAAGTTCACGCTCCCGCCGTCGAGCGTGACGCTGACCGTGCTCAACGGGAACGGCCGAGCCGGCTCGGCCGGGAACGCGAGCTACCTGCTCGACCAGAAGGGCTACAAGATCCTCCTTCCGCCGAGCGGCCTGACCGCGAACGCGCCCACATGGGACTACTTCCACTCGAAGGCGTTCTTCGACCAACGCCGGGCGGCGAACTGCAGGAACGCGGGCGATGGAATCGGCCGGCTCGTGGGGAGCACCGATGTCGAACCGATGCCCGCGAAGATCAGGCCGCTGTCGAACGGCGCCTGCGTCGTGCTGGTCGTGGGCTCGACGTTCCACGACCGGCTCGCCCCCGTCGTGGTCCCGACGGCGCCGACCCGGCACCCGCCGTACATCCGGCGCGATCCCGGCGAGACGCGCTCGAGCCTCGCGAAGTACAAGAAGCGCGTTCCGTTCCGGCTCCAGCTGCCGACGATCCTCGAGCGCGGCTCCTACCTGGACGGCGGCTACGGCGAGACTCCCGCCCGAGCCTACGCGCTCGGCGGCCGGCCCACGGTCCGCCTGACCTACAAGACCGGAACGAACGAGTACTGGGGCATCCAGGAGAGCGACTGGCTCGGCGCACCCGCGCTCTCGGACAAGAGCCTGACGCAGTGGGTCGGCAAGAGGCGCTATGACCTTTACTACACCGGCGGCGACCTCCACATGGTGGTCCTGCGCACCGGCGGCGCGAGCTACTGGGTGGTGAACACGCTCCTGAACTCGCTCTCGAACGAGACGATGCTCGCAATCGCACGTGGCCTCCGGCCGATGACCCGCTAGGCTCAGGCCCGTGGCCCAGGAAAAGCCTGCAATTGGCGTCTTCGGGGCCGGCTGGGTCGGGCTCGTCACAGGCGCCTGCTTCGCCGAGCTAGGGCACCGGGTCGTCATCCGAGACATCGTCCAGCCACGGATCGAGGCGCTGAGCGCCGGGCGGGTGCCGTTCCACGAGCCGGGCCTCGTCGAGCTGATCGAGCGCAACCGAGAGCGGCTGATGTTCACGCTCGACTCGGCCGATCTCGCCGCCACGCGGTTGATGTTCGTGTGCGTCGGGACTCCGCCAACGTACTCGGGGGATGCCGACCTGTCGGCGGTCTGGATGGTCGTGGACGAGCTGCCGACGCCCGACGAGCGGGCACTCCTAGTCATGAAGAGCACGGTCCCGGTGGGTACCGGCGAGAAGGTGCGCGCCGCGCTGGACTCACGCGGGCTCGCGCACGTCGGCTACGTCTCGAACCCCGAGTTCTTGTCCGAGGGCACGGCGGTACAGGACTTCCTCCACCCCGACCGCGTCGTCGTCGGCGGCTTCACCGAGGCCGACACCGAGGCGGTCACGGCGCTCTACGAGCCGCTCGATGCGCCGATCGTGCGCACGGATGTCGCCTCGGCGGAGATGATCAAGCTCGCCTCGAACGCGTTCCTGATGACGCGGATCAGTTTCATCAACGAGATCGCGAACGTGTGCGAGGCAACGGGCGCCGACGTCGTCAACGTCGCAGAAGGTGTGGGGCTCGACCACCGGCTCGGCCCGCATTTCCTGCGCGCGGGCATCGGATGGGGTGGTTCCTGCTTCCCGAAGGACGGCATCGCGCTGAAACAGCTCGCGTCGAACTCGGGCTACCACTTCCAGCTCCTGAACGCCGTCATCGAGGTGAACGAGCTCCAGAAGCGGCGCGTCGTCGGGAAGCTCGAGAAGCACCTCGGGAAGCTGCGGGACAAGACGATCGCGCTGCTCGGCCTGGCCTTCAAGCCGAACACCGACGACCTTCGCGAGGCGCCCTCGCTCGTGCTCGCGTCGCGCCTGCTCGCCGAGGGTGCCGAGGTGCGCGCCTGGGATCCCGTCGCCGACGCGCGGCGGCTCCTCCAGGGCGTCACGTTCTGCGACTCCGTGGTGGAGGCCGTCACAGGTGCCGACGCGGCGGTGATCGTGACCGAGTGGGACGACCTGCGGACGCTCGCCTCGCCCGAGGTGCGGGACGCGATGCGCCGGCCGGTGATCATCGACGGCCGCAATCTGCTCGACCCCGATGCCGCCCGGGCCGCCGGGTTCACCTACGAGGGGATCGGCCGCGCAGCCTCGCCGCTCGCCGTGCTTCCGGAGACGGAAGAACCAGAGCACCAGCTCAACTAGTGGAGGCGATCATTCTGGCGGGGGGCAAGGCCGAGCGGCTCGGCGACGCCGCGGGCGGCCGCCCGAAGGCGCTCGTCGAGGTCGCGGGCCGGCCGCTTGCCGGCTACCAGGTCGAGCAGCTCGCCGGCGCCGGGGTGGACCGCGTGATTGTGAGCTGCGCCGAGGGACAGGAAGCGCTGTTCGAGGCGGCGCTTGGGGGGATCGGCCCCGAGATCGTCGCCGTCGGCGAGCCGGAGCCCCTCGGGCGCGGCGGCGGGATCCGCCTCGCGGCGGCCGCGCGCCGGGAGCCGGGTGAGGTCTTCGCCCTGAACGGCGACGAGCTCGTCGACGTCGACCTCCAGAAGCTGCTTGCCCTCCACAGAGCAAGCGCCGCCGCGGCGGCGATCACCGTCGTCCCGCTGCGCTCCCCGTTCGGCGTCGTCGACGTCGACGGCGAGGTCGTGACCGGCTTCCGCGAGGCGCCGGTTCTGGAAGGGCACTGGGTCAGCTGCGGCGTCTACGTGCTCGGCGACGAGGCGCTCGAGCGATTCCCCGACCGCGGCGACCACGAGACCACGACGTTCCCCCAGCTGGCCGCGGAGGGTCGGCTTCGGGCCCTCCGCCACGAGGGGTTGTGGCTGACCGTGAACACGCCAAAGGACCTCCGCGTCGCCGAGGAGCACCTGACTGCAAACCCCGGCTGGCCTGTGCGCTAGCGGGGACCGTGGTAGGTTCGCCCGGCTCGTGCCGGGTCATGATCACCTGAGCTCCCCAAATCTCGGCGGAGTCGACCGCTTCGCCTCCGAGCAGCGCAGGGTCGACAAGCCGTGGGGTCACGAGCTGATCTGGTCCCTGACCGAGGACTATGCCGGGAAGCTGATCGTCGTGAAGGCAGGCGAGTCGCTCAGCCTCCAGTTCCACAAGGTGAAGGACGAGTCCTGGTACGTGCTCGAGGGCCGGCTCGAGCTCGAGCTTGGCGCGCCCGGCCAGGGAGTCCTCGCGAGTGAGGTCGTCGGCCCGGGGGCGTCGTTTCACTTCCCGCCCGGCACGGTGCACCGGGTCAAGGCCCTGGAGGACGCCACGATCATCGAGGTCTCCACGCCGCAGCTGGAGGATGTCGTCCGGCTCGAGGACGCCTACGGGAGAGAGGGAACCACCGAGCCGTAGAGCTTGACACAGTTGTGTTAAGGTTCGCCGTAGTGACTGCTTCTGTCGGCCAAGCGGCGACCCAGACCGGCTGGTCTGCTCGGATGCTGCGGTATCTCGAGCGCGCAGGTCTCGTGGTTCCGCGCCGCACGACGGCCGGCTACCGGAAGTACGGCCTGCTCGAGCTAAACCAGCTGCGGACGCTCAAGGAGCTCCGCCGGCGCTTCCGCGTCGAGCTGCGAGACGTGGCGTTCGCCGCGCGGCTCCGGCGCGAGCCCGAGCTGCGTGCGGCCGTCGACACCTGGCTCGCCGGGACCGACGTCTCGGCGCTCGACTGGGAGCAGCGCAAGCACGAGCGGCTCTTGGCCGCCTGAACCCGCTACGGAGAGGATTCGATAAATGGCGACGACCAAGCGACACGACGTGAAGGACCTGGCGCTGGCGCCGGAGGGCGTGCTCAGGATCGAGTGGGCCGATAGGCAGATGCCCGTGCTCGCCGCGATCCGCGACCGGTTCGAGCGCGAGCAGCCGCTGGCCGGCTACCGGATCTCCGCGTGCCTCCACGTCACCAGCGAGACGGCGAACCTGATGCGGACGCTACAGGCGGGCGGCGCCGACGTTGTCCTCTGCGCGTCGAATCCGCTCTCGACGCAGGACGACGTCGCGGCCGCGCTCGTCGAGGAGTTCGACACCGCGGTCTTCGCGATCAAGGGCGAGGACAACGACACGTACTACGAGCACATCGAGGCGGCGGTCGACCACAAGCCGCAGGTGACGATGGACGACGGCGCCGACGTGATCGGCGTCCTCCACTCGCACCGGCGCGAGCAGCTCGGCGACATCGTCGGCGGCACCGAGGAGACGACGACCGGCGTGATCCGGCTGCGCGCGCTCGAGCGGGACGGCGCTCTCGGCTTCCCGGTGATCGCGGTCAACGACGCGAACACCAAGCACTTCTTCGACAACCGCTACGGGACCGGCCAGTCCACGATCGACGGGATCATCCGCGCGACGAACATCCTCCTTGCGGGCCGGAAGTTCGTGGTCTGCGGGTACGGCTGGTGCGGCCGCGGCGTCGCGCTGCGGGCAAAGGGCATGGGCGCCCACGTGATCGTCACCGAAGTCGATCCACTGCGGGCCCTCGAGGCGGTGATGGACGGCTACGAGGTGCTGCCGATGGCGAAAGCGGCCGAGGTCGGCGAGATCTTCGTCACCGCCACGGGCGACAAGGCGGTGATCACGCGCGAGCACATGGAGCGCATGAAGGACGGCGCCGTCCTGGCGAACACTGGGCACTTCAACGTCGAGATCGAGATCCCGGCGCTTCGGTCGCTGGCGGTCGAGACGCGGACGCTGCGCCAGTTCGTGGACGAGTTCCAGATGGAGGACGGGCGGCGGCTGTACCTGATCGCGGACGGCCGGCTCGTGAACCTCTCCGCGGCTGAGGGCCACCCCGCTCAGGTCATGGACATGTCCTTCGCGAACCAGGCGCTCTCCGCGGAGCACCTCGTCGCAAACGCGGCGACCTTGGAGCGCCGCGTGTACCCGGTGCCGGAGGACATCGACAAGGAGATCGCCCGCCTCAAGCTCGAGACGATGGGCGTGGCGATCGACCAGTTGACCGAGGAGCAGGCGAAGTACCTCGCTTCTTGGGACGAGGGGACCTAAGGCGTCGCTTGCGACGCCGACGTGGCGGGCGCACCGGCTTCGCCGGTGCGCCCATCGTTACGCGGAGAACGCCGGCGGGAAGGTCACCCGCCCTCGGAGCGCCGGGTCGTAGGCGCGTAGCGGAATCGCCATGAAGACCTCGTCCCGGATCTCGGGATCTGGCGGGGTGATTCCGAGCGTCGAGGCGCGCCTGAAACCGAAGCGCGGGTAGTAGCCGGGGTGACCGAGGACGAGAACCAGCGGCTCGCCGCGTTCGTCCGCACGCCGCAGCGCCTCGTTGACGAGCCCGGAGCCGATGCCGGTGCGCTGCCCGTCGGGCGCGACGCTCATCGGCGCAAGCTCGAGCACGCGGGAGTTCGCGCCGAGCTCGACGTAGCTGCGCAGCACGTGGCCGACAACGCGGCCTTCGACCTCCGCGACGAGCGACAGCTCCGGGACGAAGCCATCCGTGCGACGGATGGCCTCGATCATCCGCGCTTCCGACGGCTTGCCGAACGCGGCGGTGGTCACCTGTGCGATCGCCTTCGGTCCCGGCTGCTCTCGGCTCGAGATCCTGAGGCCGGTCACGCGCCGGAGGCTACAGTCCGCGTCGTGCTGGAACCGGAACGGATTCTGCGGCTAGAGGACGACCGCGTTGTCATGCTCGATCAGCGACGCTTGCCTGACGAGGAGGCCGAGCTCTCGTGCTCGTCGGCCGCAGAGGTCGCTGAGGCGATTCGGTCGATGGCCGTGCGCGGGGCTCCGGCAATCGGGATCGCGGCGGCTTACGGGTACGCGCTCGCGGTCGAGCGCGGAGAGGACCGCGCTGAGGCGTTCGCGGTGCTCGAAGCGGCTCGGCCGACGGCGGCGAACCTCGCTTGGGCGCTGCGGGAGGTCCGCGCGGCCGAGGACCCGGCGGCTCGGGCGCGGGAACTGCACGCGGAGGAGGTCGAGCGGTGCCGGCAGATGAGCACGCATGCGGCCGAACTAATCGCTCCGGGTAGCCGCGCCCTCACGCACTGCAACACCGGTGGCCTTGCGACCGGCGGGCAGGGGACTGCGTTGGGCGCGCTGCGTGAGGCGTGGGCTCGAGGGCTCCTGGAGCACGTGCTCGTCGACGAGACGCGCCCGCTGTTGCAGGGCGCCCGGTTGACGGCGTGGGAGCTCGAGGCGGAGGGCATTCCGCACACGGTCGTCGCCGATGCGGCTGCGGGCACGCTGCTTGCGCACGGTGAGGTCGACTGCGTGTTGGTCGGCGCCGATCGGATCGCGGCGAACGGCGACACGGCGAACAAGATCGGGACGTATCCGCTGGCAGTGGTTGTGGCTCGGCACGCGGTTCCGTTTTACGTCGTCGCGCCGACCTCGACGATCGACTTCGAGACTGCGACTGGGGCAGGAATTCCGATCGAGGAGCGCGATCCGGCCGAGGTCAGCTCGCGGTTCCCAGCGCGCAACCCCGCGTTCGACGTTACGCCGGCCGAGCTGATCACCGCGATCGTGACGGAGCGCGGCGTCCATCGTCCTCCCTATGCGGAGTCGCTCGTCTTGAAGGTGACTGCGTGAAGGCGGTGATCCTCGCCGCCGGCTACGCGACCCGGCTCTACCCGCTCACGCTGGACCGGCCCAAGCACCTGCTCGAGGTCGGAGGCAGGCCGATCCTCGAGCTGTTGCTCGAGCGCCTGCCCCTGGACCAGTTCGAAGCGGTGTACGTCGTCACGAACGCGAAGTTCGCGCCGCGCTTTCGCGAATGGGCGGAGTCGTATCCCGCCGATGTCGAGGTCATCGACGACGGCACTACCAGCGAGGACGACCGGCTCGGCGCGATCGGCGACCTGCACCTCGCGATCTCCGGCGGGATCGACGACGACCTCCTCGTCGCAGCCGGAGACAGCATCTTCAGCGACCCATTGGACGGATTCGTCCGTTTCGGACAGGATCGGGAGGCGCCTGCCATTGCGGCCTACGACGTCGGCAATCTCGAGGAAATCAAGCGCTTGAGCGCGCTCGAGCTCGACGCGGACTCGCGCGTCCTCTCGTTTGAGGAGAAGCCGGAGCGGCCAACGTCGACCCTGGCCGGCATCGCGTTGTACTTCTACCCCCGTAGAACGCTGCCGCTCGTGGCCGAGTACATCGCCGAGGGGAACAACCCCGATCAGCCGGGGCGCCTGCTCGAGTGGCTGCACGGGAGGATGCCTGTCTACGCCTGGCGCGTGTCGGGCCGCTGGTTCGATATCGGGACGCCTGAGACGCTCGCAGAAGCCGAGCGCGCTTTCGACTCCTCTAACTGACACACATTCGGCACACCTCCGTCACAGACACGTGACGTTTTGACGGCTACGGTCGATTTGCGGAGGTGAGGACGGTGTGACGTGAGACTGAGACTGCTAGATCTGCTGCTGCCAATCAGCTGTGTGGTCTGTGGCGCGGATGGCGGGGAGCAGCTGTGCGCCGGCTGCCGCGAGGCCCTGCCGGTGCTGCAACCGCCTTTCTGCGAGCGCTGCGGCGCGCCGACTGCATGGCCCGTTGCCCGCTGCCGGGAGTGCTCGGGCCGGCGGCTCGCGTTCGCCTCGGCGCGAGCAGCCGTCGAGTACGACGACGGTGTGCGCCGCCTCGTGGCCGCCTGGAAGGAGCGCGGGCTTCGTCGCCTGGCGGGCGAGGCTGCGGAGGCGATGGCCGAGACGCTTCCCCTGCCGCGGGCGTCCGTGCTGGCGTTCGTCCCGCCGGAGCGCGAGCGTGCACACCGGCGCGGGTACCACCCTGCGGAACGGTTGGCCCACGAGCTCGGCGAGCGCTGGGAGCTTCCCGTAACCCCGCTCCTCGATCGGACGCGCTATGCCCGCCGCCAGCGCGGGTTGACACGCCCTGACCGCCGGCGCAACGTCGCCGGTGCGTTCGCCCCTGCCGCGAGGGCGCCAAGCCGCGTGGCGCTCGTCGACGACGTCTACACCAGCGGTTCGACGGCAGCCGCCGCTGCATCCGCACTGCGCAAAGGTGGAGCGCGCCACGTCGAGGTACTGACGTTCGCACGGGTCGTCCGTTAGATTCCTTAGCGAGCCCAGCGCAAGGAGAGCCGATGCAGTTCCAGGTGAAGGGCAGGAACCTCGAGGTCAGCGACGCGATTCGAAGCTACGCGGAGGAGAAGCTCGGGAAGCTCGAGCGTCAGCTCAAGGACCCGCGCGTCGAGCTGGAGCTGGCGGTCGAGCGGAACCCGTCGATTGCCGCGAATCATGTGGCCGAGGCGACCATCTGGACGAAAGGGCCGGTGCTCCGAGCGCGAGAGGCATCTTCCGACATGCGCGCGTCCATCGACCAGCTCGTGGACAAGCTGGAGCGCCAGGTCACCCGCTACCGGAGACAGGGCCGCGACCGACGGCGCAAGGCCGCGCGGGCGAACGGCCCCTCCGCGGAGGTGAGGCCGGTCGTGGCCGACGAAGCCGAGCCGCTGATCGTCAAGACGAAGCAGTTCACCGTCAAACCACTAACGCCGGAGGAGGCAGTCGAGCAGCTGGAGCTCGTGGGACACGACTTCTTCGTCTTCCGCAGCGCCGACTCGGACCAGGTCAACGTCGTCTACCGCCGGCGCGACGGCAATTACGGGCTGATCGAGCCGCAGTGATCTTCGGGCGCGAGCCGATTCACAAGAAGCTCGCGCGCCAGGCCCGCCTCGACCAAGAGGCCCGGACGGAGCCCGAGGCGATCGACCCTGGCCCGCACTGGGGCGCGACCGGAATCCACGGCGTCGCCCGGCCGCGCCGCTGGGATGTCGTCGGCTCCGCGGAAGCTCCAGGCCTCACCGGAGACGAGGTGCACTTCGTCGCAGTGCCGAACGGCGATCTGGTCGTCGATGAGGACGAGCCGCCGGACACGCTCGCCCCGCTTGCCCGGGTCATCGAGGAGGCGATTGCGCCGCCGTACCGGGCCGAAGCAGTCCGCCAAGACGGCGACGTCTGGGCGGTGGCTGCGCGGCGAGTCGAGGTCGCCGAGCTCGACGCAGACGGAGACGAGATCGAGCTCGTGGTCAATGACGGCGAACGCATGCTGACGGTCGACGGCCAGCGCACTTTCGGCAGCGTTCCCGAGCTGGAGCGCCTCGCAGAACAAGATGGAGCCTCGTATGTCGCCAGGGCAAGCAGGCTCGACGGGAGCCTCTGGGAAGTGGAGGTAAATCCTCTCTAGGCGTTTTTCGAGGGCCCCCGCCAACCCGCTACCCTAGGCTCATGTCCCAGCAGCTCGGATCACTCGAGAAGGTCCTTCGCTTCGGCGAGGGGCGGCGCCTGAAGCGGCTGTCCGACCAGGCGGCCTACATCCTCTCGCTCGAGCCCGACTTCGAGAAGCTCAGCGACGCCGAGCTGGCCGGAAAGACGGCCGAGTTCCGGCAGCGAATCGAGAACGGCGAGCCGGTCGACGAGCTCGTTTTCGATGCGTTCGCCGCAGTCCGCGAGGCGTTCAAGCGGACGATGGGCGTCAGCCTTTTCCACGTCCAGGCGATGGGCGGCATCGTCCTCCACGAGGGCGACATCGCGGAGATGAAGACGGGCGAAGGAAAGACCTTCGTCGCCGTGCAGCCGCTCTACCTGAACGCGCTCACCGGCAAGAGCGTCCACCTCGTCACGGTGAACGACTACCTCGCCAAGCGCGACCCGGAGTGGACGAAGCCGGTCTGGGACGCGCTCGGGATGCGCGCGGCCTTCATCCAGAACCTGATGCCGTTCGCGGAGAGGCGCGAGGCCTACGAGGCCGACGTGGTCTATGGCACCAACTCCGAGTTCGGCTTCGACTACCTGCGCGACAACATGGCGGTCTCGCTCGACGGCGTCGTCCAGCGCGGCCACGACTACGCGATCGTGGACGAGGTCGACTCGATCCTGATCGACGAGGCGCGGACGCCACTGATCATCTCCGGCGAGCCCGAGGTCGCGGCGCAGATGTACTACGACTTCGCGCGCGTCGCGAAAACGCTCGACGGCCACGCCTCCAAGCCCGGCGACCCGAAGGGCGCGGCCGAAGCCTCAGGCGCCGACTTCGAGTACGACGAGAAGCACAAGACGGTCTCGCCGATGCAGGGCTCGATCGAGGCGGTCGAGCGGGCGCTCGGGATCGACAACCTCTACGACCCGCGCAACGCGCAGCTCGTCAACCACCTGAACCAGGCGCTCAAGGCGCAGTCGCTCTACCAGCGCGACGTCGACTACGTGATCCAGGACGGCGAGGTCAAGATCGTCGACGAGTTCACGGGCCGGATCATGGAAGGGCGCCGCTGGTCGGAGGGACTCCACCAGGCCGTCGAGGCGAAGGAAGGCGTCCGCATCCAGGAGGAGCACGTCACGCTCGCGACGATCACGCTCCAGAACTACTTTCGCCTCTACGAGAAGCTCGCCGGCATGACGGGCACCGCGAAGACCGAGGAGAAGGAGTTCGTCGAGATCTACGGGCTCAGCGTCGCCGAGATCCCGACCAACGTGGCGGTCGCCCGCGAGGACAACAACGACCTGATCTTCAAGACGCAGCAGGGCAAGTTCGAGGCGGTCATCCGCGACATCAAGGAGCGCCACGAGAAGGGCCAGCCGGTCCTGGTCGGCACGATCGCCGTCGAGACGTCGGAGCTCCTCTCCGAGCTGCTCAAGCGCCAGGGCATCCCGCACAACGTCCTGAACGCGAAGCAGCACGAGAAGGAGGCGGGGATCATCGCCGAGGCGGGTCAGCCCGGCGCGGTCACGATCGCGACGAACATGGCGGGCCGCGGCGTCGACATCAAGCTGGGCGAGGGAGTCGTCGATCGCGGCGGCCTCTACGTGCTCGGCACCGAGCGGCACGAGGCGCGCCGCATCGACAACCAGCTCCGCGGCCGCTCCGGCCGCCAGGGCGACCCGGGCGTGTCGCGCTTCTACCTCTCCGGCCAGGACGAGCTCGTGCGCCTCTTCGCCGGCGACCGAATCTACGGGATCATGGAGCGCTTCAAGGTGCCGGAAGACCAGCCGATGGAGGCCGGCATCCTCTCGCGCCAGGTCGAGAACGCGCAGAAGAAGGTCGAGGAGCAGAACTTCGTCATGCGCAAGAACGTGCTCAAGTACGACGACGTGCTGAACAAGCAGCGCTCAGTGATCTACGAGCAGCGCCAGCGCGTCCTCAAGGGCGAGGACCTCTCCGAGCAGGTGCAGCTCTGGATCGACGAGGTGATCGAGCGGGTCGTCACCGCGTACACCGAGAGCGAGTACTCCGAGGAGTGGGACCTCGAAGCGCTCTGCAAGGCGATGGAAGACCTCTACGCGCCGGACGAGCCGATCACCCCGGCCGAGCTGCGCGAGGAGGTCTCGCTCGAGCGGACCGCGCTGATCGAGGAGTTCCAGGACGACGCGCGCGACCGGTACGAGGAGAAGGAGAAGGGTCTCGGTGTCAACCCGGAGACCGAGCAGCCGCTGATGCGCGACATCGAGCGCTTCGTGATCCTCCAGGTCGTCGACACCCGCTGGCGCGAGCACCTCGAGAACATGGACTACCTCCGCGAGGGCGTGCATCTCCGCGCGATGGCGCAGAAGGACCCGCTCGTCGAGTACACGGCGGAGGGACACGTGATGTTTCAGGAGCTGAACGCCGCGATCCACGAGGAGGTCGTCGCGACGCTCTTCCACGCCGAGATCGAGCTCGAGGACGCCGAGGCGCTCCAACAGGCGCAGGAGGCGCAGTCACTCGACGGCGGCGGGATGGCGTACGAGCACGAGTCGCTCGCGGGAGCGCAGGCGATCGCCGCGGCCGGAGCGGGGGCGATGGGCGGCGGCGACGGCGCGTCGATGACCACCGCCGGCGCGATCGGCGCGGGGGGAGGCTCGGTCGCCACACAGCAGCGGGTGACCTCGGAGCGGGACAAGATCGGCCGCAACGACCCGTGCTGGTGCGGCAGCGGCAAGAAGTTCAAGCGCTGCCACGGCGCGTAAATCGCATGGCCGACCAGATGCAGTCGCAGCCGCTCGACCAGCAGCTCCAGGAGATCGGGGCCCAGCTCGCCTGGGTCCGTGATTACCTTTGACCCGGATGCGCTTGAGAAGCGCATCGCAGAGCTCGAGGAAGAGCTCGGCAAGCCGGGCTTCTGGCACGACCAGCAGCGCGCCGCGCAGGTCTCGGCCGAGCACGCTCGCCTGACGAAGCGCCTCGAGCGCTATCGCCGGCTCACGCAGGAGTACCAGGACGCGCAGGAGCTGCTGGCGATGGACGGCGACATTGCCGCCGAGATCGAGGCCAGCATCGCGCCGCTGCGCCAGGAGCTCGACCGGCTCCAGGAGGACGCGCTCTTCTCCGGCGAGTACGACGCCGGCGACGCGCTCGTCACGATCCACGCCGGAACCGGCGGCACTGACGCTCAGGATTGGGCCGAGATCCTCCTACGCATGTACCTCCGCTGGGCGCAGAGCCGCGGCTTCCAGACCGAGCTGCTCGAGGCGAGCCCGGGCGAGGAGGCAGGCCTCAAGTCCGCGACGTTCACCGTCAAGGGCGAGAACGCGTACGGGATCCTCAAGGCCGAGCGCGGTGTCCACCGACTCGTCCGCCTGAGCCCGTTCGACCAGGCGCATCGGCGCCACACGAGCTTCGCGCAGGTGATCGTCAGCCCACTCCTCCCCGAGGACGTCGACGTCGAGATCGACGAGAACGACCTCCGGATCGACACCTACCGCGCGAGCGGCGCGGGTGGCCAGCACGTGAACAAGACCGACTCGGCGGTCCGGATCACCCACGTCCCGACCGGGATCGTCGTCCAGATCCAGAACGAGCGCTCGCAGAGCTCGAACAAGCAGACGGCGTTGCGCGTGCTCAGGTCGCGGCTCGTCGAGCTCGAGCAGGAGAAGCGCGAAGAGGAGCTTGCGAAAGAGCGCGGCGGCTCCCAGCAGGCCGATTTCGGCAGCCAGATCCGCTCGTACGTCCTGCACCCATACCAGCTCGTGAAGGACCACCGCACCGAATACGAAACCGGCAACACCCAGGCCGTGCTCGACGGCGAATTGGACGAGTTCGTGCGCGAATATCTCCTCGCCCGCGCGGCCGGGAAAGTCCTGTAAACGGCGCTCTAACCGGCAGTTTCGCTAGACTCGGAATCCCGAGCCGAAGCGGCTTTTTTCAGAGTCGCATACGCCCTTTCGCCGTGCAGGAAACGGACCTCCAGCACATCGACACGTCGACGGCTGTCCTCGAACACGAGCCCGTCGCGCCGCCGCCTGCGCCGACGAGCTCGGCGATGGTCATCTTCGAGAACGTCACGAAGATCTACGAGCCGGACGTCGTCGCGCTGCGCGATGTCACGTTCGGGGTCGACAAAGGTGAGTTCGTGTTCATCGTCGGCGCGTCGGGCTCGGGCAAGTCGACGCTCGTCCGCCTCGTCCTGAAGGAGCTCGAGCCGACTTCGGGCAAGATCATCGTCGGCGGCCGTGAGCTCGGCCGGCTGAAGCGGAAGAAGGTCCCGCTCCTGCGCCGCAACGTCGGCTGCGTCTTCCAAGACTTCAAGCTGCTGCCGAACCGCACCGCGGCCGAGAACGTGGCGTACGCGCTCAAGGTGCAGGGCGAGAGCAGCCCGGCGATCAGGCGAAAGGTCCCCGAGGTGCTCAACCTCGTCGGGCTCGCGCACAAGATGAGCTCGTACCCCGACGAGCTCTCCGGCGGCGAGCAGCAGCGCGTCTCCATCGCCCGCGCGTTCGTGAACCACCCGCCGCTCCTGATCTGCGACGAGCCGACCGGGAACCTCGATCCCGATACGAGCGTCGGGATCATGCAGCTGCTCTACCGGATCAACCGCTCCGGGACGACGATCCTGATGGTGACCCACGACCGCGAGATGGTCGACAAGATGCGCAAGCGCGTGATCGCGCTCGAGGAGGGCAAGCTCGCCCGCGACGAGCGGCGCGGAGGCTACACCTCTGAATGATTAGCCGCTTGAAGCTGATCTCCGCGGAGGCGGTGCGCTCGCTCGGCGCGAACCTCTCGACGACCTTCGCGGCGACGACCACCGTCCTGATCGGGATGTTCATGCTCGGCCTCGTCGTCGGGCTCGGCAGCTGGGCGATCTCGCTGAGCGACCACTACAAGAAGCAGCTGCTCGTCAAGGTCTACTTCTGCACGACGCTGCGCTGCGACCACGAGGCGACGACCGAGCAGATGGGCACGGTCCACAACCAGCTCATCGCGATGCCGCAGGTGAAGACCCTGCGCTTCATCTCAAAAGAGCAGGCGTACAAGATCATGCTCAAGAAACGGCCCGACCTCGTGAAGCCCGCGCCCGGGAACCCGTTCCCGAATTCCTACGACGTGATTCCGAAGAAGGGCGAGGACATCGACGCGATCACGAGGCAGCTGAACCCCCTACCGGCCGGCGTGCAGCAAATCTGTCCGCCGCCGCCGGGGACGAAGGCGGCCAAGACGGCGCTCGGCCAGAGCTGCAGCCACATAACCCACCGCGTGCTCTCGGTGGCGCGCTACCTCTGGATTGTGGTGCTGATCGCCTTCATCGTCCTGCTCGTCTCGTCGACGCTGCTGGTAGCGAACACGATTCGGCTCTCGATCTTCGCGCGGCGGCGCGAGATCGAGGTGATGAAGCTCGTCGGCGCGACGAACTGGTTCGTGCGCGGGCCATTCATGATCGAAGGGCTGCTGTGCGGGCTCGCAGGCGCGGTCGCCGCGATCATCCTGCTCGTCCTGGGGCGGACGCTGTTCATGCCGTTGATCCACCTGACAAGCGAATCGGACGTGCACGCCTGGCCGTTCGGGCTGCACGTGCTGATCGTGCTGGGCGCGGGGCTGCTGCTGGGCGCTGCCGGCTCCGGGCTTACGATTCGGCGTTTCCTCCAGGTCTGAGCCGGTCGTAGTCGAGCTCGCCCGGCGGGGCAAGCTCCTCGTTGGCGAGCCGTACTTCACGCCGGGCGTTCCCTTGATGCTCGACAAGCGCGGGACGGGCGAGGCTCGCCCCGGCGACCTCGCGGTAGTGCGGCCGGGGCGAGGCAGGGCGAAGCTCGAACGGGTGCTCGGGCGGGCGCGTGCGATCGAGGCCGTGCTCGAGGGATTGCTCGTGGAGGCCGGGGAGCGCCGTTCGTTCGAGCCCTACGAGCCGCGCGAGCCCTCGCTCGAGGGGCGAGTGGACCTGCGCGACGAGCTCACGTTCACGATCGACCCCGAAACGGCGCAGGACTTCGACGACGCGCTGACGCTGGACGACGACCGCGTCTTCGTCCACATCGCGGACGTGTCGTGGTTCGTGCAGGCGGGAACGCCGCTCGATCACGGTGCGGCGGGGCGGGCGTTTTCGGTCTACGTGCCGGGACTCGTCTCCCCGATGCTGCCGCCGGAGCTCTCGGACGATCTGTGCTCGCTGCGGCCGAATGTCGCGCGGCTTTGCGTCACCGTCGAAGTCGACCGCGCGTCCGGCGAGCCGCGTTTCTACCGCTCGATGATCCGGAGCGACGCGCGCCTGAGCTACTCCCAGGCGGAGGCGATGCTGGCGGGTCGCGAGCACGCTGAGCCGGAGCTGCTCGAGGCGCTGCGCCGCGCCGAGCAAGTGACGACCGAGCTCCGTGAGCGGCGGTTCGCTCGAGGAGCGTTGCGGATCGAGGGCGGCGACGTCGCGTTCGCATTTGACGGGGAGGGCGGGGTCGCGAATGCGTGGCGCGAGTCCGAGCCGCACGCGCACATGCTGGTCGAGGAGCTGATGATCCTCGCGAACGAGGCGGTGGCCGGGCTGCTCGTGGGCCGGCGGCGCGAGGCGCTCTTTCGCGTCCACGAGCGGCCCGAGCCGCAGTCGGTCGAGTTGTTGCTCACCAAGCTGGCTGATCTCGGCGTCCCGACGCCGCCGGCTCCTGAGCGGATGACCCCGCTGGACGCTGCCGGGGTGGCGGCGGCTGCGAGCGAGCGGGTGACGCAGTACGTTGCCCAGTCGGGCCGTGGCCGCGCCGCGTTTCCGGCATTGGTTCTCCGTTCGCTGAAGCAGGCGCGGTACGACCAGGCGAACCTCGGGCATTCGGGATTGGCGAGCTCGGCCTACTGTCATTTCACCTCGCCGATTCGCCGGTATCCCGATCTCGTGTGCCACCGGGCCCTGCTGCGTGAGCTCGGCGCGTCGGACGAGCCGCTTCCCGAGGAGCTTCCCGAGCTCGCCGAGCACGCCTCGGTGCGCGAGCGCGACGCGGCGCAGCTCGAGTACCGCGCCGACGAGATCTGCCTCGCGTGGGTGCTGGAGCAGCGGCTGTTCGAGCTCGGCTGGGAGACGGCTTTCGAGGGCGAGGTCATCGGCCTCATCCCGTCCGGGCTGTTCGTGTTGTTCGAAGACGTCTTCGAGGGCTTCGTGCCCGCACGGCGCCTCGCGGGTGACTACTTCGAGCTGAACACGCTGGGTACCGCGCTCGTGGGCCGGCGCGGGGGGCGCACGTACCGGTTGGGCGACCCGATGGAAGTGCGAGTGCACGAGATCCGCCGCAACGAAGGCAAGATCGAGCTGAAGCCCGCTGCGGCCGCGTACTAGGTTCACGCGCGCGCGCGTCCCCACCCGGGTGGGGATTCTGGCCACCCGCCTCCCGCTTCGAGCCTAGCCACGAAATGCGCACACGTGTGACACGCGACTGTGCCGGAAGGCCAAAACCTAGAATCGAGCGGTGGCCAGAGACGGGGAGAAGCTCATTGCCGAGAACCGACGCGCGCGGCACGAGTACCACTTCCTCGAGCGCGTCGAAGCCGGCCTCGCGCTCCAAGGCAGCGAGGTGAAGTCGCTCCGCCAGGGCCACGCGATTCTCCAGCGAGCTTACGCCGACCCGCGCGAGGGCGAGATCTGGCTCGTCGGCCTCCACATCCCGCCGTACGAACAGGCCTCCCAGCCGCACGACCCGGACCGCGACCGAAAGCTCCTCCTACACCGCCGCGAGATCGACAAGCTCAGCTCGCAGGTCGCCGAGCGCGGCCTGACGCTCGTACCTACCCGCCTCTACTTCAAGAACGGCCGGGCGAAGGTCGAGCTCGCACTGGCACGCGGCAAGGAACAACGAGACAAGCGCCGCGACATCGCCGACCGCGAGGCCAAGCGGCGCCTCGAGCGCGAACTCAAGGCAAGGAGATGACTGGCCTTGTAGGCCGCCGGAATGAGAGCTACCCTCTTTACAGGCCGTTAAGTGTTGTCTTTGCAGACGTTCGGTTCCCGCACCGCCCTTCTGGTCGCCGCCGCTCTCGCGCTCATTGCGGGAGGCTGCGTCCTCTTCGTGCTGCTCGACAACCGCACCGCGCGAATCGTGGCCGCGGCAGGGCTCTGGGCGGGCGCTGCGCTGATCCTCATCCCGCTCGCCATCCGCGCCCGCGACCGAGAGCGGCGCCGGAAGCAAGAGCGGGACCTGGCCGAGGCCAGGTACAGGGCCCTCCTCGACGGGCTTCCCTTCGTGGCGTGGCTGAGCGAGCCGCTGCCGGACGGCTCGACGCTCTACGTGAGCCCGGCGATCGAGGAACTGACGGGGTATCCCGCCGAAGACTGGAGCGCGCGCCTCGACGTCTACTCGTGGCACGTGCACCCGGAGGACCGCGAGCGCCTGCTCGAGGAGCTCGAGCACACGCAGGACGGTACGCCGCTGCGTACCGAGTACCGCCTGCTCGCGCGGGACGGGCGGGTTGTCTGGGTCCGCGAGGAGTCGACTACCGTGCGTGACGCGTTCGGCGATCCGCAGTACGTGCAGACGTTCCTCCGCGACATCGGCGAGCGGAAGCGCGCGGAGAGCGAGCGCGAGCAGCTCCTCGCGGCCGAGCGCAAGGCCGGCTCCCAGACGGCCGAGCGGCAGTCACGGCTCGAGCTCGTGCGCCGCGTTGGCGACGAGCTCGCCGCGACGCTCGATTACCACACCTCCCTCGCGCGGGTTGCCGAGCTCGTTGTCAGCGAATTCGCCGACTGGTGCATCGTCGACGTCGTGGACGACGGGAACGCGGTCAAGCGCGTCGCCGTCGCCGGCGCCGAGCCCCGCAAGCTGGAGCCCGGCGCAGCCCCGTCAGCTGAGCCGGACGAGAGCGTTCGCGAAGTCGTCACAACTGGCCACCCCGTCGTCATCCCCGCCCTCGGCGAGAGCCCGAACGGCGGGGGTGCCAAGTTCCTGCACGGGATCGACGCGCGCTCGGTCATCTCCCTGCCTCTGCAGGCCCGCCGGCAGCGGCTCGGGGCAATCACCGTCGCCCGCACCGACCAAGCCGCGGCGTACGGCGCCGACGATCTCGCCCTCGTAGAGGATCTCGCCGGCCGGATCGCGCTCGCGCTCGATCGCGCGCGCCTGCACCGCGAGGTAGAGGAACGCGCCGACGCCGCGCGAGTGCTCGAGCACGTCGGCGACGGCGTCCTCCTCCTCGACCGGCGCGGGATCATCCGGCTCTGGAACCCGGCTGCCGAGGCGATCACCACGATCGGCGCCGAAGCAGTCGTCGGCAATCCGGCTGCTGACGCGATTCCCGGCTGGCAGGACGCGGTCGAGACCGTCCCCGTCACGGCATCGGCCGAGCCGGGTCACGAGGAGGTCGTGATTCCGATCGAGACCGAGCGAGGGGAGCGCTGGATCTCGATCTCGGGCGTCCGCTTCTTCGGCGGCACGGTCTACGCGTTCAGGGACCTCACCGACGTGCGTCAGCTCGAGGAGATCAAGGCCGACTTCATCGCCACGGCATCACACGAGCTCCGCACGCCGCTTGCCGCCGTCTACGGCGCGGCGCAGACGCTCCTCCGGCACGACTTCGCGCTCGACGAGGTCGGCCGCGACCGCTTCGTCTCGCTGATCGCGGAGGAGTCTGAGCGCCTGGGCCGCATCGTCAACGAGATCCTGCTCGCGAACCAACTCGACTCCGGGCGGATCGACGTCGAAGTCGAGCCGTTCGAGGCCGGCGACCTCGTGGAGCGGGTTGTTGAGGCCACGCGCGCCTATGCCCCACCGTCGGTATCGATCGACTTCAACGTCGGCGACGACGTGCCTCAGGTCGGCGCGGACATCGACAAGACCCGCCAGGTACTCGTGAACCTCGTCGAGAACGCAATGAAGTACTCACCCGACGGCGGCCGCGTCGAGGTCAACGTCGAGGCGCACGACGGCGTCGTCCGCTTCTCGGTCCGCGACGAGGGGATGGGCATCGCGCCCGAGGACCAGGACCGGATCTTCGAGAAGTTCTACCGGCTCGATCCCGAGATGAGCCGTGGCGTCGGCGGTTCCGGTCTCGGTCTCTACATCTCGCGGCAGCTCGTCGAGCGGATGGGCGGGTCGCTCAACGTGGAGTCTGCCGTCGGG
>JBKPLR010000022.1:0-16991 GCA_046731695.1 Actinomycetota bacterium
GCGTCTACCTGATCGACATGGAGGCGATCGGGCAGCAGTTCACGGCGCCGCACACGACGCACGTCGCGCTCCGCGTTCCCGACGTTGACGACGCGCGCAAGGAGCTGGAGGCGAAGGGCGTGGAGTTCTACGGCGAGACGCGCGACTCGAGTGTCTGCCACATGGCGTTTCTTCTCGGATCCGGATGGGAACGCGCTCATGCTCCACCGGCGCTACGCCCCGCCGTCGTGAACGTCGAGTCCGTCGATTTCGTAGCGATCCCGACGCGGGACGTCGACCGCGCCGTTGGCTGGTATCGCGAGGTTCTCGGCCTCGAGCAGGGGGCTCCCGGCGAGGTCGAGGCCCCGAACGTGACCCTTTCCTTCTGGAACCCCGAGGCCGACGGCGAGCCCTTTCAGGCGAACGTCGCGGGGGTCGCGCTCCGCGTTGCGGATGTGAGGGAGGCTTGCGACGAGTTGGTTGCGGGCGGCGGCGAGCTCGTCGGGATCGAGGACACCGGCGTCTGTCACATGGGCTTCTGCAAGGACCCGGACGGCAACACGGTCATCCTGCACCGGAGGTATTCCCCGCGTGTCTAGGGCAAAAGCGCTAGAGCGCTACCGCGAGCTGCCGGTGCCCGACACGACCGAGGAGCATTGGCGCTTCACCGACCTGCGCGGCTTCGACCCCGAGGCGTTCTCGGGGACGGAGGCGGCTGCGGCTGCGCCTTCGTCCATGGTCGCGCTCGATGTGGCGGCAGAGGCTGTCGTCACCGAGACCGGTATCGAGATCGCGCGGGCGCCTTCGGAGATCCGCTTCGAGCCGCTGGACGAGTCGCACGAGCTGCTCGGCTCGCTCGTCGGCTGGCAGGACGACAAGTTCGCCGCCCACAACGCGGCGGCGTGGGAGCACGGCCTGCTCGTCCGCGTGCCGGCAGGCCTCGAGCTGGAGCGGCCGCTGTTCGTCCGCGTCGTGAACGCGATCGAGAACGGCTCCTTGTTGTGGCGGCTGCTGGTGGTGGCCGAGGAGGGTGCGCGTTTCTCGCTCGTCGAGGAATACGCCTCCGGTTCGGCCCGCCTGCCGGGCTACTTCAACGGGGTCGCAGAGCTGTTCGTCCAGCAGGGCGCGAAGCTCGAGTACGTCTCGCTGCAGAACCTCTCGCGCGAGACGTGGCACTTCGCCTCCCATCACGCGCGGGTCGAGCGCGATGCCGAGCTCGACTGGGTGAGCGGCGGGTTCGGCTCGAAAAAGGGCAAGGTCCGGATCCAGAACGACCTCGCGGGCCCGGGCGCGACCTCTCGCGTGACCGGCGCCTACTTCGCCGACGAGGAGCAGCACCTCGACTACGACACCTTCCAGGAGCACATCGCGCCGGACACCGAGTCGGACTTCGCGTTCAAGGGCGCGCTCCGCGACCACGCGACGGCGGTCTGGCGGGGGATGATCCGCGTCGAGGAGGACGCCCAGAAGACGAACGCGTACCAGGAGTGCCGCAACCTGATGCTGTCGCCGACGACGCACGCGGTGCCGATCCCGGGCCTCGAGATCCTCGCCAACGATGTGCGCTGCACGCACGGTGCGACCGTCGGCCGCGTCGACCGCGAACAGCTCTTCTACCTGATGGCGCGCGGGCTTCCGCGACCGGAGGCCGAGCGGCTGATCGTGCGCGGCTTCTTCCAGGACGTGCTGGACCGGATCGAGCTCGAGCCTGTCCGCGAGGCAGTCACGAGCGCGCTCGAAGCGCGCATCCCTCACAGCTAGCGCTTATGTCACCGCTGCGCCGCGCAGGCAGTCGCGGCGGTACTCGCGTGGCGTGACCTCGGCGCAGGCGGTCCGGCGCTGTTCGCTATAGCGGTGGATCGCGCCGAGGATCGTCCCCACCCCTTCGAAGCAGCGCGCCCGGTACTTGCGGGCCGACACGTTGCAGAGGTTCGCCGCCTCCTTGCCCCCGGCGTAGTTGTTCCCGTAGTCGCGGGCCGCGCCGTACAGGCACTCGCCCGCGTCGCGGTCGGCGAGTGAGCAGAGGTGGATCGTCTTCGCCGGCACGTAGCGCGAGTACCCGGATGCATCGCGGCCGTACGACTGGAAGCACGTCGCGACCCATCCCCGCTCGCTCTTGCGGCACCAGTTCGCGGTCTTGCGCCAGTTGAAGCCGTCGAGCGTGAGGATCCTCGAGGTCACCATCAGGTAGCAGTAGACCTTGTCCCGCTCGGCGACGATGGTGCAGGGATAGATCGGGTTCTTCGAGCTCAAGTACTTCGAGACCCCCATCGTCGTGTCGAGGTTCTGCATGAAGACGCCGCCGGTGCACGAAACGCGGTCGAAGTCCGTCAGGAGCTTGTGGCAGGTCGCGAGCGACCACGGCAGGTCGTTGTCGCTGTAGATCATCAAGCCGTGACCAAGGCCGTGGACGCACTGGTACAGCAGGAACTCATCCTTATTCACCGCCTTCGCGTCGCAGAGGTGCTGCGACTTCTTGACGACCTTGCCCCGCGGCAGGCCGGCGAGGGCGAGCTGCAGGACGCCGTGGTAGTACCCCGAGTTGCAGGTCATCGCGCCGTGGGAGAGCGCGGTGCCGGCGTCGTTCTTGTAGTGGAGCAGCCCCGCGCGGCCGACCCAGTGCGTGATCTGGTGGCAGTCGGCGTGCACGCCGGGGATCGTTCGGTCGTCGGTCGCGAGGAGCGCGAGGGCCTTCTGCGGCCCCTCCTCGTAGGCGAGGTTCCCGAACGCCTGGCGGTAGCAGAACGGCTTGTTGCTCTTCTGGCAGTCCGCGATCGTCGTCTCGTCGGGCTTGAACGTCGGGAACGTGCTGGTCGAGCTGTGCGTCGCGTCGGCGACGAACGACGCAACCTGGTTGATCTGCGTGCCCGAGAGCTTGTCCTTGAAAGAGGGCATGCCGTTCCCGCCCGTCCGAACCTGCCGCGCGACGGTCGACTCATCTGGCTTCAGCTCGTCGAGATTCGGGCCGATCTGGCCCTTCGCGTCTGCCGCCTTGAGCGTGTGGCAGTTGGCGCAGCCCGCGCTCGCGAAGACCTTGCCGCCCGGCGAGTTCGAGGCTCCGGAGCCCCCGCAGCCGCCGGCCGTCAGCGCGATTGCGAGGAGGAGCCCGTAGCTGAGGGAGCGCAGCTTCATGGACCGGATGCCTCGGTACGATAGCCAGGTGGCCGTGACGGCACGCTCGACGCTGGATGCGCAGAAGCTGCGCGCCGACTTTCCGATCTTCGAGCAGAAGATCCACGGAAAGCCGCTCGCGTACCTCGATTCGGCGGTTACCTCGCAGAAGCCGCGGCAGGTGCTCGACGCGATGCGGACGTTCTACGAGACGTCGTACGCGAACGTGCACCGCGGCGTCTACACACTCTCCGAGCGGGCCACCGCCGAGTTCGAACAGGCCCGGCAGAAGGTCGCGGGATTTGTGAACGCGCCCTCCGCGCGGGAGATCATCTTCACGCGGCAGGCGACCGAGGCGCTCAATCTCGTCGCGTACGCGTGGGGGCTGAACAACCTCGGCCCCGGCGACATCGTCGTCGTGACGGAGCTCGAGCACCATTCGAACTTCGTCCCGTGGCAGTACATCGCGAAGAAGACCGGCGCGGGCTTCCGGATGGTCCACCTCACCGAGGAGGGAGAGCTCGACCTCGCCGAACTCGAGCCGATCGCGCGCGAGGGCGACGTCAAGGTCGTGGCCACGAACCTCGTATCGAACGCGCTCGGGACGATCAACCCCGTCGAGAAGATCGCTGAGTGGGCCCACCGGCAAGGAGCGGTCATGGTCGTCGACGCCGCTCAGGCCGCGCCGCACCACCCGATCGACGTCCAGGCGCTGGGCTGCGACTTCCTCGCGTTCTCGGCCCACAAGATGTGCGGGCCGACCGGCGTCGGCGCGCTCTGGGGTCGCCTCGAGCTGCTCGACGCGATGGAGCCGTTCAACCTCGGCGGGCACATGATCCGGAAGGTGCGGCCGGAGGAGACCACCTGGGGGGACGTGCCCCACAAGTTCGAGGCAGGGACGTCGCCGATCGCCGAGGCGATCGGGCTCGGAGCGGCGATCGATTACCTCGAGGCGATCGGCCTGGAGGCGATCGAGGAGTACGAGCAGGAGTTGGCGGCCTACGCTCTGGAGCGGCTCGCCGACGTGCCAGGCATCGTCCTGTACGGCCCGGCGCCGGATCGCCGGGCTGGAATCGTCTCGTTCAACCTCGGCGACATCCACCCGCACGACGTCGCGCAGATCCTCGATTCAGAAGGCGTCGCAATTCGCGCGGGGCATCACTGCTGCCAGCCGCTGATGACGCGCCTGGGCGTCGCGGCCACGAACCGAGCCAGTTTTTACCTGTACACGCTGCGGGAAGAGATCGACCGGCTCGTCGAGGGCGTGCAGAAGGCCCACAAGCTTTTGGGATAGCAGCCGTGGCTGAAGACCTCTATCGCGAAGTCATCCTCGACCACTACAAGAACCCGCGTGGACACGGGGTGATCGAGGACCCCGATGCGCAGGCCGAGGGCATGAACCCCCTCTGCGGCGACGAGGTGTCGATCTACGTCGAGTTCGAGGACGACGGGGAGACCATCGAGGACGTGAAGTTCTCCGGGCGCGGTTGCGCGATCAGCCAGGCGTCCACCTCGATGCTGATGGAGATGGTCAAGGGCCGGAAGGCGCAGGAGATCGCCGAGCTGCCGAAGGAGTCGCTGCTCGACGAGATCGGGATTCCCCTGACGCCGATCCGGTTGAAGTGCGCGTTGCTCGGGCTCGGGGTGCTGAAGGTTGCTCTGCATCGCGCCAAGGGCACGCCGCTGCCCGAGGAGTGGGCCGGGCTGGACGAGCTCGAGCTGAAGTAGTTCTGTGGCGGAGATCGACGTCTGCCCGGTGGAGGACTTGCCGCCGGGATCGGTGAAGATCGTCCACGCGGGCGAGATCTCTGTCGGCGTCTACAACCTGGACGGCGAGTACTTCGCGATCGAGGATCGCTGCTCGCACGACGACGGGCCTTTGTGTGAGGGCGACTTCGACGCCGAGGACGGGTATGCGGTGTGCCCACGTCACGGGGCGCACATCGACATCCGTTCTGGGCGGCCGTTGACGTTGCCGGCGGTGCTACCCGTCGAGACGTTCCCCGTGCGGATCCACGATGGGCTGGTCAAGGTCGACCTGGCGCCGTAGACATCGAAACCGGCCCGTACGGGCACTCGTATCCATTGACATGCGACTACTCGCGCTCGGCCTACTCGTTGCAGTTCTCTTCCTGACCGGCTGCGGTGGCTATGGCGGCGGCGGCGGTGGAGGCGGCTCCACGGGGTCGACGACCACCACCGGCGGCTACTAGAAGGCGGCTACTAGAAGTCACAGAATCGGCACAGGGGCGTCACACGCGCGTGCGCGGTGTGCTGGCACCATCCCAACCCCCACCCACTGAAGGGCGGGCGCGCGCGTGAACAATTCAACGGCCGAGTAGGCTCCCCGCCGTGCTCGACGACCGCGTCCGCTCCGTTCTCGAGCGACTCGAAGCAGAGGACGCCGATGAGCGCGAGCAAGGCGTCCCGCCTGAGCAGCGAGCCCGGCAAGTGGCGCGAACGACCGGCCAATTCCTCTTCGCCCTCGTCGCGCCGCAAACCGACTGCGAGGTCCTCGAGATCGGCGGCTCGCGCGGCTACTCGACGATCTGGCTCGCCGCCGGCGTCCGCTACCTCGGCGGCCACGTCCTTTCACTCGAGCACGACCCGGCGAAGGTCGACGCGTGGAGGCGAAACGTCGCCGACGCCGGCCTCGAGGAGTGGGCCGAGCTTCTGCCCGGCGACGCCTTCGAGCACCTGCCCGCGATCGACGACGTCTTCGACGTGGTCTTCCTCGACGCGGAGAAGGAGCACTACGAGGAGCTCTTCCAGCTCGCACGTCCGAAACTCGAGCCGGGCGCGCTCGTCGTAGCCGACAACGTCCTCTCACACGCGGACCCACTTGCCGCCTACTCCCAGGCGCGCCAGGCCGACCCGACGCTCGAAAGCGTCACCGTCCCGCTCGACCGTGGCCTCGAGCTGTCGGTGATCCTCCGCGACAGCTAGCATGTTTTTACCGCGGAAAGGAGGTGGTCCCGACAGTGAAATCTTCAAGTACGGGCAGCGGAGGTACCAGCGGGTAGAGGTGCGTCCCCGAGACCTACGGGGAACCGCCTAGCCAGCGTAGGGGGCTCGCGACTTCGCGCCGCCGGCAAACCGTACTGCCGGCCGGAAGCGCCTCTACCACTTCAGCGCTGGTAACCAGCTAACGGGGGCCGCCTCAGCGCGGCCCCCTGCTATTTAGACGGACGCGCGGGCAAACGCCTTAGGAAGCCGCGCGCCGAAGCTGCTCGTCGAGCGGCGCGAGAGGCAGGCCGAACGTCTTCACCGCTTCGTCGTTCGAGACGACGTTGTCGCCGTGCTCGAGCATCGTCAGTAGATCCCGTGTGAGCGGGATGTTTCCCGGTAGCCGCTCAGTCAGCAGCGCGTTGACGCGCATCAGGCGGACGGGCACGTGGACGCTCGGCCGCCGCTGGCCCAGTGACGCCTTGAGCTGCGACCAGAACTCGTTCCACGTCACCTCATCGGGCCCGCCGAGCTCGAAGATCCGCCCGGCGGCTTCCGGCTTGTCGATCGCTGCCCCAAAATAGGCGGCGACGTCGTCGACCCAGATCGGCTGGATCCGCTGACGGCCCGACCCGATGATCGGCGTTACCGGTGACAACCGCGCGAGGCGCCGGAAGGTGAGCAGGATGCCGCCGTCCCGACCGAAGATGAAGCTCGGCCGGAAGATCACGGGCTCGAGGCCCGAGCCCGCGACTGCCTGCTCCATCTCCCACTTCGCGTGGTAGTAGGGAACGAGATCCTTCGTCTCCTCGCTCGCACCGAGGGCGCTCATCAGAACGATCCGGCGGACTCCCGCCTCCTTGGCCGCCGCGACGAGATCGCGCGTCCCCTGCTCCATGATCCGCCGAAACTGCTCCTCCCTCCCCTGCCGGATCGCGACCAGATGGACCACGACCTCGCACCGCTGGACCGCCCGCCGAAGGCTGGCTGCGTCGGTCATGTCGCCCTGCACGAGCTCGCATCCCAACGTCGCGAGGGATCCCGCTTCACCGGATGAAGGCGTACGCACGAGGCAGCGGATCGGCCGATCCTCCGCTCGCAAGGCGCGAACGATCTTCGGCCCCACGAAACCGGTCCCTCCGGTGACCAGAATCATTCCTCGATTCTACGAGGGTCCTGTTATACGGTTCCGCCACGAGGGACTGCGGCAAATGAGCAGGTGGGTTATTGCGCTTTGTGCGGCAACGGCGCTCGTTGCCGCGTCGTCGGCTGCACCGCAGGTCGTGGTCGCTCGGACCGTCTTTCACACCGCGGACTTGAGGTCGAATGCGATCACGGGCTTCAGCGTCGCGTGTCCGCCGGGCTACCTCGCAGTGAGCGGCGGCATCGCAAACGCGGCTCCCGGAGTCACGATGTTGAGCATCCGGCCGCTCGGGCTGAGGACGTACGCCTTCGGCTTCGGTAACCCCGCGACGAACCCTCGCGAGCGCGTCAGGGTCGCGGTTTCATGCCGCAGGATCCGCGCGGGCCGCGGCACCAGCCCGTACTTGAGGCTCACGCCGGTCAAGCTGAAGCTGTTCCAGGTCAAGCCGGGAACCCAGAAGGCGGCCACGCTGAGCTGTCCCTCGGGCACCGTGCCCGCAGGCGCGGGATTCGACCTCGACCAGGCCCGCAGCAAGGCTGTCGGGCGCTTCACGGGGACGAGCCTGAGCGTCCGGCGGCAAACACAAACGCTGCGCGGTCTCTCCTTTGCCGTCCGAAACACCGGGCCGCGGGCCCGTGCAGTGGCCTTGTACGCCACGTGCTTGACTGTTGTCCGCCCGCCCGGCGCGTCGAGAGAGCGCCTCCATGTGACGCTGATCACCGACACGACGCCGATTCGCGCAGGTTCGCACGTCGTCAAGCATTCGTGCCCGCGGGGCTGGACGGCGCTCTCGACGGGCTTTGCGCTTCCGTCGGCTCTGACGATGGACGGCTCCGCGGCGCTCGGCACCGGCGGCAAGTGGTCGGTTACGAATCGCGGCGACAGCGCGGCGCTCGCCGACTTGCAGCTTGTCTGCGGACGGCTGTCTAGCTAGCGCTCTCTTCGAAGTTCTGCCAGTAGCGGCTCGGCGTCGGGCCTTTCTGCCCCTGGTACTTCGAGCCGAGCGCGTCGGCGCCGTAGGGCCGCTCGGCAGGTTCGCTCAGCTGCACGAACGACAGCTGCCCGATCTTCATCCCGTAGTAGATCGTGATCGGCAGGTTTGCGACATTTGAGAGCTCGAGGGTTACGTGCCCGTCCCAGCCCGGGTCGACGAAGCCGGCCGTCGAGTGAATCAGCAACCCGAGGCGGCCTAGCGAGCTCTTCCCTTCGAGCCGGGCGACGAGATCGTCCGGCAGCTGAAGCCGCTCCAGCGTCGAACCAAGCACGAATTCGCCTGGATGCAGGATGAACGGCTGATCGTCCGCGATCTCGACGAGCTCGGTCAGTTCCTCCTGGGGCTGCTTGACGTCAATGAACGGGTAGCGGGCGTTGTGGAAGACGCGAAAGAAGCGGTCGACGCGCACGTCGACGCTCGAAGGCTGCACGAGCGACTCGTCGTACGGGTCGATCCCGATCCGACCCTCCTCGAGCAACCGCCTGATCGTCCGGTCGGAGAGGACCACGAAAGTGATTCTAAGCACCTATGCTTCTTGCCCCTTTCGATGGAAGAACAGGATCCGAACGCCCGGTATCGCGAGCGGCGGCGGCAGCAGCGCCGTCGCCAGATTCGGATTCGCCGCACGGTTGCAGGAGCCGTCCTTCTCGCCCTCGCTGCCGGGATCACACTCGGCGCCCGTGCCGTCGGCGGGGGCGGCAACAGTCACACGGCTACCCCTGCGCAGTCCGAGCACGAGGCTGCCGCCAAGCCGGCCGCGCGCGCGATTCCGGCGGAGATGCGCGGCGTGCACGTGACGATGGCGCTCGCGTCGCTGCCCGGAAGGCTGAAGCAGTACCTCGCCACGCCGGGCCTGAACACGATCGAGGTCGACGTCAAGGACGAGGACGGACGCGTCGGCTTCGTGCCCCGCAGGGTTCCACTCGCGCGCCGGACGGGGGCGGCGGGGCCGTTTTACAAGCCGAAACAGGTCGCGCGGCTGGTGCACGAGCATGACGACTACCTCGTCGGCCGCGTGGTGACGTTCGAGGACCCTGTTCTCGCCGAGAAACGCCCAGACCTCGCAATCCGCAACGCCGACGGCTCCATCTGGCATACCAACGCCGGGCTAGGCTGGACGAACCCTTACGACAAGCGGGTCTGGCGGTACAACGTTGACATCGCAGCGGCTGCGGCGAAGGCCGGCTTCGACGAGATCCAGTTCGACTATGTTCGCTTCCCGAGCGACGGCGACCTCTCGCTGATCCGCTACCCGGGCAGCCACCATCAGCCGATGAAGTGGACGATTCCGGCGTTCGTCCAATACGCGGCAGCGCGCCTCCATCCGCTTGGCGTGCGGGTCTCCGTGGACGTCTTCGGCCTCTCGGCGACCCGGGACCTCGGGATCGGCCAGCTCCCGCGCCGGGTATCGCGCTACGTCGACACCGTTTACCCGATGGTCTACCCGTCGCACTACAACGCCGGCGAGTACGGGCTCGACGTGCCGGACAATTGGCCTGGGCAGACGGTCTCGCACTCGCTCAGCGACTTCCGGCGCGCCCTAGAAGGCCGGCGCACACGGCTCGTCCCGTGGCTGCAGGACTTCTCGCTCCGGCGCCAGTACACGCTCGAGGACGTGCGTGACCAGATCATCGCGGCACGGGTTCATCACACCAACGGCTTCCTACTCTGGAACCCGGAGGGGGTTTACACGGCAGGCGCGCTGATACATAAGCGCTAGCTATGCATAGACGGTATGCAGCTATGCATACGGCCGCGCGCTGCGCTAATGTCAGTGCAATGGCGGTGACACGCGCGATCGAGCTGCGGACGGAGATTCCCGGCCCGCGCTCGAAGGAGATCCTCGAGCGCAAGGCGCACGTCGTCGCCGATCCGCTTTCGGTCTTCCTGCCCGTCGTGGTCGAAGAGGCGCACGGCGCGACGATCACGGATGTCGACGGCAACACGTTCATCGACTTCACCGGCGGGGTCGGCTGCCTCAACGTCGGGCACTCGCACCCGCAGGTGATCGCTGCGGCGCAAGAGCAGCTCCAGCGCTTTTCGCACACGGACTTCACGATCGTTCCGTACGAGGTCTACGTCACGCTCGCCGAGCGGCTCTGCGAGCTCGCACCCACCCGGAAGCCGGCGAAGGCAGCGTTCTTCAACGCCGGCGCCGAGGCAGTCGAGAACGCGATCAAGTTCGCCCGCTCCTACACGAAGCGCGCCGGCGTCATCGGCTTCGAGGGCGGCTTCCACGGGCGGACGCTTCTGGCGCTCACCCTCACGTCGAAGACCCACCCGTACAAGGCCGGCCTCGGGCCGTTCGCGCCTGAGGTCTACCGGGCGCCGTTCCCGAGCGACTACCGCGGCCCGACCGCCGCCGAGGCGCTGGAAGCACTCGAGCGGATGCTGATCACGCAGGTCGCCGCCGAATCGGTCGCCGCGATCGTGATCGAGCCGGTCCAGGGCGAGGGCGGGTTCGTCGTCGCGCCGCCGGACTTCATGCAGGGCGTGCGGGCGATCTGCGACGAGCACGGCATCGTCCTCGTCGTGGACGAGGTGCAGACCGGGTTCGGCCGCACGGGATCGATGTGGGGCGTCGACCACGCAGGGATCGAGCCCGACCTGGTCACTATCGCGAAGTCGATCGCGGCGGGGCTGCCGCTCTCGGCGACGATCGGCAAAGCCGAGATCATGGACGCGCCAGGCGACTCGGCGATAGGCGGGACGTACGTGGGCAACCCGGTCGCGCAGGCGGCCGCGCTTGCGGTGCTCGACGTCTTCGAGGAAGAGGATCTGAACGCGCGCGCAGTCGCGATCGGCGAGACGATGAGGTCTCGCATGCTCGTCTGGCAGGAGCGCTGGAGCGCGATCGGTGACGTTCGGGGGCTGGGGGCCATGCTCGCGATCGAGATCGTGCGCGATCCAGTCACGAAGGAGCCCGATGCGGATGCAGCCAGCGCGATCGTCGAGGCCGCCGCCGAGCGTGGGTTGCTCTTGCTCAAGTGCGGGATCTACTCGAACTGCATCCGCGTCCTCACGCCGCTCGTGATCTCTGACGCGGAGCTTGACGAGGCTCTTGCCGTCTGGGAACAGGCGCTGGACGTTTCTCTGGCTTAGGTCTAACTCCTACGGGCACAATCCAAGCCGTGGTCGGCGAGCTGATCGCGGAGCGGTACGAGCTCGAGGAGCTCGTGGGCAGCGGCGGCATGTCGAGCGTTTACCGGGCGCACGACCAGATGCTCGAACGCCGCGTCGCGCTGAAAGTGCTGCACGAGCAGTTCACGAAGGACGGCGACCACGTCGAGCGCTTCCGCCGCGAGGCGCGCTCAGTCGCGCAGCTCTCGCATCCGAACGTCGTGACGGTGATCGACCGAGGTGAGCAGGACGGGCGCCAGTTCATCGTCTTCGAGTACGTCGACGGGCAGAACCTCAAGTCGCTCGTCGAGCGAGAGGGGCCCCTGCCGGAGCGGCAGGCGATCGAGCTCACCCTCCAGATCGCGCTGGCGCTCTCGTTCGCGCATGCGAACGGGCTCGTCCACCGCGACGTGAAGCCGCAGAACGTTCTCCTCGACGACGAAGGGTGCGCGAAGGTGACGGACTTCGGGATTGCGCGGGCCCTCGACGTGCAGGCGGGGATCACCCAGACAGGGACCGTGATGGGCACGAGCGACTACATCGCGCCGGAGCAGGCCCGGGGTGCGAAGGCTTCCGTCCACACCGACATCTACTCGCTGGGGGCGGTCCTCTACGAGCTGTTGACCGGCGACGTGCCGTATCGGGGAGACAACTTCGTCGCCGTCGCGATGCGTCATATCAACGAGCCCGTTCCGAGCGTGCGCGCGACGCGGTTTGACGTCTCGCCGCGGCTCGACGCAGCAGTTCAGCGCGCGATGGCCAAGGACCCGCGCGATCGCTTCGACTCCATGGACGACTTCGCAGCCGAGCTCCAGGCCTGCCTGGTTCAGGAGGACGGGTCGACGGACGCGACGACCGTCATCGCCCCCCGGAAAGCGCGGCGCCGCCGACGAGCCGCTCGGCCGCCTTCCGAGCGCCCTTCGGTCTGGCCGCTGATGTTGCTCCTCGCCGGCCTTGCAGTGCTGGCCGGGATCTTCGCGGCGGTCTTTGCCTTCACCGGAAGCTCACCGACGAAGATCACGAAGGATCTCGTGGGGGTCGGGGGCGCAACATCGAAGCCCGTTCAACTGACGGGTGTCACGGCTTACGACCCCGAGGGGGACAACCAGGAGGAGCACAACCAGGAGGCCAAGAACGCAACCGACCGGAACCCGACGAGCTACTGGACAACCGAGCGCTACAACAGTGCCGAGCTCAACAAGAGCGGCGTCGGCATCGTCCTGGCTGCTCCCAGAGTGCTCAAGCTCTCGAAAGTGATGGTCACCAGCGACACCCCCGGCTTCACGGCCGTGATCCGGGCCGGCCAGAGCGAGACAGGGCCGTTCGCACCGGCCTCCGACCCGCAGACCGTCGGCAGGACGACGACCTTCTCAATCAAAGGTGCCGCGAACCGGTACTACGTCATCTGGACCACCGACCTCGGCCCGAACGACAGCGTGCACGTGAACGAGGTGACAGCCAAGAGCTAGGAGAGAATTGCGGGGATGGACGAAGAGCGAAAACTCGCGACGGTCCTCTTCGCAGACCTGGTCGGCTCCACCGAGCTCGCCGGCTCGCAGGATCCTGAGCGGACTCGCGCGCTGCTCGATCGCTTCTACGACGCAATGGCCGAGGAGGTCGAACGGGCAGGCGGGACGGTCGAGAAGTTCGCCGGCGACGCGGTGATGGCCGCCTTCGGCGCTCCCGCAGCGCTCGAAGACCACGCCGAGCGCAGCCTGCACGCGGCTCTGGCGATGCTGCACCGGACGAGAGAGCTCGACGAAGGGCTCGAGCTTCGGATCGGCGTCAACACCGGCGAGGTCGTGGACGGTCGGCCGCGCGAGGGAAGCTCCTTCGTCACGGGCATCCGGTCAACGTCGCGGCACGCCTCGAGCAGGGTGCGGCACCTGGCGAGATCCTCGTCGGCGAGCGGACCGTAGGAGCCGTCAGGGGTGCATTCGAGTTCGACGAGCCGCGGACGGTCGAGGCGAAGGGGAAGCCCGGCGGCGTCCCGTGTCGGCGGCTCGTGCGCGCGCTCTCGCTCATGCGGCCGCGGGGAGTCGGTGTGCTTGCGCGGGCATTCGTCGGGCGGGACGAGGAGCTCGAGCGGCTTCACCGCGCCTATCGGAAGGCCGTCGAAGAATGCCGGCCGGGCCTCGTGACCGTGCTCGGGGACTCGGGCGTGGGGAAGACCCGCCTTGTCCGCGAGCTTTGGGAACGGTTGGGCGAGCAAAGTCCGGAGCCGCTGCGCCGGACCGGTCGCTGCCTCTCGTACGGGGAGGGGATCGGGTACTTCGCTCTCGGGGAAATGCTGAAGGAGCACCTCGGGGTGTTGGAGAGCGACCCGCCGGAGCGGGTACTGGAGCTCCTCGGGGAGCGGCAGCTTCTCGCTCTCGCGCTCGGCCTCGACGTGGCGGGCGGTCTTCACCCGCTGGCTGCGCGCGACCGCTTCCAGGATGCGTGGACCGAGTTCTTGACCGAAGCGGCGGCGGAGCGTCCGGCCGTCGTCCTGATCGAGGACATCCACTGGGCCGAGGATCAGCTTCTCGATCTGCTCGAGCACGTCCTGAGCACCGCAGACGGTCCCCTCCTGCTCGTGACGACCGCAAGACCGGAATTTCTCGAGCAGCGGCCCGGCTGGGGGACACGAGTCGCGGGAGAGCGGCTCGAGCTCGAGCCGCTCTCGCAGGAAGAGTCGCGGCTGATGCTCGACGAGCTTCTCGCCGGCGCGCTCCCGGAGGAGCTCCGGGTGCTCGTGGTCGAGCGGGCCGAGGGCAACCCGTTCTTCGTCGAGGAGCTCCTTGGGATGCTCATCGACCGCGGGATGCTCCGCCGAGAAAACGGCGGCTGGACGCTCGAGGATCTCCCGCCCGACTTCGCGGTTCCGGACTCGGTGCACGCGGTCCTCGCGGCGCGCATCGACCTCCTCGAGCCCGCCGAGAAGGCGGCGCTCCAGGCCGCCGCCGTGATCGGGCGCGTCTTCTGGGCGGGGCCGATCTACGAGCTCGTGGAGGCGGAGCCCGACCTGCGAGTTCTGGAAGAGCGCGATCTCATCCGCCGGCGCGGTGGCTCGAGCATGGCCGGAGAGCGCGAGTACGCCATCAAACACGCGCTCACCCGCGAAGTCGCCTATGCGACGGTGCCGAAGGCACGCCGGGCCCGCCTGCACGCTGCCTTTGCCGACTGGCTGGAACGGCTCGGAGACCGCGACGAGCTGGCCGCCTTCCTCGCGCACCACTACGCAGAGGCGGTCAAGCCGGGGGACGCCCACCTCGCCTGGGGAGACGACGAAGCCGAGCGGCACCGGCTGACCGAGGAGGCCCTGTTCTGGCTCGAGCGGGCGGCGGAGCTCGCGATCGGACGGTTCGAGCTCGAGGATGCGCTCACGCTGCTGGACCGGGCACTCGCGCTGGAGTCCGGCGAAGAAGTTCAGGCGAGGCTCTGGCGGCTCGCCGGCACGGCAAATGCGCTGAAGTTCGACGGAGACGCGTTCCTGACGGCGATGGAGAACTCGCTCAGGGTCTGCTCGGACCGCGAGATCTGCGCGGACACCTACGGCGAGCTCGCGTTCCAGTCGTCGTTGCGTGGCGGGATGTGGCGCAAACGTCCGGGGGCCGAGATGGTCGAGGGGTGGGTCGATCGTGCGCTCGAGTCGTCCGCGCCGGACAGCGCCACCCGGGTGAAGGCGCTGATCGCCCGCTGCATCTGGATGCGGAAGGGAATGGCCGGGGTCGCCCATGAGGCGATCGAGCTCGCCGAGCGCATCGGCGACCGCGAGCTAGTCGTCTATGCGTGGAGCGGCCGTTCGATGGCGTCCTTCGCCGACGGCGACTTCGAGACAGCGCTCAGCTGGTCGAAGCGGGGGCTCGGCGCGTTGGAGGACATCAGCGACCCTGACCACGTTGCGGACATCTACGAGCTCGCGATCTCCGCGCACTGCGCAGCAGGCGAATTGGACGAGGCGCGCCGGCTGGCGATCGCGCACGAAGCCGTCGTCGAGCCGCTGACGGATCACCATCGGCTCCACGGGGTGGCCGTTCTGTTGGAGGTCGACGAGACCCGAGGCGACTGGGAGCACGCGCTCGGGCTCGCCGATCAGACGGAAGCCCGCGTGGAGGCGAACCTCGACACGCCGTGCGTACGCAACGCGCGCTCACTGCTCGTCGTCGCGTTGGCAGCGGCGTACTTGGGGGACGAGAGCACGGCGCGGCGTTTTGAGCGTCGTGCGGCCGAGATCACGCCGGAGGGATACGACTACATGCTTGCGGCGCCCCGAACTCGGCTGGCGCTGCTGCGCGGCGAGCTCGATGACGTCGACGCGCTCGTTGCCCCTGCCGACCTCGCTGCGGGCCAAACCTGGTTCGTCCTGCAGAGCGTGGCCGCGCGGCTGGACGCGCTCGGCGTCGCGCGGGAACGCGAGAAGCTGGAGCGGGAAGCAGCGCCGCTGGTCCAGCTCGAGCACAGCTACCTCGCGCCGTTCGCCCTTCGCGCCCTCGGTTTTGCCCGGGAGGACCAGGCGCTTGTCGACCAGGCCAACAGCACCTTCGAGTCGCTGGGCCTCTCGTGGCACGCGTCGGAGACAGCGAGGCTAATAGCGCAAACGTGAGCGGCGCTCATGCCGCTCGAGCGCGAGCTGGACGAGCCGGTCGACGAGCTCGGGATACGGAATTCCCGACTTCTCGAAGAGCTTCGCGTAGACGCTTGTCGCCGTGAAACCGGGGATCGTGTTCAGCTCGTTCAGGAGGACCTCGCCGTCCGGCAGCACGAAGAAGTCGACCCGCGCCATGCCCTCGCACTCGCCCGCGACGAACGAGCGGACGGAGAGCTCCTGGACGCGCTCGATGGTCTGCTCCGGCAGGCGCGGTGGAACGATCAGGTCCATCCCGCCCTCGTCGTACTTGGCCGAGTAGTCGTACCAGTCGGCGCCGCTGAAGCCGTGCGAGACGATCTCTCCCGGTAGCGACGCCAGCGGCTCCTCGTTGCCCAGCACGCCGCACTCGACCTCCACGCCGTCCACGAACTCCTCCACCAGCACCTTCTCGTCGTGGGCGAAGGCGAGCTCGACGGCTGCGGCGAGCTGTTCCTCCGAGGCGACCTTCGTGATTCCGACCGACGAGCCGAGCCGCGCCGGTTTCACGAAGACCGGGTAGCCGAAAGGGTTCTCCGGTTTCTGGCCGTGGCGCAGCGTGATGTTTCGCGTCACCGGGATCCCGCGGTCCCGCATCACGGCCTTGAAGAGGTCCTTGTCCATGGCAAGCGCCGAGCCCAGCACGCCGGCGCCGACGTACGGCACTCCTGCGAGCTCGAGCAGGCCCTGGACGGTCCCGTCCTCGCCGAACGGGCCGTGGAGGACCGGGAAGACGACGTCGACTTCGCCGAGCGTCGCCGGGACCTTGTCCGTCGGCACCGGCAGCGTCTCCGCGACCGAGCCCTCCTCGCCTGTTCCCAGCTCCCAGCGGCCGTCGCGCTGGATCGCCACGGTGGCCACGTCGTACCGGTCGGGGTCGAGCGCCTCAATGACCGAGCTCGCCGATTCGATTGAGATCTCGTGCTCCGAGGATTTGCCACCCAGGACGACGGCGACGCGGACGCGCTTGCTCACGGGATCGGCGGGGGCGGCACGTCCTTCGGAAGCTCGCCCACGGTGATCGTGACCGTTGACCCTTTCGGCGCCTGGGTCCCGCCACCCGGGCGCTGCGAGAGGACGATGCCTTCGAG
>JBKPLR010000023.1:0-10395 GCA_046731695.1 Actinomycetota bacterium
ACCTCGAAGCTCGCTTCGAGCAGCGCGGCCTCGGGGTGTGCGGCGAGCCACGCCTCGGCCGCCTGCTGCAATCGGCGCCTCTTCTCCCCCGTCACCATCTCGAACGGATCGCCGAAGCGAGGACCGCTCTTCGCCTTCACCTCGACGAACGCGATCTGCCTGCCCCGCTGCACCACGAGGTCGAGCTCGTAGCCGCCGGCCCAGACGTTCTTCGCAAGGATCCGGTATCCGCGCAGGCGGTAGTGCCACCACGCCCGGCGCTCGGCCGCCCGCCCTGCCTCACGCGTAGCAGAGCGCTTGGAACGAGCGGCGGTGGATCTCAGAGGGACCGATCTCCCGAACGATCGCGGAATGCCGCGGCGTGATGTAGCCGACGTGGGAGCGGAAGCCGTACGCGGGATACAGCGCGTCCACCCTCCGCATCATCCGATCGCGCACGACCTTCGCGACGATCGAAGCGGCCGCGATCGCGGCGCTCTTCTCGTCGCCGTCGACCACCGCCCGGTGCTCCGGCGCGCGCGGGCCGAGTCGAAAGCCGTCGACGAGGCAGACCTCGGCCGGCGGCGTCAGCTCCCAGAGCACCGCCCGCATCGCGGCGAGGTTCGAGCGGTGCAGGCCTGACCGGTCGATCTCGGCCGGCGACACGGCGCGCACGATGATCCGCTCGGCGCAGCCGACCACGGCGCGGAAGAGCTCCTCGCGCTCGCTCACGCTGCACTGCTTCGAGTCGTTCAGGAGCGCGAGCGGACGGACGCGGTGATCTCGCAGCCGCGCGTAGTCCAGGAGCACGCCCGCCACGAGCAGCGGCCCCGCCAGCGGCCCGCGCCCCGCCTCGTCGGCGCCGGCGACGAAGCGCGCACCGAGCTTGCGGTCGAACTGGAGGAGCTTCCGGCCGGTGCGTCGCGCCACGACGCGAGGATAGCGCCGCCTTCAGCCGGCAACGCGAAACGACACAGTCTTGTTACTTCTCCGCGACCGGTTCCGCTTCGGCTTCGGAATGCACTTCGGCTTCCGCGTTCGGCTGGGACGCCGCTTCCTCGGCCGCGGGCTCCTCGGCCGGCGCCTCGTCCTCCGCGACGACTTCGTCCAGACCCTCCGGCTCGACGTCCTCGGGCGGCATGTCGGCTTCGCTCGGCGCCGAGGTCTCCATGACCGGGAGCGCGACGCCGCGTTTCGCGCGTACGCGCGCGCGCTTGCCGACCTTCCCGCGCAAGTAGTAGAGCTTCGCGCGGTTGACGTCGCCGATCGCGGTGACCTCGATCTTCTCGATCTTCGGCGAGTGCACCGGGAACGTCCGCTCCACCCCGACGCCGAACGACTGCTTGCGCACGGTGAACGTCTCGCGCACCCCGGCTCCCTGGCGCTTGATCACGATCCCCTCGAAGACCTGCACGCGGCGGCGCTGGCCCTCGATCACCTGGAAGTGGACGCGCACGCTGTCGCCCGCCTTGAACGGCGGCAAGTCAGTGCGCACCTGGCGCTGCTCGAGGCTTTCGATCACGCGATTCATGAAAAGAGGCCCCGCGGGCCGGAGGGCATGCTAGCGCAGACTGCCTGGCTTTCGGCGGCGGCGCAGCGGAATCAGGAAGAGCAGCGAGAACCAGCCCAGCTCGGGTGCGATCGCATGGAACGAGATCCGGTTCGGCGGCCAGTAGGTCATGAAGACGTTGCCGATGATGTTCTTCCGGGGCACCGAGCCCCACCGCCGCGAGTCGCACGACTCCTGGCGGTTGTCGCCCATGAAGAAGTACTTGCCCTGGGGAACGTGCCACGTGCCTGACTGGTGATCGCGCCGGCGAGGCTGGATGTACGGCTCCTCCAGGCGCTTGCCGTTGATGAAGATCTGGCCGTTGGTCTCGCGAACGGTGTCGCCGGGGAGCCCGATGAGCCGCTTCACGAAGGTGCCGCTCGCGTTGCAGGCCGCCTGCGCCGCTTTCGTCGGGGTGTTGAAGACGATGATCTCGCCCCGGTCCGGGCTGCGGAAGTGGTAGATGAACCGGTTCGCGAGCACGCGGTCCGAGAGGCGAGCTTCACAACCGGGGCCGGGGCGCGCGCAGTGCAGGGTCGGCTCCATCGAGGACGACGGGATTCGGTACGGGTTCACGACCCACGCCTTGATCGCCAGCACGATCCCGATTGCACCCGCGATGGTGACGACCCAGTCGATCGCGATGCGCCACGGACGCGGGAGGCGGTGCGTGAGCCGGTCGAGCGGGTTCCGCGAGTGCTGCCGCGGCCTGTCGCTCATCGGCTTCAGCACCGGCGGGTAAGCCGGCGGCGTGCGGAACTCCTCCGGCCGCGGGCTCGGGTACTCGTCCGACGGGGGCGGGGGCGCCGGCTCGGGCGGCGAGGTCGGCTCGGCCGGCGGCGGCGAGCCTTCGTGCTGGTGCTCGTCGCTCATGGCATGGTCCTCAGTCGGCTCTGTTCTTTCCGCCATTCGTCGATCTTCCGGTGATCCCCTGAAAGCAGGATGTCGGGCACCCGCCAGCCTCGGAACTCGGACGGGCGCGTGTAGTGAGGGTACTCGAGACCGCCCTCGAGCTCGGCGGAGAAGCTCTCGACGAGACCGGACTCCTCACTGCCGAGCGCACCGGGGAGGCGCCTCGCGATCGCGTCGGTGAGCACCATGGCCGGCAACTCTCCGCCGGAGAGGACGTACGGCCCGATCGAGATCGCGTCGGAGGCGAGGTGGATCAGCACCCGCTCGTCGAAGCCCTCGAACCGGGCGGACAGAAGGGTCAGGCGCTCCTCGGCCGAGAGCTCCTCGACAACGGCCTGGGTCAGCTGGCGGCCCTGCGGGGTGAGCGCAACGACGCGGTGAGCGGGATTCCCCCCGTACACGGCCTCGAGCGCGGACGCGACGACGTCCACGCGGAGCACCATCCCGGCGCCGCCGCCGTACGGCTCGTCGTCGACCTGACCGGCCTTGAGTGGCGAGTAGTCGCGGTAGTTGAAGAGGCGCAGGTCGAGCTCGCCTCCGAGCACGGACGCGACGGGGCGCTGCTCCGTAAGCCACGCGAAGGCATGGGGAACCAGGGTGAAGACGTCGAGCTGCAAGGGACCGGCGACCCAGGTTACCCGCGCGGCGCAAACCCTCGCGCAACACGGATGCGGCCCGCATCGAGGTCGACGTCCAGCACGCACGCGTCGACCAGAGGGAGGGCGTGCCCGGAGTCGAGCTCGAGCACGTCGTTGGCCACTCCGGGCTGCACTTCCTTCACCCGGCCGAGCGCCGTTCCGTCCTCGTCCTCGACGGTCAACCCGACGAGCTCGAAGGCGTAGTACTCGTTTTCGCCGGGTGGCGGCAGCTCCGAGCGCGGGACGCTCAGCTCCGCACCGCGTGGGGCCTCGCGATCGAGGCGGATCACCGGGCGGCCGCCGGAGCGTTTCGAGGCGACCACTGTGGCCGTCTCGCCGTCCACGCGCAGGATCGCCCCCTTGGCGAACCGCTCGCCGCTCTCGCTCGCCTGCTCCACGAAGAACGAGCCGTCGCGTCCGTGCGGCTTGCCGACGCGGCCGACGCGGATCAGCTCGCTCATCGCTCGCCGCGGTCTCGGGCAATCTGCTCGAAGAGCGCGACGACCTCCTCGCGGTCGACGGCGACGCGCAGGTTCTCGTCGACGAACGACTGAGCGTCCGGCCAGCCGCTGGCGAGCAGCGCCTCGATCGAGCGCTCGACGTCGAAGGGCGTGCGGCGCATCTCGACGTCGGGACCGAGCAGCGCCCAAAAGGCCGCGACCTCGCCCTCGTAGGGCATCCCGACCGAGCCGGGATTGATCCAGCGCACGCCGCCGACCAGGCGGTCGAGCTGCATGTGCGTGTGGCCGGCGACGACCACGCTTTGCTCGACGCCTTCGAGGAGGACGGGAAAGCGCTCGTCGGGAGTGCCGGGGGTCACGATGTCGAGATCGTTCCTCGGGCTCGCATGGCAGAAGAGCGTCTCGCCCAGCCCGTCGACGCCGAGCGTGACGTACCCCGGCAGCGCCGAGAGCTCGAGGCGCTCGTCCTCGGAGAAATGCGAGGCGGTGAACCGCAGCGGTTCCTCGGCCTCGCCGATCACCGCGTCGGCGCCGTCCGGCCCAAGCGCGCGCTCACCGTTGCCGCGGATCCAGTGGAACGGGGTGTCGATCGAACGCAGGAGCTCGTAGGTCTCGGTCGGCTGCGCGCCGGAGATGGCATCACCCCCGATCACGATCGCGTCAAACTGCTCGCCCTCGAGCTCGGCCAGGACCGCCCGCAAGGGCTCGGCCATCCCGTGGATGTCATAGAGCGCGGCGATCCGCAACGCGACTACTCGACGATTTCGAGCAGCACGCGGTGGTCGCGCCGCGCTGCGGACGCGCGCACGATCGTGCGCAGCGCCCGGGCGATCCGCCCCTGGCGTCCGATCACCTTGCCGACGTCGTCCGGCGCCACGTGCAGCTGCAGGACGACCGCGCCGTCCCGCTCGACCTCCTCGACGCGCACGGCATCCGGCTCGTCCACGAGCCGCTTCGCGAGGTACTCGACGATCTCGGTCAAAGCCCCTTCGCCTTCAGGAGCCGCTGCACGGTTGCCGAGGGCTGCGCGCCCTTCGACAGCCAGTCCTTGATCCGGTCCTCCTTGAGCTCGATCAGCGACGGGTCGGCCTGCGGGTTGTACCGCCCGACGATCTCGAGGAACTTGCCGTCGCGCGGCGAGCGGGAGTCCGCGGCGACGATCCGGTAGACCGGGTTCTTCTTCGACCCGACTCGGGTCAGCCTGAGCTTGACAGCCAAACGATTACCTCCGTGATCTCGACTTCTTCTTGCGCTTGCTCTTCTTCTTCTTGGTTGCGGAACGGGTCGGTGCGGGCCCGTTCTGCGCCTGCAGCTGCGGGAGCCCCGGCATCTTGCCCTTTCCGAGCTGCTTCATCATCTTCGCCATCTGCTTGCGGGCCTCGAGCAGTTGGTTGACCTGCTCGACGGTGGTGCCGCTGCCGCCCGCGATCCGCTTCCGGCGCGAGCCGTCGATCACATGGGGGAAGCGGCGCTCCTGCGGCGTCATCGAGAGCACGATCGCCTCGACGCGGGCGAGCTGCCGGTCGTCAATCTGGTCGAGCCCTTCGAGCTGGCTCCCCATGCCCGGGATCAGCTTGAGGACGCCCTGCAACGGGCCCATCCGGCGCAGCATCTTGTAGCTGCGCAGGAAGTCGTCGAACGTGAACTCGCCCTGGAGCATCCGCTTCTCGAGCTCTTTGGCCTCGTCCTCCTCGACGGCCGCTTCTGCCTTCTCGACGAGCGTGAGCACGTCGCCCATCCCGAGGATCCGCGAGGCCATCCGGTCCGGGTGGAAGTACTCGAGCTGGTCGGGTCGCTCGCCGACCGAGACGAGCTTGACCGGCTTGCCGGTGACCGCCTTGACCGAGAGCGCGGCGCCGCCGCGGGCGTCGCCGTCGAGCTTCGTGAGGACGATTCCGTCGAACGCGACGCGCTCGGCGAACGCCTCGGCGACCCGGACGGCGTCCTGGCCGGTCATCGAGTCGAGCACGAGCAAGACATTGGTCGGCCTCGTCGCGTCGCGGACGGCGGCGAGCTCGTCCATCAGCTCCTCGTCGACGTGCAGGCGGCCCGCCGTGTCGAGGATGATGGTGTCGAGCTCCTGGGCCGCCGCTCCCTCGACTCCCTGGCGCGCAGCCGCGACGGGATCGGTGCGCTCCTCGCTGAAGACCGGGATCTGGAGCTCGGCGCCGAGCTGCTCGAGCTGGTCGATCGCCGCCGGGCGCTGCAGGTCGGCCGCGACGAGGCCTGGGTTCCGCCCTTCCTTGCGGAGCAGCAGCCCGAGCTTCGCGGCGGCGGTCGTCTTCCCCGAGCCCTGGAGGCCGGCGAGCAGGATCACCGTCGGCGGCCGGCCCGCAAAGGCGAGGCGGGAGTCGCCGGAGCCCATCAGCGCCGTCAGCTCCTCGTGCACGATCTTCACGACTTGCTGGCCGGGCGTGATGCTCTTCGTCACCTCCGTCCCGAGCGCGCGCTCGCGCACGCCGGCAACGAAGTCCTTCACGACCTCGAAGTTGACGTCCGCCTCGAGCAGCGCGAGCCGGATCTCCCGCATCGCGCGGGAAATCGACTCCTCGTCGAGGCGTCCCCGCTTGCGCAGGTCGCCGAGCGCGCCCTGAAGGCGGTCGGAAAGCGTTTCGAACACGCGCCCAGGGTACTCGGTAGGAGTGAAGAACCGCCTGCAGCGCTTCGTAAGGCTCTGGGTCGACCTGTTCGCCAAGCACGAACTGCTCGATCACGCGAGCGCGATCGCCTTCCAGGTGCTGAAGTCCCTGATCCCGCTCACGCTGCTCGGTCTCGCGCTGCTCGGCGCGTTCGGCCAGGAGGACGTCTGGACGGACTCGATCGCGCCGGCGATCAAGCCGCACCTGCAGCTGCCCACCTTCCACGCGATCGACTACGGCGTCGAGAAGATCTTCCGGACGAACAGCGCCGGCCTCATCGTCTTCGCCACGTTGCTTTCGCTCTGGTACATCTCCGGCGCGGTCCGGGCCGTGATCGGCGGAATGAACCAGATCTACGAGACGGAGGACGAGCGGCGCTTGCCGGTGCGCTACGGGATCTCGTTCGGGCTCGCCGCCTGCATCGCCCTCGGTGTGATCGGCGCGCTCGTCTCGACCGTGCTGCTCGGAGAGGTCAAGGGCCCGCTGGAGGTCGTGACGCAGATTGGACGCTGGATCCTCGCGATTGCCCTGCTCGCAGTGGCGCTCGGCCTGCTCGTGCGCTTCGGGCCGGCGAAGCACCGGTCGAAGAAATGGATCAGCGCCGGAACCATCCTCGTGATCGTCTCGTGGATTGCGGCGACGCTGATCTTCGAGCTCTTCGTCACCGACGTCGCCAACTTCAAGACGGCGACCGGAGAGCTGGCCGTCTTCCTGGTCTTGATCGGCTACGTCTACACGTCGTCGATCATCCTGCTCGTCGGCGTGGAGCTCGACGAGCTGCTGCGGGAGGACACCGCCGGGCAGCGCGGGGTGCTCCACGTCCTGTTTGGCTACGGAAAGTAGAGAGGAGAGAGATGGCAGACATCGCGAAAGTGATCACGATCATCGGGTCGTCGCCGGAGAGCTTCGCCAAGGCGGCCGACGCAGCGGTTCAGGAGGCGTCGAAGACACTGCGCGGCATCAGCGGCGCAGACGTCGTCTCGATGAGCGCTGTGGTCGAGAACGACCGCATCAGCGAGTACCGCACGACGGTCAACATTGCCTTCGGCGTCGAGCGCTAGGCACCGCGGTAGGCGACGCGCTCCCAGTCGCGGCTCCGCGCCGAGCGCAGGATCGCGTCGATCACCTCGGCACAGCGATAGCCGTCCTCGAAGGTCGCGCCGTGCGGCGCCACCGGGTGCTCGCCTGCGATTGCCTCGAGCACGTGGGCGAGCTCGTGGACGAAGGTCTCGCCCCAGCCGATGATGTGGCCGTGGGGCCACCAGAAGCGCATGTAGGGGTGGTCCGGCTCTGTGACGAGGAGGCGGCGGAAGCCGCTGGCATCGGCGACCTCGAGCTCGTTCAGACGCTCCACGTCGAACGCGAGCGACCCTTTGGTCCCGTTGATCTCAAAGGCGTTCGAGTTCGCGCGGCCGATGGCGAGCTGCGAGCCTTCGAGCGTTGCGATCACGCCGTTTTCGAACTCGACCGCAGCGACAAAGTGGTCGTCGACGCGCCGCCCCGGGACGATTGTCCGGACGGCGGCCGATACCGAAGCGATCTCGCCGACGAGGTAGCGGGCGAGGTCGATCGCGTGCGAGCCGATGTCGCCAAGCACCCCGGTGCCGCTGCGCGCGGGATCGAAGCGCCACGCGGCGGGGTCGGCATCCCACGACCACGACTGGAGGTAGCGGAGCCTGAAGTGGACGACCTCGCCGATCGCGCCTGTGTCGAGGAGCTCCCGCGCGAGCCGCACCGCAGGGACGAACCGGTAGTTGAAGCCGCAGAGGTGGATCACCCCCGCGCTTTCGGCCGCCTGCCACATCTCGTAGGCCTCGGCCGCGTCACGCCCTAGCGGTTTCTCGCAGACGACGTGCTTGCCGGCGCGCGCGGCCGCAGTCGTCGGCTCGGCGTGGACGTCGTTCGGGCCGCCGTTCACGAACAAGCCGACCCGCTCGTCCTGGACCTGCTCGCGCCAGTCAGTCACGGCTTCGGCCCAGCCCCAGCGGGCGCGGGCCTGCTCGAGCGGCTCCGCCGTCCGGCCCCCGAGCGAGACGAGCTCCGGCCGTAATGGCACGTCGAGGTTCCGAAGCGCCAGCAGCGCCCGCGAGTACGCCTTGCCCATGAAGGCGTAGCCGAGCATCGCCACGCCGATCGCCGCGCGCTTGTTCAGCGACCTGCCGCGAGCTGGCGTCGGCGCGCCACCGTATCGAGCGTCACTGCCGCAAGCAGGATGAGGCCCGTAATGACGTACTTGACCGCGTCGCTGTAGCCGACGAGGTCGATGCCGTTGGCGATCATCCCGATGATCAGGCCCCCGAAGAGCGCGCCGCTGACGCGGCCGCGGCCGCCGAAGAGACTGACGCCCCCGATCACCGCGGCCGAGATCGAGTCGAGCAAGATCGTGCCCCCGCCGGCGGTGAGGTCGACCGAGCCGAGCCGGGCGGCGAAGATGATGCCCCCCATCGCGGACATCGTGCCCGCGATCATGAAAACGAAGATGCGGATCAGCTTCACGTTCACGCCCGCGCGTCGCGTTGCCTCGGCGTTGCCTCCGACCGCGTAGACATGACGACCGAAGGTCGTCCGGCCCGCGACGTACGAGCCCAGCACGACCAGGAACAGGACGATCAGGCCGACGAGCGGCACACCGAGCGCGTGGTTGCAGACCGCCACCGCGGCGAAGGCGAGGGCGCCGTAGAACACCACTCGAACGATGGTCAAGACGAGGTTGCCCGTCGGGAGGCCGGCCCGCCTCCGGCTGACCTGCGCTCCGAAGGCTGCCGCGGCATAGCCGACCGTGAAGATGATCGCGACCGCCCATCCCGCGTTCTTCGACAAGAGGTAGTTGGTGATGTCGATGACGTGCTTGTCCTGGATCCCGATCACGCCCTCGGATCCAATGGCCTGGAGGATGACCCCTTGCCAGATCAACAGGCCAGCGAGCGTCACGACGAACGACGGAACCCCGATCAACGCGACGAACGAGCCCTGGAGCGCACCGATCGCCGCGCCGGCGCCGAGCGTGAGAGCGATCGCGACCAGGCCGGAGACGTGCCAGCTGGAGCCCGGCTTCACGAGCTCGGCGACGATCACGCCCGCCAGGCCGCTGACGTAGCCGATCGAGAGGTCGATCTCGCCGATCAGGAGCACGAACACGACCCCGATCGCGATCACCGTCACACCCGCCATCTGGCCGATCAGGTTGGTGAAGTTGACCGCGGTAAAGAAGATGGTGGTCTTCGAGGTGAAGAAGATCGTGATCGCGATCAGCCCGATGATCACGGGCAGGTTTCCGACGTCCCCCGACTTCAGCGCCACCCAGCGGGCGCGAAGAACTCCGCCAAGGCTCGTGTCCTCGGCGGCCGCCTGAACCTCGATCGGAGCGGCGGTGCTCACGTTGCGACTTCGCTCGCCACGGGAGCCCCCGCCGTAATCGCCTGCACGACCTCCTGTTGGTTCGTGCGCTCCCTTTCGTAGACGCCGACGTTCCGGCCGAGGCGCAAGACGGTGATCCTGTTTGCCACCTCGAAGACGTCGATGAGGTTGTGCGAGACGAAGACGACCGCGAGCCCCTCCTCGGCGAGTCGCTTGACGAGGTCGAGCACCTGGCGCGTCTGGGCAACGCCCAGGGCCGCGGTCGGCTCGTCGAGGAACACGACCCGGTTGTTCCACATCACCGCGCGCGCAACCGCGACCGACTGGCGCTGCCCGCCCGAGAGCGTGGCGACGGGTTGCCGGACCGACCTGATCGTCGTGACTGCAAGCGACCGAAGAGTCTCGGACGTCCGCTGCTCCATCGGCGCTTCCTTGAGGCGGAAGAGCCAGTCACGCTCCTCGCGTCCGAGGTACATGTTCTGTACCACGTCGAGGTTGTCGCACAGCGCGAGATCCTGGTAGACGACCTCGATCCCGAGCTTGGCGGCGTCCTTCGGGCCGTGGATGGTAACCGGCGCTCCGTCGGAAAAGATCTCGCCGCCGTCGGTCGAGTAGATCCCGGCCACGCACTTGATCAGCGTCGACTTGCCGGCGCCGTTGTCGCCGACGAGGGCCATCACCTCGCCGTCATGAACCTCGAAGTCGACCTCCTGCAGGGCCTCGACCGATCCGAAGTGCTTCGAGACGCCTCGCAGCTCGAGTGTCGGCGTTGTTGTCGCCGTGCTCACCGGCGGTTTGTATCACGGTCGGGGCGCCCGCCAAGGGGGGCCCCGACCCAAACACGTCCGACTTGCAGTACT
>JBKPLR010000024.1:0-11689 GCA_046731695.1 Actinomycetota bacterium
GCTCGTGGTCGACCCGCTGCAGGCCCGCGAACCGGAGGAGCTCGCGCGCCTGGTCGCCGGCCTCGCGCTCCTCGCGCCGAACACGGGGCGCGTAGAAGATCGACCCGAGGATGCCGCCCTTCAGGCGCGAGTGCATCCCGACGAGCACGTTCTCGAGCGCGGTCATCTGCGGGAAGAGCCGGATGTTCTGGAACGTGCGGCCGATGCCCGCCTTGGTGATCGCGTGCGGCGGCTTGTCCGTCACGTCGTGGCCGTCGAACAAGATCACCCCGTCGGTCGGCTTGTAGAGGCCGGTGAGCATGTTGAAGAACGTCGTCTTGCCGGCGCCGTTCGGGCCGATCAGGCTCACGATCGACCTTTGCGGAATCGTGAAGTCGAGGTCGTTGACGGCGAGCAGGCCGCCAAATTCCTTGCGGACCCGCGAGGCAATGAGGAGGTCGCCGTTCTCCGGAGCGCTCATCCGCGAGGAATCCTCCGCGAGGAGCCGCGCTCACCCGCGCCGGGCTCGTCGGCGCCGCGCATCTCGTAAAGGGGCTCGTCCAACGGCCCGCGCGTCCCCTCCTCGATCTCGAGCTTCCGACGCCGTTCGGGGATCAGGCCGGTCGGCCTGAACAGCATCATCAGCACGATGATCAGACCGTAGATCCCGAAGGCGTACTTCGGCACCTCGATCTCGTTCGGAAAGCCGCTCCAGATCGAATGTAAGCGGTGGAACACATGGTCGTTCAGCCAGCTGCCGATGTTGCCGAGGCCGTCGAAGTTCAGCCAGGCGAGGATCGTGCCCGCGACCACCACCCCCCACAGGCTGCCCATCCCGCCGAGGATCACCATGCAGAGCAGGAAGACCGAGATGTTGAAGTCGAACTGGCTCGGGAACGCGCCGGAGTTGAACGTCGCGATGTACGCACCCGCGATCCCGCCGAAGAACGCGCCGATCGCGTAGGACCACGTCTTGGTCCGCATGAGCGGCACGCCCATGGCGCCGGCCGCGGTCTCGTCCTCGCGGATGGCGATCCAGGCACGGCCGAGGCGCGAGTCGCGCAGCCGGAAGCTGCAGAACACAGTCAGCAAAAGCAGCCCGAGCATCGTCCAGTAGAAGAGCCGGTCCGGAGTCGGTGGGAACGAGTCGTCGTACCGAATAGGTACTCCGATCGCGTCGTGCAGCCTCTGCCCGAACCCAGGAGCGTCGATCGGGCTGATGCCGAAGGTGCCGTGCGTCAGGTCGAACCCGTGCAGGCTATCGGCGTTGCGCACGAACTGCGGGATGATCTCGCCGAAGCCGAGAGTGACGATGGCGAGGTAGTCACCTCGCAGCCGCAGCGTCGGAAGCCCGATCAGGATTCCGCCGACGGCCGTCACGATTCCGGCGATCAGGAGCACCATCCAGAGCGAGATGTGGATCCCGCGCTCCGCCGACCCGACGCCGACCGAGCCGATGTGGATGTTGACCTGCTGGAACTGCCCCGAGGCGAGCCAGCCGGCCGTGTACGCACCGATCGCATAGAAGGCGACGTAGCCGAGGTCGAGCAGGCCGGCATAGCCGACGACGACGTTCAGCCCGACGGCCATCATCACGAAGACCAGGATCGTCACCGAGTCGTGGAGCGGCGGGACCTGCACGATCACCGGGATGTTGGTCGGCAGGCTGTCGACGTAGAACGGATAGGTGATCGCGAGCGTGACGACGATCACGACGGGCGTGAAATCCCGGAAATTCTCCGGCTGCCGCCGCCACCAGGCGCCTACACGAGAGAGTCCGGTCGAGGCGGTGAACCGCTGGCGGTAGCCACGGACCGAGGCGCGCGCACGGTGGCTCCGAGAGGCCACGCTACGCACCCTCCGGCGTACGTTCGCCGAGCAGGCCCTCCGGGCGGAAGACCAGGATTGCGATCAGGATCGCGAACACGAGGGAGCGGGTCCAGTCGGCGCCGGCCGCGTTCCAGCTGAGGCCCTCGTTGAACGCCTGGATCAGGCCGATGATCAGCGCGCCGAGCACCGCGCCGGTGAGGTTCCCGATTCCGCCGAGGACGGCCGCAGTGAAGGCGATCAACCCCAGCGTGAAGCCGGTGTCGTAGCGCATGTTGAACTCCGTCAGGAAGAGGACTGCGCCGATCCCGGCGAGCGCGCCGGCGAGCAGGAACGTGAACGAAATCGTCCGGTTGACGTCGATGCCCATCATCGCCGAGGCCTCGGGATCCTGCGACGTGGCCCGCATCGCCTTCCCCTGCCGCGTTGACTTGACGAGCCACGTCAGAACGACGAGAACGGGCGCCGTCACGAGGACAACGAAGAACTGGTCCCACGAGTAGTGCACGCCTCCGATCTCGAAGACGTAGCTGTTCGAGATCAGCGGCGGGATGCTGTGGGCGTTCACGTCGTAGATCGCGAGCGAGATGTTCTGGACGATGAACGACATCCCCACGGCGGTGATGAGCACCGACAGACGGGGCGCGTTGCGGAGGCGCCGGTACGCGACGAACTCGATCGACGAGTTCACGATCGCGCCGAAGGCGGCGACGATCAGGAACGTCGCCCCGAGCCCTATGGCGATCTCCGCGGAGCTCGAGGAGTCGCTCAGCCCGAAGACGCCCAGCAGGATCGTGGTCGAGAAGAGGCCGCTCAGCGCGAAGACGTCGCCATGCGCGAAGTTGATCAGCTGGAGGATCCCGTAGACGAGCGTGTAGCCCAGCGCAACCAGGGCGTAGACCGCTCCCTGCGTGAACCCGATCAGGAGGACGTTGAAGAAGTCCGTCGGGTTCTTGACCGCGTTGACGATGAGCCACGCGAGGATCAATGCGACGAACAGGAGCCCGATTACCGAGGTAAGGCTCGGCAATCTCCGTCTCCGAAACGCTCTCGGCGCCGAAGGTTGCTCGGTGCGGGCTTGGACTGCTATTTCGCGATTCTAAGACGACGAGGGAGGGCCGGTGGTCAGCCCTCCCTCGTGAGCTTGCGGTTGGGAAACGGCTAGCCTCCCGCCGCCTTCCTCGCCGCCTGGGTGAGCGACGCCTCCGGACTCGTGGTCTGGAGCGTCTTCAGGTGGTTGCCCTGGCCGACGTAGATCGTGAAGAGCAGCGCTGCTCCCTTCGCGCCGGCGAGGTCACCATTCGAGTTGAGCGAGAAGCTCCCGATCAGACCGTTGTCGACCTTCGTCTTGAAGACGTTGTCGATCACGCTGCCGCGCGAGCCGTCCGACTTCTCGATGGCGTCCAGCAGCACCTGTGCGGCCTGGGCGCCGAGGATCGCGTACGGATCGACCGGCTTCCCGTGGAGCACCGACGACTTGAAGCCGCTGATGAAGTCGAGCGCGGCTCCCTTGTACTTGTCGATGCCGACGCCGGCGACGCTGAAGTACGCGCCGTTGGCCTGCGGCGTCCCTCCCTCGGAGCGCTTGAAGATCGAGTCCGTGGTGAACCCGTCCGGCAGCATCAACAGCACCTGGCTGTTGTTCCCGAGGATGTTGAACTTGTCGTTGATCAACTGGCCGCTGTTCTCGTCGATCAGGCCGCCGATGAAGAGCGCGTCTGGGTTCGTGTTCTTGATCTGCGTCATGATGGCCTGGTAGTTCGGCGCCTTCGGGTCGTAGGCCGAGAAGCCCAGGACCTTGATCCCGAGCGCTTCCACGGCACCGCGGAAGTTCTTGGCGACGCCGAGGCCGTACGCCTCCTTGTCGTTCAGGATGTAGACGCTCTTGACGCCCTTGCTCTGGACGAACTTCGCGTCGACTGCGCCCTGGTTCGGGTCGCTGGGCGCCACCCGGGCGTACGTGCGCTTCCCGGACGGGTAGTACTTCTCCGGCTCTGGGCCCGAGCACGGCTCGGTCAAGCAGCCGTACGTGTTCGCGGGCGAGAGCAGCTGAAGTCCGCCGCCCGGCGCCTTGTTCAACACCGGAATCTCGATCGCAGCGCAGCCTGAGTTAAACGTGCCGATCACGCCGATCAGGCTCTTGTTGCCTACGTAGGCGTGCGCGTTCGCACTGCACTTCGTCGGATCCCACTTGGCGAGCTGCGCGGATGCGTCGTTGCAGGGCTGGAAGGCGATCTTGTACTTCCCGGCCTTCCAGTTCTGCTTCTGCAGGACGTAGGAGATCGCTTGATTCATCTGGGTCGTCTGCTCGCGCGAGCCGCCGATCAGCGGCAGGTCGGAGGCGATCAGGTAATCCGCCTTTCCTTCGCCCTTGTACTGCATCGAGTTGCACGAGGACGCCGGCAGGGCGGTCACGTTTCCGCCGCCACCTCCGCCCCCGCCCTCGCTCTTCTTGTTCCCCCCGCAGCCGGCCGCGACGAGCGCAAGTGCGCCCACGGCTACGAAGAGCACTGCAATCGAGATTCGTTTCTTCACGTGCCCTCCTGTCTCATCGCCTGACGAACCTCGCCTAACCGACCCGACCGCAGGCCGGATGTCGGTTCCGCGCTGGAAGTATGGCGGCTACCAAGGCAGGCATCAAACAAGAAGGCGCGTCCGATGGCGGGGTACTCTTGAGTCCGCGCCGAAGTGGCGGAACTGGCAGACGCGCTGGAGAGCGCGGGGGAACCCATGGTTCCCCCGCGAGCCCCCTCCTTCCTCGACTCTGAGCCGTAGCGAGGCTCGGCAAGAGCGCGGTCTTGTCGAGCCGGCGAATCGTCCCGACTCGACAACGGGCTACTCTTCGAGACGCGCCGAAGTGGCGGAACTGGCAGACGCGCTGGACTCAAAATCCAGTGGGCCGCGAGGCCCGTGTGGGTTCGATTCCCACCTTCGGCACTCGCTCATAGGATGGCGGGGTGAAGGTCGGCGTGCTCACAGGCGGCGGCGACTGCCCCGGGCTGAACGCGGTTATCCGGGCGGTGGCTCGCCGTTCGCAGACTCGCGGGCACGAGGTGCTCGGCGTGAGCGAGGGCTGGCGCGGGCTCGTTGAGAGGAAGTTCGAGCCGCTCGGGCCGCGGGAGATCTCCGGCCTGCTGCCACGCGGCGGGACGATCCTCGGCACTTCACGCACGAATCCCTACAAGCTCGACCGCGTCGAGTCGGTGCTCGAGAACTTCCGGGGCGAGAGCCTCGACGCGCTCGTTGCAATCGGCGGCGAGGACACCCTCGGCGTTGCCGCCCGGTTGCATGCCGAGCATGACTTCCCCGTGGTCGGCGTCCCGAAGACGATCGACAACGACCTCTCGGCGACGGACTACACGTTCGGGTTCGACACTGCAGTGTGGGTTTGCACGGAGGCGATCGACCGGCTCCACACGACCGCCGAGTCACACAACCGCGTGATGGTGGTCGAGGTGATGGGCCGGCACACAGGGTGGATCGCGGTGATGAGCGGAATCGCGGGCGGCGCGGACGTGATCCTGATCCCGGAGCATCCGATCTCCGTGGACGAGGCCTGCGAGGACATCCGCCGGCGCCATGAGCGCGGTAAGGACTTCTCGATCGTCGTCGTCAGCGAGGGCTACGAGCTCGAGGGTCTCGCCGACGAGCCCGAGACCGACGAGTTCGGGCACGTGCGTCTCTCGGAGCGCGGCGTTGGGGGGCTCCTCGCGCGAGAGATCGAGGAGCGCACCGGGTACGAGACTCGCGTCACCGTCCTCGGCCACGTCCAGCGCGGGGGCTCGCCGACTCCTCGTGACCGCGTGCTGGCGACCCGCTACGGGCTGAAGGCGGCCGACCTCGTGCACGAAGGCCGCTTCGGGCAGATGGCCGCGCTGCACGGCGACTCGATCGTCGACGTCTCGCTCGCGGAGGCGACGGTCGAGCTCAAGACCGTGCCAGACGACTGGTACGAGGTCGCGCGCGCATTCTTCGGCTAAAGGCGATACACGGCGACCCAGGGGCCGTTGAGGCCGTCGTGCTTCCGGTAGAAGAGCCGCTCGGTGAGCGTGCTCAGCTCGTCGTAGAACGTCGCCTCGCGCGGGTAGTCCTTTCGCGCATCGAGAACCCTGTCCGCGATTGCGCCGGTGACTACCGCGTACCGGTAGCCGCGGTTACGGAGTCGCCGGAGGTCGCGGTTCGGGTCGGTCCGGTCCTCGCCGGGGAGCGGCAGCCGCAGGTTCAGCACGCGGAAGCCCTCGAAGGGCGGCAGTGACGGGTCGGCCGCGAGCCGAGCGCCGTGGGGAAGGTGGTCCTCGATCCAGCGATGCGCAACCACGCGCTTGTCCGTCTTCGTGAGCCGGGACGCGTCGCGGACGGACCATGTCAGCGGGACGACCAGCAGCAGGAGGGTGACCGGGGCGAGCCCGCGAAGCCGGCCGGCGAGTGCGCCGAGGGCCGGGAGTAGCGGCAGGAGGTAGCGGTCGAAGTGCGCGCCGAGCGTGCAGAGGTCGATGAAGTAGATCCCCACGAACGAGACCAGGATCAGATCTGCGCGCGTCCGTCTGGCGATCGCAACGCCCAGGCCGAGGAGACACACCAGCAGTGCGGGGCCCAGGCCGTGCCAGAGCCGCTCGATGAACGCGATCGGGGCGATGCTGTCGTGCTCGAAACCGAGCCAGCCGTTGTGCGCGAGCTTCTGTACGCGGTAGGCGTCAGCGAGGGCGCTGCCGAGGTGGGCGACAACGAACGGACTCGTGGCGCAGAACGCGCCTGCCGCGAGGCCGAATCCGATCCCCAGCCGCCGCGGCTGCCGGTAGCCCGCGACTGCAAGGGGGACGAGCAGGAGGACGCCCGGGTACTTGACACTCGTTGCGAGGCCGACGACGAGACCGCCAAGCTCGATCCGCCCGCTCACCAGCAGCGCGAGCGCCACCGCGATGCCGAGCATGAGGGGAACGTCGGTCACCGCCATCCTCGAATACGCAACGGCCGTCGTCTCGACGGCCACAACCGCGGCGGCTACCGCGCCCGCCGGGCCGCCGTAGGCGCGGTGCCCGAGCCACCACGAGGCCGCGACCGCGCCGAGCGCGAGGACGAGGACGACGAACCGCGCGGTGAGGTAGGACGGCCCTCCCGCCCAGGCCTGGAACGGCGCGAGCAGGTACATGAGCAGCGTCGGGTAGTCGAACCAGTGCGGGTCGAGCCCCGCGCCGTGGACCATGTGCCACGCGCGCGGGACGATGCTCTCCTCGTCGGGGCTGAAAAGCGGAAACGGCCGGCCGTAGGCGATCCCGACGATCCGGAGCGCGGCGGCGACGGCGATGATGAGCGCGAAGGCGGCGCGCGTGCCGCCCAGCGTCGTGTCGCGGAAGCGATGCTCCGTGTCAAACCTCGGGCGCAGGCTCGCCGATCAGGTCGGCGACGCGTCCCGCACCCACGATCACCGCATCGACCCCTGCGCGCTCGAGCTCGGCGACATCGGCTCGACCGGTGATCTCCACCTCCGCGACCGCGAGCTTTCCTGCCGGCACGTCGGGAAGGAGATCAAGCGTCGACTCGAGCGGGGTTTCACCGTCGTCGGCGCGCGGAACCGAGAGCAGGAAGATCTCCGGGTCGATCCGCTCCAGCGCGAGCTCGAGCTCCTCGTCGTCGTGCACCTCGATGACGCAGTCGAGACCGAGGTCGAGGGCGGTGCGATGGAGACGCTCGAGGTCGTCACCGTCGTCGTCGAGCCGCGCCACGGCCAGCACACACGCGTCGGCGCCCGCCTCGTGTGCCTGCTCCGGGGAGCCGTGAGGGCGCCAGAGTACGGGGAGCCCGGTGGTGCCCTGGAGCCCGCCAACGGACGTCTGGAGCACCAATGCCTCCGCGCCCTCGGCCTCGGCGGCGCGTGCCGAATCGAGATCGCCGACGGCGGCGACGAGCGAGATCCCGTCGCCTTCCGAAATCGCCTCGCTGAAGCGGCGGCCCCCGGTCATCCGGCGCAATTTTGGCGCAATCGCGTTCCACACGCGTGCGAACTTGCTGGATACGATCGCCTCGGGGAGGAGGTTGGGTGTGCCTTGAACCGGGCGCCCACCGAAACGCTCGCCGCCCTCAGACGCCGATCGGGTGCCAGACCGTCTTCAGCTCGAGGAAACCGGCGATCTCCCACGGGCTCTGCGCGTCGGGCGCACCGTGGACAACGCGCTTCACATTCTCGGCTGCGAGCTGCTCGAGCTCCGCGGCGTGGCCGTCGCTTCCAGAGAGGTCGAGCGCGTTCACGTCCATGTGCCCCGCCAGCACCGGCGCTAGCTCCTCGCGCCGCCCGGTGAGGATGTTGACGACACCGCCGGGAACGTCCGCCGTTGCGAGCACCTCGGCGAGCTCAACTGCCGCGAGCGGATGCGACTCCGAGGCTACGACCACCGCTGCATTGCCGCCGGTGATCGCGGGAGCGACCCGCGAGATCAGCCCCTCCAGCGCGGGCTCCTCGGGCGCAAGGATCGCGACGACGCCGGTCGGCTCGGGCACCGTGAAGTTGAAATACGGCCCCGCGACCGGGTTCGACGACCCCAGTACCTGCGCGAGCTTGTCCGCCCACCCCGCGTACCAGACAATGCGGTCGATCGAGCGGTCGACTTCCTTCGCGCCGCTGCAGAGCTCCGCGAACTCGGCCCGACGCGGCTCCATCATCTCCGCGATCCGGTAGAGCACCTGCCCGCGGTTGTACGCAGTCATCGCCGACCACTTGCCGAAGCCGGCCCGGGCCGCTCGCACCGAGTCCCGCACGTCCTTCTTCGACGCACGGGCAACGTTCTGGCTCTCGGCCTCGTAGGTGCGACCCGACTCGGAGCGCGGGAACTCGCCCCCGATGAAGAGCTTGTAGGTCTTGCGGACCGGTAGCCGGCTCATTCGAACTTGAGGTACGGCTCCAGTCCGTGCAGGCCGCCCTCGCGGCCGAAGCCGGACTCCTTGTAGCCGCCGAACGGGGAGGTCGGATCGAACCGGTTGTACGTGTTCGCCCAGATCACGCCGGCGCGCAGCTTCTGCGCCATCGAGAGGATCCGCGAGCCCTTCTCCGTCCACACACCCGCCGAGAGCCCGTACGGCGTGTTGTTCGCCTTCTCGACCGCTTCGTCCGGCGTCCGGAACGTGAGCACCGAGAGCACCGGCCCGAAGATCTCTTCTTGCGCGATCCGGTAGCTCTGCGCGACGTTCGTGAAGACCGTCGGCACGAACCAGTAGCCCTTCTCCGGGAGTCGGCACGGCGGCTGGTAGATCTCGGCGCCTTCCTCCTCACCGCTCCGGACGAGCTCCTGGATCTTGTCCAGCTGCGCGCGCGAGTTGATTGCACCGACGTCCGTGTTCTTGTCGAGCGGGTCGCCGACGCGAAGGGTCGCGAGACGCCGCTTGAGCTTCGAGATCACCGGTTCGTAGATCGACTCCTGCACCAGCAGGCGCGAGCCCGCACAGCAGACGTGGCCCTGGTTGAAGTAGATGCCGTTGACGATTCCCTCGATCGCCTGGTCGAGAGCCGCGTCGTCGAAGATGACGTTCGCGGCCTTGCCGCCGAGCTCGAGCGTCAGCTTCTTGCCGGTTCCGGCGAGCTCGCGCTGGATCGCCTTGCCAACCTCGGTCGAGCCGGTGAAGGCAATCTTGTCGACGTCGGACTTGACCAGGGCGGCACCGGCCCGTCCGTCGCCGGTGACGATGTTCACGACTCCCGGCGGCAGCTCGGCCTGGCGAAGGACGTCGCAGAAGAGGAGCGCCGAGAGCGGCGTCGTCTCCGCCGGCTTCAGCACGACGGTGTTCCCCGCAGCGAGCGCCGGGGCGATCTTCCAGGCCAGCATCAGGAGTGGGAAGTTCCACGGGATCACCTGGCCGGCGACGCCGAGCGGCTTCGGCGCCCGGTTCGGGAAGGCGTACTCGAGCTTGTCCGCCCATCCCGCGTAGTAGAAGAAATGCGCGGCCGAGAGCGGCAGGTCGACGTCACGCGACTCGCGGATCGGCTTGCCGCCGTTCAGCGACTCAAGGACCGCGAACTCGCGCGAGCGCTCCTGCAGGATCCGCGCGATCCGGAAGAGGTACTTCGCGCGCTCGGAGCCGGGCAGCTCCGACCAGCCGTTCCCGAACGCCTCGCGCGCCGCGGCAACGGCTTGGCCGACCTCTTTCTCGGTCGCTTGACCGACCTCGGCGAGCGGCTCTTCGCTCCCCGGATCGATCGTGGTGTACGTCTCGGCGGGCTCGAGCCACTCGCCGCCGACGAAGTGGCCGTAGCGCTCGCGGATCGCGACGATCTCGCGCGCTTCGGGCGCGGTCGCGTACTCCCACCCGGCCGGAACCGGGGCGCGATCTTTGGTTCGTTCGAGCTCAGCCATGCACCAGCCCTCCGCCGCCTAGCTTAGCCGGGCTGGACTTCCTCGGAATCCGCAGGTACGGTCCGCCGAGGGAGAGATTGCGGGAGGTCTATTTTGCGGCGGGTAATCCTGATCGGCACGGTTTCGCTGGCGGCTTGCGCCATCCTCGTCGGAGTCGCGGCGGCGGGCAAGACCGGAAACGGTTCCTCGTTCGGCTTCGGCTCGGTCTTCGTCCCGAATCCGGTGCAGAGCCTTGGCAACGAGACCCTCACCGACCAGAAGGACGCCGACGCGGCCGTCCCGGCTAGCGCGTACTACACCGTGCGGCTCACGAATCTCGACGGCAGCGGGTTCCTGCACGGCGACTACGCGACGATCTACAGCACGACCGGGAACCAGGCGTTCTCGCCGACGAACACTTTCATGTATACGCGCCACCAGGACGAGTTCGAGCAGGTCATGGCCTACTACTGGATCACCGAGTCGCAGCGGTACATCCAGAGCCTCGGCTTCGACGGAGTCCACCGCCCAGCCATCGACAACCAGCCGCAGAAGGTCCGTATCAACCAGCTCGGTTACGACAACTCCTTCGAGACCGACCATCCGATCAACGAGATCCGCTACGGCAAGGGCGGGGTCGATGACGCGGAGGACGCAGAGGTGATCCTCCACGAGTACGGGCACGCGATCCACTCAGCGCAGAACTTCAACTTCGACCCCGAGGAAAACGGGGCGATCAGCGAGGGGTTCGCCGACTACTGGGCGGTCACGGTCTCAGATGTCGTCTCGCAGCGGCTCGGCGTCCCCGAGCGCGAACCGCTTCCATGCGTCGCCGACTGGGACTCGACCTCGTATACGAGCGACGTGCCCCATTGCCTCCGCCGCGTCGACGGGAACAAGCACTACCCCGGTGACCTCGACGGAGACGTGCACGACGACGGCGAGATCTGGTCGCGGGCGCTATGGGACATTCGCCAGGCGCTCGGTCGCACCAAGGCTGACACGATCATCCTGCAGGGGACGAACGGCTACACGGGCACGACGATGCCGGACCTCGCGAACCGAACGGTCACCGCGGCGCAGTCGCTCTACGGGACGAGCGCGGCGAACGCCGTCCGGAAGGCTTTCCAAGACCGAGGGATCCTCTAGGCGCTAATCGATCGTGAAGTAGTCCGGGCTCTGGTAGCGGCCCGTCTTCTCCTTGCGCAGCTGCATGAGGATGTCGTTCAGCAGCGAGGAGGCGCCGAAGCGATAGAGGTCCGGCGTGAGCCAGTCGATCCCGAGCGTTTCGTGCGTGAGGACGAGGTGCTGCACGGCCTGCTTCGCGTTGCGGATCCCGCCCGCCGGCTTGAAGCCGATCCGGCGGCCGGTCTCCTCGTAGACGTCGCGGATCGCCTCAAGCATCACGAGCGCCACCGGCAGGGTCGCCGCTGAGGACAGCTTCCCCGTCGAGGTCTTGATGAAGTCCGCTCGGGCGGCCATCGCGAGCAGCGAGGCGCGCCGGACGTTGTCGTAGGTGCCGAGCTCGCCGGTCTCCAGGATCACCTTCAGGTGCGTGTCGC
>JBKPLR010000025.1:0-6539 GCA_046731695.1 Actinomycetota bacterium
CGGGCGCGCGGCATCAGATCCATAACGTGGGCACGCAGGCGCTACGCATCCTGTGCTGCTGTTCGCCGCCGTACCGGCACGAAGACACCTTCTTCGACTAGTCCCGCCCGCCCGAAGAGAACCGGCACGGAATTTTCACGAGTCGGTCACGCTCTCGCGCGCACTGCGCTGGTAGCGTCGACCGCGAGGGAGGCGGGCAAGAGATCCCCACCCTGGGTTGGGGGAACTGATTCACGCGCGCGCGTGAACACTTTCCCCGGCACGTCGGGCACTTTCCCCGGCACGTCGGGCGCCGTAGCGATAATCCGCACATGGCAGACGGCAACCGGATGATCTTTCTCGGCTTCGGCAAGTACGCGCGCGCCGACAAGATCTACGCGATCGAGCCGATCCGCGACAAGGACCGAGGCCACGGCCGTCGCACCCTCGTCTGGGTCGAGGGAGTCGCCGAGCCGATCGTCGCCTCGCGAACCGAGCGCACGATCCTCGCCGACATGGGCCAGGATTCCGCGCTGCGCAAGCCGCTGCTCGACGACGCGCTCGACCTTGCAGAGCGGCTCGCTGAGCAGTCGCAAACCGGGAAGGTCGATCTCGCCGACCTCGGCCGCCGCGCCCGCCGTCTGCTCGAGGCCACGGCCAACCCGAACGACTCCGAGAAGCTCTTCTAGGAACCGTTGGAACCCGCGGAAATCCGCGAGCCGGGCCTGCTGCGTCGCCTGGCCGTCGATATCGGTCCGCTCAAGCGCTACCCGGCGTTCCGGCGCCTCTTCATCGGTCAGACGATCTCGACCTTCGGCAGCGAGATCGCAGCCGTCGCCGCTCCGTACCAGCTCTACCAGCTGACCCACTCGACGATCCAGGTCGGCCTTCTCTCCGTCTGCGAGCTGATTCCGCTCTTGACGCTGACGATCGTCGGCGGCGCGATCGCGGACGCAGTCGACCGCCGCCGGATGCTGCTCCTCACGGAAACGCTGCTCGCGCTCGTCGCCTTTGGCTTCGCCTTCAACGCGTCGCTCGAGGAGCCGCGCGTCTGGGCGATCTACGTCCTCGTCACGCTGGCTATGGCGTTCTACTCGCTTGGCCGCCCGGCTTCGAACACCGTTATCCCGCGCCTCGTCCAGCAGGACGAGCTCGCAACCGCGAACGCGATCGAGAACGTCTACGGAAGCACGACCAACGTCGCCGGCCCGGCTCTCGGCGGCCTTCTCATCGCACTGCTGGGCCTCACCGGTGCGTACCTGCTCGACGCGGCCACGTTCGCCGCCTCGCTCTGGTCGGTGTGGAGGCTCCCGGCCCTTCAGCCCCTCCACGACGCCGAGCGCCCGAGCCTGAAGACCATCGCCGAAGGCTTTCGCTTCGCGCGTCGGAAGAAGGTCTTGCTCGGCATGTTCCTCGTCGATTCGAACGCGATGGTCTTCGGAATGCCGCGCGCGCTCTTTCCCGCAATCGCGCTCAAGCATTTCCACGGCGGCGCGGCCACTCTCGGCTTCATGTACGCCGCTCCCTATGGGGGTGCGCTCCTCGCGTCGGTCTTGTCGGGCTGGATCCCGCACGTACGCCGCCAGGGTCTCGTCGTGGCGATCGCGGCCGCACTCTGGGGTGCCGCGATCGCGGCGTTCGGCTTCGCGGAGTCGCTCTGGCTTGCGTTGATCTTCCTCGCGGCCGCCGGAGCCGCCGACAATGTCAGCGCCGTGCTCCGGGGCACGATCCTCTGGACGGTCACGCCGGACAACTTCCGCGGACGTCTCTCTGGAATCGAGCACGCCCAGGTCGCGGCGACCCCGGCGATCGGCAACGTCGAGGCCGCCGTCGTCGCGTCCCTCACGAGCCTCCGCGTCTCGATCGTCTCGGGCGGCGTCCTCTGCATGGCGGGTACCTTCCTGATCGCCCTTGCCGTCCCCGCACTCATCCGCTACGACGCGCGCGCTCCAGCGTGAGTTCTTCGCCCGAAGCGTGCACGAGGTTGCGCCGGAGCTGATCGGCGCGACGCTGCTCATCGACGGCGTGGGTGGGCGGATCGTTGAAGTCGAGGCATATGACCAGGAGGACCCGGCGAGCCACGGCTATCGCGGCCGCACCGAGCGAAACGCGGCCATGTTCGGCTCGCCGGGACACGCGTACGTCTATCGCTCGTACGGGATCCACTGGTGCCTCAATCTCGTCTGCGAAGGGGAGGGGAGGGCCTGCGCGGCCCTGGTGCGAGCGCTCGAGCCGACCTATGGGCTCGACCTGATGCGCGACCGGCGCGGCCTCGACAACCCGCGCCTCCTTTGCGCCGGGCCTGGAAGGCTCTGCCAGGCGCTCGGCATCACCCGCGAACACGACGGCCTACTGCTCGACCAGCCCCCTTTCGAGCTTCGCGCGCCCGACGAGCCGGTCGAGGTCGCCGCCGGGCCGCGCATCGGCATCACGCGGGCCGCCGACCTTCCGTGGCGCTACGTCGAGACGGGGTCGCGCTTCCTCAGCCGCGCTTTTTCACAGCCAGCCTGACGACGAGGCCCGGCGTCGCCGCCTGTTCCCAGCTCGGGCTCTGCCAGACCACCTTCGCCGTCGGCGGCGGATGCCCGTCCAGCCGCCACTTGAGGTGGTACCGCTCCAGCCGCGCCTCGGCGCGCCCCAGCGTGAGCCCGATGACCTTCGGCACGGCGCCGTGCAGCGCCTTCGGCAGGACGAGCGTCACCTTCTGGTAGGACGAGAGCGTCCCCCTCGCCGGGTACTGCCGCAAGACGATCCCGAGGCGCTGGCGCGGCTTGGCCGGCTGGTAGACGTACTGCGGCGTGAGGGGCATCGACGCGAGGCGAGCGTTTGCCTGGGCAACGGTGTACCCGGTCACGCGCGGGACGTCGACCTCGTTCACCTTGCAGCGCGCGATCCGCGCCGGCCCGCGGCCGGCGAAGTAGAGGACCTGCCGTGGACTGTGGCAGTTCCCATTGTCGAGCTCCAGCTGTCCGTTCCGAAACACGACGAGCTTCGGGACGGGGTAGGGCATGGAGGCGTAGGGGAAGTCCTGCGGCTCGTCGTGGAGGTAGGGGAGGGCCCTTTCCATGAAGCTCTTCCAGATCAGCGCCGGATAGGTGCCGCCGGCGACCGCGTCGCCGTGGTACTCGGTCAGCATCGGCCGCAGCGTGTTCGGGTAGCCGACCCAGACCGCGACCGCGAGCTGCGGCGTGTAGCCGACGAACCAGGCGTCGCCGTAGTTCTCGGTCGTGCCCGTCTTGCCGGCGACCTGGCGTCCGTCCGAGAGCTGCGCTTGCTTACCGGTGCCGCCGGTTACGACGTTCTGGAGCAGGGAGTTGACGACGGCGGCCGTGTCCCCGGTGATGACTTGTCGGCGAACCGGGCGGTTGTCGTCAACTGTATTGCCGTGCTCGTTCCGGACGAAGGAGATCGCCCGCGGGTGATTGCCGAAGGCCGCTCCGTCGATTCGCTTGCCGCCGTTGGCGAATGCCGAGAACGCGCGGGCCATTTCGAGCGGGTTCACGGCTTCCGCTCCGAGGCCGATCGCGAAGTAGTTCTTCAGCGGGCTGGTGATACCGAGGCTCTTCGCGGTTCGCACGATTGCGCGCGGGCCGACGAGTTGGGTGAGCTGCGCGAAGACGGTATTGTCCGAGTACTCGGTGGCCGTCGTGAGCGAGATGCGGCCGAGGTCGGAATTCTCGTAGTTGTGCACGTACCAGACCCGGTCGCCGAGCGGAATCTGCACGGGGCCGGACTCGAACTCCGTCGAGGGCGAGATGCCCTGCTTGAGCGCGGTCGTGAGCACGAACGGCTTGAATGACGACCCGGGCTGCCGCTCGCCCTGGACCGCGAGATTGAACTGGCTCTTCCGGTAGTTGTTGCCGCCGATCATCGCGAGCACCTTCCCGGTGCGGGGGTCGACCGCGACGAGCGCCGCCGAGGGTCCGTTGGGGTCGGTCAGCCACTTGGTGATCGCCTGCCGAGCCATCCTCTGGACGTTCAGGTCGATCGTCGTGGACACGTGCAGTCCGCCGCCGAAGACCCGTCCCGATCCGTAGCGGTCGATCAGCTGCTGCTTGACGTAGTTTGTGAAGTACGGCGCCGGCCCCTGCTTGCCGGACAGGTGCACGTCGTCGGGATTCGGCAGCGGCGTCCGGTTGGCCCGCACGAAGTCCGTGTACGCGATGTCGCCCTGGTCGAGCAGGTCGCGAAGCACGACCTCGCGGCGCGCGCGGGCGGCGCTCGGACTGGCCACTGGGTCGTACTGCGACGGGTCGCTCGGGATGCCGGCCAGGAGCGCGGCCTCGGCCCAGGTCATGTCCTTCGCTTTGTGGTGGAAGTAGGTGATTGCCGCCTGCTCGATCCCGTACGCGCCGTTCCCGAAGTAGATCGTGTTCAGGTAAGAGGTCAGAATCCTGTCCTTCGACCACCGCTGCTCGAGCTGCCACGCGAGTGCCGCCTCCTTCAGCTTCCGGCCGATCGAGCGCTGGTCGTGCAGGTACGTGTTCTTCACGAACTGCTGCGTGATCGTCGACCCGCCCTCGACGACCTTCTTGTTGCGGACGTCCTGCCAGACGGCGCGCACGATCCCGTGGATGTCGACGCCGCGGTGCTCGTAGAAGCGCTTGTCCTCGACTGCGACGATCGCGTGCTTCATCTTCGGCGAGATCTCGTCCGACGAGACGAGGATGCGGCTCTGCGAGCCGCGCAGCACGGCGAGCACCCGCTTGCTCGGCGTCGCCGCGTAGATGTAGCCGTCGACCTCCTGCTTCTGGAGGCGGGCCGGGTCGAGTGAGGGGATCTCGCTGGCGATCGCGGTCACGAGCCCGAACATGAACGACACCGTGCCGAGCACGAAGAGGATCAGGAGGAGGCCGAACAGGCGCAGCTTTCGGATTCTGCGCCGCGGCTTTGCAGGCGCCTGTTTTCGGGCGGAGCGCGGCACGAGAAGCGGAAGATTGTAACGGTAGACTCGCGCAGCCATGGGCATCGCCGAGCTCACTCGTAACGCCGTCGACGTCAAGCCCGAGAGTGGCCTGGAGGACAAGCTGAAGCTCGGAAGGCCGCTACGGGTGAAGCTCGGGATCGACCCCACGGCTCCCGACGTCCACCTCGGCTTCGCGGTCGTGCTGCGGCGGCTGAGGGCCTTCCAGGACGACGGGCATGTGCCCGTCCTGATCGTCGGCGACTACACGGCCCGGATCGGAGATCCGTCCGGGCGGTCGAAGGAGCGGCAAGTCCTGCCCGACGAGGTGCTAGACCAGAACGCGAGGCTCTTCGCCGAGCAGGTCTACCGGATCCTCGACCGCGAGAAGACGGAGATCCGGTTCAACGGTGAATGGCTCGGCAAGCTGGACTACGCGGAGCTCGTCCAGTTAACGCGCACCGGAACAGTCGCGCGCCTGCTCGAGCGGAACGATTTCGCCGAACGCTTCGATCGAGGCGATCCGATCTCTGTCTCGGAGCTCCTGTATCCGTTCGCGCAGGGCTACGACTCGGTCGCAGTCGAAGCGGACGTCGAAGTGGGAGGGACCGACCAGCTCTACAACCTGCTGATGGGCCGCGACGTCATGGCCCACTACGGTCTCGAGCCGCAAGTCGCCATCACGTACGAGCTGCTCGTGGGAACGGATGGCGCCAAGAAGATGAGCAAGTCCGAGGGCAACTACATCGGCGTCGCCGAACCGCCCGAGGAGCAGTTCGGCAAGGTGATGTCGATCCCCGACGGCGCGCTCGACCAGTGGTGGCGCCTTTGTCTCGAACGCGAGCCGCCGGGAGGCGATCCGATGGAGTCGAAGCTTTCGCTAGCGCGCGGGATCGTCGCGACGTGGCACGGCGAGGAAGGGGCAAAGCGGGCCGAAGAGCACTTCACGCGCGTGGTCCGGGAGGGCGGCGCCCCGGACGAGGTCCCCGAGGTCCAGTCCACGGATTCGGTTGTGCACCTGCCGGCGCTGCTGGCCGAGACCTTCGGCCAGTCGACGAGCCACTGGCGCCGCCTCATCGACCAGGGCGGCGTCAAGGCGGACGGCCAGGCGATCACGTCGTACGACATCGAAACCGACGCCGTCGCGGGCGCCGTGATCCAGGCCGGAAAACGCCAGTTTTTACGCATCCGCGCTGCTTGACACCCCCTCGGCCACTGCTATCATTCTCCAGCCGCTCGACAAGGCGGCGCGTAGGGATGTCCTTGTAACTCGACCAGGAGCGCCTTCGGACGCAGACGGATACGACAAGAATCCGAGCTACGGAGGCCTCTGGCGCGAGTCGGAGGCTTTTTTACGCGCCGGCCGCGGCGCAGGTCTTTGAAAACTCAGCAGTGCGTTTACGTCGAGACCTCAAGCGCTTCTTGCTTGAGGCCTAAGAACCCGTCACCACCTTTCGAGGTGGAGACAACTTTGAGCACAAGCTCGAAGTGAACGATTTGCGCTTCGGCGCAAACCATCTTCACGGAGAGTTTGATCCTGGCTCAGGACGAACGCTGGCGGCGCGCTTAACACATGCAAGTCGAGCGAGAACCCAGGCTTCGGCCTGGGGGAAAGCGGCGAACGGGTGAGTATCACGTGGGTAATCTGCCCTCGGCA
>JBKPLR010000026.1:0-11359 GCA_046731695.1 Actinomycetota bacterium
AGCTCGAGCGCGAGTTGCGCCGGCGGCGCGCGCCGCGAGCGCGCCTGCTCAGGGAGACCGAAGACCACCTGCACGACCTCTGCGCCGAACTGACCGCCGACGGCCTCACGCTCGAGGAGGCCGAGGCGGGCGCCGTCACGCAGTTCGGCCCCGCTGCCACGATCGCCGCTCGCTTCGCGGAAACGACGGCATCGACGACCGCACATCGCGCTGTCAGCCTTGCCGCGGCTGCGTTCGTGGCCTACGCGGGCGTCTTCTTCGCCTTCGCCACCGCCGGCTCGCCATTGTTGCGCGACTTCCCGCAAGGCGCAGGCAGCTTTCTGGCGCTGCAGCTGGCCGCCGTCGCGCTCGTTGTCGCTTCCGTTCGTTCGCTGCGCTGGCGGAAGGCGCCGGCCGTGCCGACGACCGAGCTAACTGCGATCGCGCGCGCTGTGTCGGTCACGTCCGCCGCCCTGGTCGGCGCGGCCGTCGCCGAGGCGGCGGTGGCCGTATCGCGGCCGGCCGGTGTGATCGCCTGGAGTCACGGGCGCTGGCTGACACTGGCCTTCACTGCCGCTTTCGCCGTTTTGCTGCTGTCGGCGATCGCCGCCGTCCGCGCCGCCGGGCGGGCTAGGGCCGTCCACTCACTGCCGAGTCGGCACATACCCAGCAGCGCGGCCGCGTTACTGGCCGATGACGTCGAGACGCTGCTTGCCCGCGCCGGGCTGCCGCAGGCCTCACGCACAGTGCGGGGGCTGTTTGCGCACCCTTGGGCGGCGACGCTAGCGCTTGCCCTTTTGGCCTTCGTCGCCATCAGCGCGACCGGCATCGGCGCGGCGTCGCTCGCTGCCGTCGAGGCCTCGGCAATCGTCTTCAGCTTCCTCGTCTTCGGGCGCACGCTCGGACTGCGCGACGCGCCGCGACACCGCTGAGATGCGGGTCGAGACCCGCGCTCAGCGAAGAGCCTGCTCGAACCGCGGGTCGTCGCGCACGGCGGCGAAGTCGTCGTCCTTGCGCGCATCCTCGCGGAACCGTGGGAGCAGCTCGATCGAGCGCCGGAGATGCGCGAACGTGTCGTCGCCCGTGTCGCCGGCGCGCGTCGCGAAACACGCGTAGTTGTAATGCAAGCCGGCATGGTCCGGCATGTGCTCGAGGCCACCCCGCACCGCTTCGAGCGCGTCTGCGTAGCGCTGTTCGCCGTAGGCCGCCATGGACTCTCGGTGGAACGGCCACGCCGCACCCCAGTCGACCCCCTGATACGCCTCGCCGGGTGTAGCGCCGATGGCGAGGACGGTTCCGTCCCCGGTCGCCTTCCGCCGCGACTGCGGCCCGACGAACACGAGTGTTCCGGGGGGCGCGTCGACCGCCTCTCCGTTGACCTCGAAGGTTGCCTTCCCATCGAGCACGATGTACAGCTCCTCCTGGCCCGACCCGGCCTCGTCGTGCTCGCTGATCAGCGTGCCGTCCTCGCTGGGCGTGTAGGCGTTGATCCCGAATGCGTGGATACCCAGGTGCTCGCGCACTGGGATATCTCTGTCGCGCCGTTCGATGTCGTCGAGGTGCGCGACTTGCCAGTTCGGTGTGTCGTTCATCCGATCCCCCTCCGTGTAGTGCGCGTCGGAATGACGTCGATCGTAGCCGCCACATGGTCGGACTGGGGCGGCGCGCGAAGGGCCGCCCAAGCGGTCAAGGGCAAGACGCAGAAGGCTGTGGGCAAGGCCCGCAGCACGGCGAAGAAGCAGACGCGCTAGGCCGCAGCCGAAACGAGCGCGGCGATGCCTAGCAGCGCCGCCGAAGCCCCGAAGCGGGCGCCGTCGATAGTGGTCGCGGCCGCGAGGCTCGGCAGGACGCATGCGCTGAGCCTCGAGCGGACCGCGTCGACCAGCGTCGAGCCCCAGGCCGCCGCGACGCCGCCGCCTAGCCGCAGCGTCCCGGGATCCCAGGCCGCGACGAGCGCGGCAGCCGCGAACGCGATCGCCTCGAGCGCATCGTCGAGGACGCCGCGGGCCCAAACGTCCGCCTCGGCCTCCTCAAGGAGCGAGGCCGGTGTCGGCTCCGGCCGCCCGGCGGCTGCATAGCGCTCGACGATTCCACTCCAAGCGCCGTAGGCCTCGACGCAGCCGTGGTTGCCGCACCGGCAGGGCAGGCCCCCGCTGCGAAAGCACAGGTGTCCGACCTCTCCCGCGTGCGCGCCCGGCAGCGCCGCTACACGGCCGGAGACCACGCAGCGCCCGGCGATCCCGGTTCCGACCTGCAGTAGCGCGAGCGAGCCGCCCTCGGCCTCGCCGACGGTGGCGGCGACGAGGTCGTTGACGAAGACGCGAGGCGGAGGAACCTCGCCGGAGAGCAGATCCAGGAGCGGGGCGTCGCGCAAGGGCAGATTCGCGGCATACCGCACCGTCCCGTGGGCCTCGTCGACGAGGCCCGCAATGCAAAGGCCCCAGATCGGCGCCCTTGCATCCGCGACAAGGCGCGTGAGCTGGGCGACGAGCCCGTCCAGGTCGGGCGCGACGGGCTCGCTCGCCTGATTCTCTATGCGCCCCGCGACAACGAGGCCGGACTTGACCGAGCTGCCGCCGACGTCGACGGCAAAGACATCATCTGGCAAGCGTGACCTTGGTCAGGCCGACGGGGTGATCCGCATCGAGCCCTCGCGCTCGCGCAAGCGCAGACGCGAAGAGTTGCCCCGGCACCACTGAGAGGAGCGGCGAGTGCAGCCGTGATGGCGGGGCGGGCACGGGCAGCGCGTAGGCGGCGCCCGAGAGCGCCCCGGCGGCGTCTCCGCTGGCAACCAGTGTCGCCCCGGCCGCGCGCACGCGCTCGCCCGCCTCGACCACCGCTGGCAGCGTCTCGTCGTCCGCGGCGACCGTCCAGACGGGGAAGAGCGGGTCGAGCGCCGCGACAGGGCCGTGTGCGAGCGCCGTCGCGGTGAGCGGCTCCGCCGCGATGCGGCAGGTCTCGAGCAGCTTCAACGCGATCTCGCGGGCGGTTGCGAATTCGATGCCCCGCCCGACGACGAACATCCGGCCAACCGAGGCGAAGGGAAGAGCGACCGCCCGTGCCTGCTCCTCGAGCGCCGGGAGCGCTCCTTCGAGGAGATCGGCGCTCGCTGCGATGCCCGCCGCGAACCGTCGCCCCTCCCCTGCACCACTAGCGGCGAAGAGGCCGAGAGCCGCGACCTGGTTCAGATAGGTCTTCGAGGCCGCGACGGACCGCTCCGGCCCCGCGGCCAGCGGGAGCACCGCTTCCGATGCGCCCGCGAGATCGGAGCCGAGGTCGTTCGTGAGCGCGACCGTAAAGGCTCCGGCGCGGCGGGCACGCGTGACGTAGTGGATTACGTCGGGGGTCCGGCCCGACTGTGAGAGCGCGATCACCGTGGAGCCGCTCATGTCGAGCCGCGCGTCGTAGTAGGCCGTGAGCGTGATCGAGTCGCGGAGTGCGGTCCAGCCCGGGAGGAGGCCAAAGGCGTAGACGCCGTAGGAGGACGCGTTGTCCGACGAGCCGTGACCCACCATCCGGATCGTCGTCGCTCCGCGCTCGCGCACGGCAGTTGCGACCCGGGCGTACGAGTTCGCATGCTCCAGGAGCGATCTCAGCGCCGAAGGCTGTTCGTGGACCTCGGTGAGGAACTCGGAGCCACGCGCGTCGAGTCGCAGCGGCTCAGGCGACGACACGGTCCTCGCCTCCGACGCAGACGCGCTCGATCTCGAGGTTGTCGTCAAGGACAACGAGGTCGGCTGAGAGCCCCACGTCGAGCCGGCCCAAGTCGGGCTCGCCGAGCACCCGCGCGGGTACCGCGGTCGCAGCCAGCACCGCGTCCGGAAGCGGGACTCCGAGCGCGTGGAGATTCCGCACCGCCTCGATCATCGTCAGTGCGCTCCCGGCAAGGGCGCCGTCCTCCTGGCTGCGGACCACGCCGTCTCGCGCTTCGATTGCGAAGCCGTCGAGGAGGTAGGAGCCGTCGCCCATCCCCGCGGCCGCGACAGCATCGGTAACGAGGGCAACCCGCCCCGCCGCGGAGTGCCAGGCGACCCGGGCCGTCTCCTCGGCGAGGTGCACGCCGTCGAGAATGATCTGCACGACCACGTCCGCGCGCGCGAGCGCCGCGCCCGCGAGGCCCGGGTCCCGGTGGCGGAACGGCCGCATCGCGTTGAAGAGGTGCGTCACCGATCGCGCGCCCAGGTCGAACGCCCGCACGGCCTCGGCAGCGGTCGCATCGGTGTGACCGCACGAAACGGCGATGCTGCCGCGGAGCAGGCGATCGATGAGCTCGTCCGCGCCGGGAAGCTCGGGAGCGAGGGTCATCATTCGCACGGGCCCCGCCCCGAGCAGGCGTTCGAGCAGCGCAGCGTCCGGGTCGCGGCGAGCTGCAGCCGGATGGATGCCGAGCCGCTTCGGCGACAGGAACGGGCCCTCGAGGTGGACGCCCAGGATGCGCGCGCCGCCCTTGTCGGTAGGCACACTGGCGAGCGCCGCCAGCAGATCCTCTTCCGGGGCGGAGATAAAGGTCGGCAGATACGCAGTCACGCCAGTTTCGAGCAGTGCCTCGCCCACGCGGCGGTACTCGTCGTCCTCTGCGGTCATGAGATCGACGCCTAGAAAGCCGTTCACTTGCAGGTCGACGAAGCCCGGAACGGCGACGCCGCTGCCGTTGGGGCTAGCGAGCCCGTAGCCGGCGATGAGGCCGTCCTCGATCTCGACGTCGCCCGGGACGAGGGTTCCCCGGACGAGCGCAGCTTCGACGCCGAGTCTCATTGGTCGAGCGCCGATCGGATCACGCCGCCCCCGCGCTCGAGCCGCGTGCGAGCCCTTGCCGCATCCGTGCCCGTGAGCAACGCGACGATTGCGACTTTCGCACTGCCGTCGGCATCCTTCAGCGCGGCTTCGGCCTCGTCCTCGGAGACGCCCGTGACCGCCTTGACGATGCTCCGGGCGCGCGCCGCGAGCTTCTCGTTCGACGTGCGAACGTCGACCATCAGGTCGCCGTAGGTCTTGCCGAGCCGGATCATCGCGACCGTCGAAATGGTGTTCAGCACGAGCTTCTGCGCTGTGCCGGCCTTCAACCTCGTCGATCCGGCCACGAACTCCGGGCCGACCACCGCAGCGAGCTCGTGGTCGGCAGTGCGCGCCATGCGTGAGTCGGGCACGGCGACGACCGCGATCGTCAGGGCGCTGGCCGCCGCGGCCGCCTCGAGCGCTTCGACCACGAATGGAGTGCGGCCGCTGGCGCTGACGCCGACGACGACGTCGCGCGCGGAGACGCCGAGCGCTCGGATCGCGCCACTGCCGGCCTCCGGGTCGTCCTCCGCGGCCTCGCGCTCCTCGGCGGTCTCCAGTCCCGCCCCGGCCACGACTGCCACCACGTGGCCCGGCTCCGTCGAGAACGTCGCCTCGCACTCGTCGGCATCGAGCGCCGCGATACGCCCCGAGGAGCCTGCGCCGACGTAGACGAGCCGGCCGCCGCCGCGGAGACGGTCGACCACGGCATCGATCGCCTCCGCGAGCTCGGCTGCGATTGCGCCGACCGCGGCGGGGACCGTCGCGTCTTCGCCGTTCATCAGCGCGACGAGGTCGGCGGTCGAGCACAGGTCGTAGCTCGGCCGCTCGGCGCGAGCTTCCGTGATCAGGTCTTCGACGTCGTCGCGCGTTGCCATCCGGACTTAGTGTATGCAGGCGGGCAGGTGGTGGTCAATACCACTTTTCGGAACCCGCACAATGTGGTCTTGCTTTTGCGCGCCACTGGTCCTATTCTTTCCAAACCCGTGGCAGAGATCGTGCTCGACCACCTCTCGAAGGCGTACGCAGGCGGCGTGGTCGCGGTCGACGACGTCTCGCTGCGCATCGGCGACGGCGAGTTCATCGTCCTCGTCGGCCCGTCGGGATGCGGCAAGTCGACGCTCCTGCGCCTGATCGCGGGGCTCGAGGAACCCACTCAGGGGACGATCTCGGTCGGCGGCACCGACGTGACGACGCTCGCCCCGCGTCGGCGGGATATCGCGATGGTCTTCCAGAGCTATGCCCTCTACCCGCACATGAGCGTGCGGCAGAACATCGGCTACGGCCTGAAGGTGCGCCGTACGCCGAAGGAGGAAGCGAAGCGGCGTGTCGAGGAGGTCGCGGCGCTGCTCGGTCTCGAGGATTTGCTCGACCGGCGCCCGGCCCAGCTCTCGGGCGGGCAGCGCCAGCGCGTCGCGATGGGGCGCGCCATCGTCCGAGAGCCCAAGGCGTTTCTCATGGACGAGCCGCTCTCGAACCTGGACGCCAAGCTCCGAGTCGGAATGCGAGCCTCGCTCGCACAACTGCACGCCCGCCTCGGCGTCACGACCGTCTACGTCACGCACGACCAGACCGAGGCGATGACCCTCGGCCAGCGGGTCGCGGTGATCAACGAGGGTCGTGTGCTCCAGTGCGACACGCCGCAGCGGCTCTACGACCGACCTGACGACGTCTTCGTCGCCGCCTTCATCGGCACGCCCGCAATGAACCTGGTCGAGGCTTCGCTGGCCGGGCACGAGGTCACCTTCGGCGGCCTCCGCCTGCGCCTCGACGAACGGCGTCGGCCCAAGGACATCTCGGGGAAGGTGATCGTCGGCATCCGACCGGAGGCGTTCGAGGAGACCCACGCGCCGGACTCGGCAACGATCGAACTGACACCCGAGGTCGTCGAAGAGCTCGGGTCGGAGACGCACTTGTTCTTCCCGGTGGACGCGCCGCCGGTAACACCCGAAGTGCTCGAGAGCTCGGACGAGACGCTGCTCCCGGAAACGCAAGCGTTGTTCGTAGCCCGTGTCGGGCCGACCTCCGAGGCGCGGGTGGGAGTGCCGCTCGAGCTCGCCGTCAATCCTGCGCGCCTGCACTTCTTCGACGCACAGACCGGGGCGAGGCTGGCGACCGATTCCGAGCCCGAGGAGGCCGCGCCGGCCGAGGAGCTCGCCGCCGCGCCATGACCAAGCAAAGCGAGACGAGGGACCGCGTGCTCGACCTGATCGATGGGCTCGGCGTAGGCGAAGCGATCCCCTCGGAGCGGCAGCTCAGCGCGGAGCTCGGCGTCTCCCGGCTCACGCTCCGCGCAGCGCTCGACGAGCTCGCCCGCGAGGGATACCTCGTCCGGCGACGCGGCTCCGGGACGTTCGTGAGCGAGCCGAAGATCGCCCAGGAGCTGACGATGACGTCTTTCACGGAGGACATGCGCCGGCGAGGGATGGAGCCCGGCAGCCGGACGCTTTCGCTTGAAGTCGTGCCGGCAGGCGCGCGCCTCGGCCGCCTTCTTCACGTCTCTCCGTCGGAGCCTGTCGTGGTCGCAAAGCGCCTACGGCTCGCCGACGGCGAGTCGATGGCGATCGAGACGCTTCACGTTCGCGAGGCGCTCGTGCCGGGCCTGGCGAAGCCCGATCTCGAAGGCCGGTCGTTCTACGAGCTCCTGCGCGACCGTTACGGGATCGTGATCGCCGGTGGGGCCCAGACGATCGAGCCGACGGTGACGAACGACGAGGAGTCGGCCGCGCTGGGCGTCCCGCTTCACTCGCCTGCCTTCCTGTTCGAGCGCGTCACGCACGCGAACGGCGACGAAATCGTCGAGTTCGTCCATTCGATCTACCGCGGCGACCGCTACCGCCTCGTCACGGACCTCACGGCACTGCCCTCGCCGAGGCGCCCCGCGCTGGCAGGGCCGAGGCGCAACCAGCTCGACGGATCCGGTCAAGACCAGGCGTGAGCCCCACTACGGCGATTGGTCTTGACATTCGATCCGTAAATGTGCAAGGCTCCGCACCGTGGCCAAGTGGTATGCACCAATTCCGCGCGGCAGCCGCACACCGTGTCAGGCCACAGCACACGGTAGGGCCGGTTCGTCCGCCAAGAGCAGGGGGAGCCAAATGAAGGTTCGCATCATCGCCGCCGTCGCTCTCGTGGCCGCACTGGCAGTCGCAGCCTCGACCGCGGCGGGCGGCACGCACAGCACCACGGCACCCAATGAGGTGACCGTCTGGGTCATGACCGACGCGCAGAACGGCTGGCCCGGAGCGATCAGCGCGGCCAACGCCGCGTTCGCGAAGAAGCACCCCGGTGTCAAAATCAACATCCAATACCAGAGCTGGGACGGCTTCCTCGCGAAGTTCGACGCCGCGCTCGCGGCGAACGATGCGCCCGACGTGGTCGAGTTGGGCAACACGCAGACCACCAAGTACATGGCCGCGGGCGCGTTCTCGCTGATCAAGGCGAAGAACTACCCGAACTCGTCCACCTGGTTGAGCGGCCTGAAGGCCTCGTGCACGTACAACGGGAAGCTCTACTGCGTTCCGTACTACGCCGGCGCGCGGGCGGTCATCTATCGCAAGGACCTCTACCGCTCAGTCGGTTTCCGCAAGCCGCCGACGACCTACAAGGGGTTCCTCACTGTCGGCAAGAAGCTGATGAAGAAGTACGGCAAGAAGCCGAACTTCTCGGCCTTCTACCAGCCGGGACAGAACTGGTACGCGGCGATGTCCTTCGTCGCGGACTACGGCGGGCAGATCGCCGTCAAGCAGCACGGCAAGTGGAAGGGAACGCTCGACACGCCGCAGGCGATCCGCGCCCTTACCGCCTACAAGTCGATGGTGCGGAAGCTCTCGCGGGCAAGCAAGACGCAGGATGAGGCACATCCCTTCCCGAGCATCCCGTTCGCCAAGGGCCGGGCAGGAGCCTTCCTCGGCAACGGCTGGGAGTGGCCGTATGTCTTCGATCCGAAAGGTGGCGGCGCGGACAAGTCCTTCGCGAAGAAGATGGGCGCCTACCCGATGCCGAGCCACATCAAGGGCCGGTACACGCCGACCTTCCTTGGCGGCTCCATCCTCGGAATCCCGATCTCGGCGAAGCACAAGAACCTCGGAGCCGACTGGATCAAGGGGTTCACCAGCACGACGGCGGAGAAGTTCATCGCCAAGGCCGGCAACATCGCCAACACGACAACGCTCGCCGACGTGAACAAGCGGAATCCCCAGCTGGCGCCGTTCGCCAAGGCGGCGAAGTACAGCTGGTTCATTCCCACGGCGCTGAACTGGGCGAACGTCGAGAACGCGAAGGTGCTGAAGAACATGTGCACCGCGATCCTGACCAACAAGAAGACCGTCAAGGCCGCCACGCGCGACACGAGCAGGCAGATCACGAAGATCCTGAACGCAAAGTCGTGACCTCCCCGTCGGGAAGCGGGATGCTTCTCTCGTGAGCGCCCGCTTCCCGTCTGCCTCGACGGCCGTCGCCGAGCCCGTAGCACCGGGGGCCCGGCGGCGGCCGTTCGTGAGCCGCCTCGGCACGCGCGCCATGCCCTACATGCTGCTCCTGCCGGCGACCCTCGTGATCGCGGCAGTGCTCGGCTATCCGCTCTACTACATGGTCAGGCTGTCGTTCCAGCACTACGGCCTGTTCCAGCTGATCCGCCACGAGGGCGTCTGGATCGGCACGCAGAACTACGCAGCGATCTTCCACGATGCCACCTTCTGGCATGTGGTCCTGCGCACGCTCGCGTTCACCGCCGTCGCCGTCTCGCTGACGATGGTGCTCGGGACGCTGATCGCCCTCCTGATGGCTCAACTCGGCCCGTCGATGCGCCTGCTCCTGAACGTCGGACTGATCTTCGTCTGGGCGACGCCGGTCGTCGTCGCCATCGACATCTGGTACTGGATGGTCGACTTCGAGTTCGGGGTCGTGAACTGGCTGCTGACGTACCTCCACGTCGGCAACTTCAACCACCACGACTGGTTCGAGAACGCATGGACCGGCTGGGGAATCATCACCTTGCTCGTTGTCTGGGGCGCGATCCCGTTCGTCGCGATCACGGTCTACGCGGCGCTCACCCAGGTGCCGAAGGAGCTGGTCGAAGCTGCCTCGATCGACGGGGCGCACGCCTGGCGTGTGTTCCGCGACGTGACCGCGCCGCTCCTGAAGCCGATTTTCCTCATCCTCACGAGCCTCTCGATCATCTGGGACTTCCAGGTCTTCAACCAGGTCTGGATCCTGCGCGACGAGCAGCCGTCGCCCGAGTACTGGTCGATGGCCGTCTACGCCTACCACACCTCGTTCCAGACGACCGAGTACGGGCTCGGCTCGGCGATCGCGATCGTGATGGTCGCGATCATGCTCGTCGTCAGCTTCGTCTACATCCGCCAGATGGTGAAGATCGGGGAGGCGGCGTGAGAAGGAGCGTAACGCGCCGGATCGTCTTGAACGCGACCGGGCTCATCGTGTTCGGGGTGATGATCTTTCCGGTCTACTGGATGGTGTCCACGGCGTTCAAGCCCGGCAGCGAGATCTTCGCCAACACGCCCGTCTGGTTCCCGTGGCACCCGACGCTGTCGAACTTCGGCGACGCCATCCACCGCCCGCACTTCTGGGCCGATGTCAAGAACAGCCTGATCATCGTCAGCGTCGTCGTCGCTGCCTCGCTCGTGCTCGCCTTCCTGGCCGCGCTAGCGCTTTCGAAGTTCCGGTTCTACGGCCGCCGCGCGTTCATCGTGCTGATCATCGGCGTCCAGATGATCCCGCTGAACGCGCTGATCATCCCGATCTACCTCGTCCTCTCGAAGGCGCACCAAGTCGACAAGCTCAGCGGCGTGATCGTGACGTACATGACTTTCGTGCTGCCCTTCACGATCTGGACCCTGCGCGGCTTCATGCTCGGGGTGCCAAGAGACCTCGAGGAGGCTGCGCAGGTCGACGGCTCGACGCGGTTCGGCGCGTTCGTCCGCATCCTCCTGCCGTTGATCGGCCCCGGTCTAGTCGCGACCTCGATCTTCGCGTTCATCCAGGCCTGGAACGAGTACATCATGGCCTACGTGCTGTTGCACGACCCGAGCAAGCAGACCCTGACCGTGTGGCTCGCGTCGTTCACGACGAGCCGCGGGACCGCGTGGGGATCGCTGATGGCGGGCGCGACGCTGGTGGCCCTCCCGGTTGTCATTTTCTTCGTGGCCGTCCAGCGCAAGATCGCGTTCGGTCTGACCGCCGGCGCGGTTCGCGGATGAGCGACGGCGGGCTCGAGCCCGCCGCGGCCGGGTGCCTGCTCCCGAGCTTCGACGGGCTGACGGCGCCCGACTGGCTTCGGCGCGGGCTGGCGGGCGGGGTCGGAGGCGTCGCGCTGTTCGCTCGGAACATCCGGGATCCGGAGCAGCTGGCCGAGCTAACGGGTTTGCTGCGCTCCGAGCGAACGGACTTGATCATCGCCGTGGATGAGGAGGGCGGCGACGTCACTCGCCTGGAGGCGGACGAGGGAAGCTCGTTCCCCGGGAACCTCGCGCTCGGCGCCGTCGACGACGTGGCGCTCACGCGCCGAGTCGCGGCGGCCATCGGCGGCGAGCTCGCGGCCGTCGGGATCGACCTCGACCTCGCGCCCGTCGCAGACGTGGTC
>JBKPLR010000027.1:0-28922 GCA_046731695.1 Actinomycetota bacterium
CTCTCGCACCGGAGAGCACCGAGCGCGTCCTCCAGGGGCTGCGACCGCTCGTGGGCCTCGCCGCCGAGCGAGAGAGCGGTGACCGCTCGGAACGCTTTGCGGCCTGGCGCCAGTTTTTCGAGGCCCTGGCGGATGACCGTCCGACCGTGCTCGTCTTCGACGACCTGCACTGGGCCGACGACGACCTCCTCGACTTCGTCGACCACCTCGTCGACTGGAGCTCCGGCGTGCCGCTCCTCATCGTCTGCACCGCGCGGCCGGAGCTGCTCGAGCGCCGTCCCGGCTGGGGCGGAGGAAAGCCGAACGCGTTGACACTCTCGATCTCGCCGCTGTCGGACAACGACACCGCTCGGCTCCTGGCTGCGCTCCTCGAGCGCGCAGTTCTGCCGGCCGACACCCAGGAGTCGCTGCTCGCCCATGCGGGCGGCAACCCGCTCTACGCCGAGCAGTTCGCGCGGCTGCTCGCGGAGACCGGTGGGGAGGAGCTGCCCGTCCCCGAAAACGTGCAGGGGATCATCGCCGCCCGGCTCGACGGGCTGCCGTCCGAGGAGAAGCAGCTTCTGCAAGACGCATCGGTCCTCGGCAAGGTCTTCTGGCTCGGCGCGGTCTGCGCCGTCGGCGGAATGGAGCGGAGCGAAGCCGAGGAGCGCCTGCACACGCTGGAGCGGAAGGAGTTCGTTCGCCGCGAACGTCGCTCGTCGGTAGCCGGTGAAGACGAGCACGCATTCCGCCACGTGCTCGTCCGCGACGTCGCGTACGGGCAGATCCCGCGCGGGGCGCGCGCTGACCGCCATGAGCGTGCTGCGGCCTGGATCGACGCGCTCGGCCGCCCGGAAGACCATGCAGAGACGCTTGCGCACCACTACCTCGAGGCACTGCGGCTGCGCCGGGCCGCGGGGCAGGCGGAGCCCGCCGAGCTCGTGGAACGAACGCGCTTGGCGGCGCGGGATGCGGGCGACCGCGCGTTTGTGCTCGGCTCCTATCCAGCTGCGTCCCGCTTCTACGAGGCGGCGCTCGAGCTGTGGCCGGCCGAGGACGAAGGACGGCCGGAGCTTGTGCTCGCCTACGCGAACAGCCGCGTCGACGACGTCGCCTTCGACGACGGTGCTCTCGAGGAGGCTGCGGAAGAGCTCCAGCGGGCGGGGAAGGACGACGCGGCCGCTCGTGCCCAGACGCTGCTCGGCGGCATCTGGATGAACCGAGGCGACGGCAAACGGGCGCTGGCGTACGTCGAGCGAGCGCGCGAGCTCGTCGAGGAGAGCGCGGATTCGCCGGCGAAGGCGATCGTGCTCCAGGAGCTCTCCCGGCTGCTGATGATGAACGACGACTTCGTGGGGGTGATGGAACCGGGACTGGAGTCGCTCCGGATCGCGGAAGAGCTGAAGCTGGACGGGGTCCGCTCTCGCAACCTGAACACGATGGGGGTGGCGCGCATCCACACCGGAGAGGTGGAAGAGGGCCTGCGGAACCTCGAGGAAGCCGTCGAGATCGGTATGCAGGCCAACTCCCACGAGGCTGTGGCGGCGGCTGCGAACCTCAGCTGGATGGTGGCGATCCTCGGCGACCTGCGCCGGTCCTGGGAGCTGCACGAGCAGACGCGTCGGCTGGCTGATCGGAGTGGGCTCGCCGCGTACATCAACTGGCAGGAGGGCGAACACGCGGTTCTCTGTCATTGGCGGGGACGCTGGAGCGAATCGCTCGCAACCGCCGACGAGTTCATCGCGTCAGCCGAGCGCGGATCCGGCCACTACCAGCAGGGGGGCTGCCACATCATTCGGGGGGCAATCCTGCTGGCGCGGGGCGACCATGAGGCTGCGCTTGCCGATGCCAAGCGTGGTACGGCGCTTGCTCGACTGGCCAACGATCCCCAAGTGATCAGCCCGGCACTTGCATTCGAGGTCTTTGCCCGCCTCGAGGCTGGTGACCGAGCCGGAGCGAACACGGTCGCGGACGAGCTGGTCGTCAACTGGCGTTCGGCGGGTCCGCGCCAGCCGCACGATCTCGTGTTCAGCCCCTGGGCGTTTCGGGAGCTCGGACGCCCCGAGGACCTGGGCGAGGCCATTGCGAGGGAGGGGCTACAGACGCCGTGGCACGAAGCGGCGCAGCACGTGATCGCCGGCGACTTCGTTGCCGCGGCCGAGACGTGCCGACGCATCGGGTCTGTCCCGGACGAAGCGTACGCACGCCTGCGTGCCGCCGCCGAACTCGCGCGCGGAGGACGGCAGGCCGAGGCGGAACAGCAGCTCAGGATCGCACTGCCGGTGTTCGCCGAGCTCGGCGCAACCGCCTGGACGGCCGAGGCGGAGGCGCTCCTCGCGGCGTCAGCCTGAGCCGCAGCGGCGGAACGACGTGAGCGGGTTGCCGCGCTGCTCCCAGTCAGGGACGCCCGCATCCAGGAGCGGCCGTGCGGGGATGCCGTGCGCGGCCAGGACGCTCGCGGCCACGGAGGCGCGAGAGCCGCTGCTGCAGACGGTCACGACCGTGTGGCCGTTCGCGAGCTCGTCGCTGTAGGCGCCGACTAACCGGTACGGAATGTGGCGGCTCCCCGGGATGTAGCCCTCGTCGCGCTCGTCCTTTTCGCGGACGTCGATCAGCTCGACGCCGTCGGCGGCGAAGAGTTGCTCGAGCTCTTCGAGGCCGATCGGCTCGACCCGGTCCGTCGCCGCGGGCTCGACAAGGAACCCGGCGAGGTCGAGGAGCCCGACCGCGCGGAGGCGCGCCGCGGCGGCGTCTGCGTCCTGGGCCGAGGCCGCGTGGATCGCAACCCGCTGCTCCTGGTCGAGCACGAAGCCCGCCTTCGTCCCGAGCGATGAGCCCGACAGCGGGACGTTGATCGCGCCCTGAACATGGCCGGCGGCGAACTCGTGCGGCGAGCGGACATCGAGCACCTGGCCGTCGAACCCCTCCAGAGCTCCGAGCGGCGGAGGCGCCCCGACGAACGGCCCGCGGTTGAGGGCGACTACGCGCTCGACGGTCGGCGGCCGCGGGGCGGACACCGTGGCCGTGGCCGCGACGAACTCCTGCACGTCGGAATAGGCGAGCGCCCGGTTCGTTCTCAGCTCGGCGTCGATCGTCGACGAGCTCTCGGCGCTGATCCCGGTCGCACACAGCGAGCCCGCGACGTGGCCGGGGTAGACGCCGGTGTCTCCAGGAAGCCCGGCCAGGCGCCGGAGCGAGCCATAGAGGCCCTCGGCTCCTTCGCGGGCCTCGACGGCGAGATCGGGCCGCGCGGCGTCGCCGACGAGTAGCGAGTCTCCCGTCAGGAGCCGGCCGTCGACGAGGAAGCAGCAGTGCTCGGGCCTGTGGCCGGGCGTGTGCAGGACCTGGATCGCGGTCTCGCCGACACGCACCTCCTGACCGTCGGCGAGCGGCTCGAACGGGAACTCCGGCTCGCCGAGCGGGTGCGCGTGGACGGTGGCTCCCTGGTCTAGCGCGAGCCGTCCGTGCCCGGACAGATGGTCTGCGTGGGTGTGTGTCTCGAGCACGCCTGTAATCCGCAGGCCCTTCTCCTTCGCGTCCTCGAGGTACGGCTCGATCTCGTAGGCGGGGTCAACGACGACGGCCTCCCCGGTCGTCTCGTCGCCGATCAGGTAGGACGCGCAGCCGAGGTCGTCGTCGACGCGCTGGAGAAAGACCACTGCCCGGCGACGTTACCAGCGTGCCCCGCTAGCTTTCTTGAAGTGAGCTACCTGCGCCTTTGCAGGAGCCTGGTGCGCACTGCGATCGAGTGCGGCCTTCTCCCGGTGGCTGACGGCGGGGAGATCCTGCTGGCTGGCGAGCCGGTCAGGCCCTCCCCCTCAGCCGGAAAATGAGCGCGAGCGATCCGCTGGGTGCCCTCGTTCGATCGCTAGCGACGTCCCCCCTGCACTCGTTCGAGCTCGCGTTGACGAAGTACGATCCGGCGGATCTTGCCGGTGAGCGTCTTGGGAAGATCGTCGACGAACTCGATGCGCCGCGGGTAGGCATATGCTGAGAGCCGCTCGCGAACGAACGCCTTGATCTCCTCGCCGAGCTCGTCCGATCGCTCACGGTCGGGCGCGAGCACGATGAACGCCTTCACGACGTTGCCACGCATCTGGTCGGGCGAGGCGATCGCCGCCGCTTCCCTCACCGCCGGATGCTCGAGACATGCGGACTCGACCTCGAACGGGCCGATCCGGTAACCGGCGGCGATGATCACATCGTCGGCGCGGCCTTCGTACCAGACGTACCCGTCGTCGTCCTTGCGAGCGGCATCCTTGGTGTGGAACCACTCGCGGCCGAACACCTCTTCGCTCTCGGCTGGCCGGTTCCAGTAGCCGAGCGGGAAGTGCGGGTTCGAGCGAGCGCGGAGACAGATCTCGCCTCGCTCGCCGCGGGCGACCGGGTGCTCGTCCTCGTCGAGGAGCTCGACCTCCCAGCCGGGCATTGGCTTTCCCATCGACCCCTCGCGGACCTCCATGAACGGGTAGTTGGCAACGAGCGGGTACGACTCCGTCAGGCCGTAGTAGTCGAGCACGGTCACGCCGTACTGCTCCCGGAACCAGCGGATCGCCTCGGGGTTCAAGGGCTCTCCGGCCGAGCAGACGCGGCGGAACTGCTGCGGGTAGCGCGTGCCCGCATCGGCGATCGCCATCATCGCTCGCATCGCCGTCGGCGTCGTGAAGACATTAGTCACGTTGCTGCGGCTGAGGAAATCGAGCTGCTTGTGCGGGTCGAAGCCCGACTCGCGCCGGTAGACGCACTGCACCGCCCCAAGACGCCACGGACCGAGCAGCGGCGCGATCCCGGCGGCCCAGGCCCATTCGCCCATGCCGTGGAAACGCTCGCCGTCCTCAACCTCGTGGCAGTAGACGAACTCCTCGTGCGCGAGGATGTAGCGATGGGCGTGCACGATCCCCTTCGCAAGCCCGGTCGTCCCCGAGGTGTAGTAGAGCTGCGCCGGATCGTCGGCCGAGGTGCCGCAGTCGATGAACTCGGTCGGCGAGCCTGCAAGCGTGTCCTCTTCCAGCACCAGCAGCTGCGCGCTCGAGTCATCGAAGCGCTTCGCGTTTACGGCATCGGTGACGACGAGCTTGGCACCGGAGTCGGAGAGGCGGTGACGGATCGACTCGTCACCGTAGAGAACCGACATCGAGAGCAGGATTGCGCCGAGCTTCCAGATGCCGAAGAAGGTCGCGGCCGTCTCCGGCGTCGCGGGCGCGACGACCGCGACCCGGTCACCGCGCTCGATGCCGTGTGCACGTAACACCTGCGCCGCCTGGTTCGCGAGGTCCTGGAGCTCTCCCCACGCGAGCTCTCGATAGGAACCGTCGAAGCTCTCCCACACCATCGCAAGCTTGTCCCGCGGGTGCTTGTCGCACACATCCGTAGCGATGTTGTACTGCGCGGGCACCTCCCACCGGTGAGCCGCACAGACCTGTTCATACGAGGTCGAGCTCATGGAAACGACGCATTAGCATGGCACCGAACGTGGCGGTCTACAACCGCTGCGAGTCCGGGTTGCGCTCACCCACCCCGCGACGCCGGCGCGCCCAAGAACCCGAACCCGGCTCGGAAGCCTCCCGACTCGTCAGGAACCCGTCGAGCCGACCAGGAGCTTGAAGCCATGGTCCCACGCCTCGTGCGCCGCCGATCTTGACGCAGGCGATGCAGCTCGCTTCGAGCTCACGGGCGCCTTCGAGCCGCCGATGTCGACCGGGTCGGGCCAGCCGAGGTCGGCCAGCACGTCGCTGACCGTGCGTTTGGCGGCCTCGTCGTTGCCTGTGCCCGCAACCAAAATCGAGACGGCATGACGACATCGTCTGCGAGACGCACAGGAAGCCGGGCTGCCAAAGCCCTCAGTCGACGATCGCAGACTGAGAGACGGTCAGCGTCGCTTCCGCGAGATCGCTCGGAGTACTGCAGCCCGAGAGACCAAGAGCAAGGTCGAAGTCTGCAAGGAGGTTCAGTAACACCTCACGCACGCCCGCCTCTCCTGCGATCGCGAGGCCGTAGACGTAGGGGCGACCGAGCAGAACTGCGGTGGCGCCAAGAGCGATGGCCTTCAGCACGTCGGCGCCCGTGCGAATCCCGCTATCCAAGAGAACCGGGATGCGCCCGCCGATCGCGTCGATGATCGGCGGCAGCGCGTCTAGGGTCGCGACGGCACCGTCGAGCTGCCGGCCACCGTGGTTCGAGATGACGATCCCGTCAAACCCCGCCTCCAACGCTCGCTGTGCGTCGGCCGGGTGGAGGATTCCCTTAAGGAGGACAGGGAGCGAAGTCAGCTCACGAATGCGGAGCAGATCCTCCCACCGCAAGGACGGCCGAGAGTAGATCTCGGTAAACGTCTGCACAGCGGCACGTGGGTCGAGCCCCTGTACGTTGCGGTGCAGCTCGCGTAGGGTGCGCAGTCCTGCGAGTGTCGGCCGCTGCGTAGAGCGTGCGCGCCCGCGATTGCGAACGATATCTCTGAAGATCGGATCGCTCGTGTACTGGGCGATTCCGCGTCCATGCAGGAACGGGAGGTACCCGAGTTCAAGGTCACGCGTCCGCCACCCGAGCAGCGTCGTGTCGAGCGTGATCACGATTGCCTCACAGCCACAGCGCTCGGCCCGTCCGACGAAGCTCGCGACGAGCTCGTCGCGCGTGCTCCAGTAGAGCTGAAACCAGCGAGGAGCGTCTCCCATGGCCGCCGCGACCTCTTCCATCGCTCGCGACGCCTGGCTCGAGAAGATGGCCGGAACCCCGACCGACGCCGCTGCGCGCGCCGCCGCAAGATCGGCCTCACGATGTGCGAGCTCGAGCACGCCGATGGGCGCTAGCAGCACCGGCCACGGCAGCCGTCGCCCCAACAGCTCGACCGACGGATCGCGGGCGGAGACGTCGCGAAGCACCCGCGGGACGATGGCGAGCCGCTCGAAGGCGCGCCGGTTCGCCCGCATCGTCTCCTCTGCGCCCGCCCCACCGGCGACGTATGCGAATGCTTCTGGCGACATAGACGACCGCGCGCGCTCCTCGAGCTGCGTCGGGTCGAACGGCACCAGCGCACGTCGCCCGATGGCGCCTCCGAGGAAGATCTCTGCTTGCCGCTCGCGCCCGGTTGGCACGCCGCGATCTTCGCATCCACCTAGGCCGTCGTCCGCCGGATGCTCGGGCTCGAGAGCGAGTAGCCCTCCGCCGCGGGCGTCGCGCCGGCGCACTCGCCCGATACACCCTCCGCGGCAGCCTCGACCGCCGCTTCGGAGCCGCCGGCAGAGTGCTGACGCGTGGCCTTGACGGGCCGGCGCGCGCGATCGTGTACGAGAGCGACGGCCGCGTAGCTAAGCCGCTCTCGCTCAACCACGCGGCTGTCTGGCTAGCTTTCTTGAAGTGACGCGAGCGCAACGCCTTCTCGTCGCCTCTGTGGCCGCCGTCGTCGTGGGCGCCGCCGTCGGGGTCGTCGCGGCCGCCTGGCTCGGGTCGTCGGGCGGCTCGGCTGTCGCGACGAGCAACCTGAAGCCGGCGACGAGCACGAAGACTCCGCCGCCTCCCCCGTCCGGGGCCGTCGTGCTCGCCGGAGAGCTCGGGTCGCGTGCGGTCGGTCTGGCCGCCGGTCCCGGGCGGGCGCTGACGGCGACGGTGCTCTCCGGGAACGGGGGCGGCGAGTCGGGGTTGAGGGTCTCCTTCCGCATCGGCGGGACGACGCTGGCCTCGAAGCCGTGCGGGGCGGGCTGCTACCGGGCAAAGGCTCCGCGCAGCCCTCCTCGCCGCGTGGACGTCGTGGTCGAAGGAGGCTCGCTTCCGTTCCGGGTTCCTGCGGCGGCTCCGCCTGCTGCGCGGATCGTCGGGCGTGCCGGTCGGGTCTTCCGCCGGCTGCACACGCTCGTCTACCGCGAGTCGCTTCGCTCGAAGCCGAACGGCGGCATCCTCACGACCTGGAAGTTCGCCGCGCCGAACCGGATGGCGTACGACATTCGCGGCGGGGCGGCCGCGGTGGTGATCGGGAAGCGCCGGTGGGACCGGATCCGCGCGGGAGAATCGTGGACGCGAAGTCCCCAGATCCCGCCGCTGACCGTTCCGCAGCCGAGCTGGAGCACGCAGACGATGGACGCGCGCCTGATCGGCCGTGGCACCGTCGACGGCCGACCGGTCTGGATCGTCTCGTTCGCGGACCCGACGATCCCGGCCTGGTTCAAGGCGTGGATCGACCGCAGCAGCTACCGGACCCTGCGCCTGCGCATGACCGCCGCGGCGCACTTCATGTACCACCGCTACCTGGCGTTCAACCGGCCGCTGAAGATCGTTCCGCCAAACTCTCCTAGATAGTCCGCCGGATCGCGTCGATCACGACGAACCACGCAACCGCGGCGGCGGCGACGGCTACGAGCGCGAGCAGGAGGCGGGTCCTCATCCGCTGGCCTTGTCCAGGAGGGTGATTACGAACGGCTGAGCGCCGGGCGGCGTCACCTCGAACTGCAAGGCCCAGTGCCCCACCATCACGAGGGCCGGCACGGTCTTCCTGAACGTCCCCGGCCGGAGCTCGCGCAGCTGGTAGCTCTGCTCGCCCATCTCCATGTCGAGCATGTCGAAGCGGCTCAGCACCTGCGCACCGCGGACCGGCCGGCCGTCGCGCGTCAGCCGGACCGTGAAGGCGTTGGTAACCGCTGCGCGATTCGGGTCGACGGAGACGTTGACGCGGTACGGGCCCTTCGAGACGGCCTCCGAGACCGGACCGGGCCCGACCCTCGCTGCGATGTTCTTCACGCGCGCGAGAGCACTCGCCGGCGGCGGAAGGCTCGTCAGCACGGCGGCTGCGAAGAGCGCGCCCGCGACGAACACGATCTCACCTTGTACGAGCCGCCGCAGCAGTACTGCGGCGCCCGGACCGAGCGACGGGCGCACGCCTGCCGCCTCGAGCCGGGGCTTCGTGCGGGCGAGGTTGACCGCTGCGAGCACGAGCGCAGCGGCGAGCAGCGCGATCTTGACGAGCAGCGCCTTCCCGTACGAGGTCTGCCACAGGGTCCCCAGCGTCGGCAGCTCGAGCAGCGCCTGGCCGATTCCCGAGCCGACGATCACGAATACCGACACGAACGCGACCGCCGAGAAGCGTGGGACGACAACGGCGAGGGCGGCGACTCGACCCTCGCGCCCGACGGTGATCCAGAAGACGACGAGCCCGATCAGCCCGCCGATCCAGATCGCGACAGCCGCGAGGTGGAGGGCGTCCAGCGGCAGCGCCAGCCCGCGCGGAGACTTCTGGCCCGCGTGTCCGGCAAGGCCGGGTAGAGCCAAGGCGGCCGCGCCCACCGCGAGCGCGCTTCCGATGGCCAGTAGCTCGGCGACCGACCGCTGCGGCCGGTCGGGCCGGTCGACGAAGACGGCGACCGCCGCCGCAACGCCGAGGAGGAGCAGCACCAGCTCGAGGTCGAGGAAGTCCTTCCCGAAGCCTGAAGCGCGCGCGACCGGGATTACCGCGCCGAGATCGAGCGCCGAGCGAAGCGTGAACTGCGCCGTCGCCAGCACGACGTAGACCGGCACGGCGACCAGCGCGACGGCGAGTGCCACGCCGAGGGCCACCGACAGCGGACGGAGCGAGGTGCCGCTCACCCGGCAGGCGACCGGGCGCGCGATCAGGAACCGGAGGACGAGCAGCCCGAGCGCGGTCAGTGCGGACAGGTAGACGACCCAGCGCGAGATCAGCAGCTGGGTCGTCGTCGCAGTCTCGCTCAGCGACGGCACCTGGAATTGCGGCGGTGGTCCGGGACTTGGGCCAACTGCGAACGTGAACGCGCCTCGGACCGGGTGCCCGTCGGCCGAGATCACCCGCCAGAAGACGAGGTACCAGCCTTCGGGCACGTGGTGAAGGGGCGTGACGAGGGTCTGCGGCACGCCCGGAGCGCGCTGCGGGACCCCCGCCGTCACGTGCCTCCCCGTGGCGTCCGTCACCGAGACGATGGCGAAGCGCGGCTCGACGGGCTCGCTGAAAGTCAGCGATACCTCCCGCGGGGCCTCGTTCACGGTCCGGCTGGCCGAGGGCACCGTGCGCAGCAGCGCCGCATGCGCCCAGGCCGCGGCAGGCATGACGAGCGCCGCCAGCACGACCGTGAGGAGGGCCGCTCGTTTCACGCCAGCGGCCGACCTCGCGTCACCAACGCAACGATGCCGAGCAGCAGGCCGATCGCGCCGACGATCAGCGCGACGATCGCCAGCGTCGTCGTTCCACCTCCGCCGAGCGACGAGACGCCCTCGACCGTGGGCGCAGGCGTGTCCGAGCTCGCCTCTCCCGTCCAGTCGACGACCTTGCCGTCCGAGTACGTCTGCCGCACCTTGACCGTGTACGTCTTGCTCGAGTCGAGACTCGCGTTGAAGCGGAAGACGGCGTCCTCGTCAGTCGGGACGGAGCCGCCCGACCAGGTCACGCTCTCGATCATCTTCTCCTCGCCGGAGCCGGATGCCTGCTCTTCGCGCTTCCATCCCGTAGACGGCTCGAACGAGTCGATCGAGAAGCCTGCAGGCACGGTCATCTCGATCTGCTTCGTGGTTGCGCCCTCCTCCTCCGTCGGGACCGAGAGCGTGAACTGCTGTGCAACCTTCGCCTTCGCCACGGGTGGGCTGACGATCGCGTGCGCGGATGCCTCCCGCGCAAGCACGAGCGCGAGCGTCGCCGCCGCGGCCATCGCCACGGCCTTTCGCATGGGAACTCCTTTCGTCGCTGGTTACGGGCTAGGCCGGAACCGGCGGCGCGCGTGGCCGCGGCGCACCCGCAACGGCGCGCGCGGGCAGGAGCACGAGCAAGGAAGCGACGGTCTCGGCCGGCTGCGGAATCGGCAGATCGCCGCGCAGTGCCCGCAGCACGGCTCGCATCCAGGCGAGCACGTGCGCGGCCGCCTCGGCGATCGCGGCCGCGGTGAGCGACAGCGCGGCCAGGAGCGGAATCGCGTTCCGGTGGACCGGCCCGACGAGACAGGAGAGCCCGTGGAAGCCGATCCCCGTGCGCCAGTGCAGGTACGACTCGAACCCCGCAAACGCGAGTGAGCTCGCGGTGAAGAGTCCGACCGCCCGCAGCGCGAGCCGCCGCGGGCGCAGCTGCGGCCGGGCTCGCCGAGGCAGGAAGCGCTGTCGCTCGCGCACGCCGATTGCGGCGAGCCAGACGACGAGCACGGAGATCCCCGCGGCCAGGCCGAGCGAGACCACGGTCACGACGACGAGCCCTGGCCCACCGGCGGATCCCTCGAGCCGGCTCGAGAGCGGGCTCGGCGCGGCCAGGGCGTACGCCAGCCAGCGCGTGGCGAGCACGAGCAGCGCAACGACCCCGACCCAGACGCGACGCTTCACGTCACCCTCAGCGTAAACGGCGCGGTCAGAACGCGGTCTCCCGCCTTGAACTGAAGGAAAAGACGCCAGGTCCCTGCGATCGGCAGGAGCACGCCGACCTGGAGCTTCCCAGGCTTGCTCGAGGTCCCGGTGACCCTGGTGCCGCCGAGGACGCTCGTGCAGCCGGGGGTCGACGGGCCGCAAACGTGCGTGTGGAAGTAGTCGAGCGACCCGGCGCGAAAGAAGATCGCGTGCGCCAGGGCGCCGTACCACGGCGTGAAGCTCACCGGCCGGTCGGCGGGGTCGCGCACGGAAGCGGTCAGGTGCGCAGGCTCGATCGCGTGGAGGCGCCGGGGGCCCGAGAGCGTGACGCGGTAGCCGTCCACGTTCGCGGTCGATGAGAACGGCGGCAGCGCCCGCGGCTTGTACGCTCCGCCAACACGCACGTCCGAATGGAGCTGGAAGTTGCGGGGCGCGCCGCGCACCGCTGGGTACGCGTCGACGAGCACGCGGTACGGGCCGGGGGAGGGGAAGTGGATCGGTTGGACGATGTGCCCGTTGCGCCCGATCGGCGGGTGGCGGTGAATGATCACGCCGAGGTCGTCGCGGACGACGATCAGGTGCACGCCGGTGTGCGGCCCGGGCCCCGTGCGGTACCGGGTCAGCGGCTTCCCGGACGGCTGGCGAATGGTGAACGAGAGCGACGCGACCCCCGGCCGTGCCAGGCGCGCGGGCGTGAACCCGGCGAGCTCGAAGGTCCGGGCGGGCTCGATCGTCGGCACCGTCGGGCGCGAAGACGAGGAGCAGCCGGTGAGAACGAGCACCGCACAGCAGGCCAGGAGGGCTCGCGTCATCGCGGGGCAAGCTAGCCTCTCGACGTGCCGAGCGCTCACCTCTCCGCCTCGTGGGAGACGCCGCCCGCGGTACTGATCGCCGCCGCCCTCGCGGTCGTCCTCTTCGTGCAGGCCTTCGTGCGCCTCCGGCGCCGGCGACCCGATCACGCGCCGTGGACGCGCGCCTTGCTCTTCGGCGCCGGCCTTGCGCTGCTGGTCCTGCCGCTGATCTCGCCGCTCGACCAGGCCGGCGACGAGCGACTGCTCTCGGCGCACATGCTCCAGCACGTCCTGATCGGAGACGCGGCGGTGGCGCTCCTCGTCGTCGCCGTCCGCGGGCCGCTCGTCTTCTTCCTGTTGCCGCCGCCGGTGTTGCGCCCGCTCGCATCGTTCCGCCCGCTCCGCGCCTTCCTCTCGATGCTTCTCGTTCCGCTGGTGAGCCTGGGCATCTGGGGGCTCTTGATGATCGGCTGGCACGTGCCTCGGGTCTACGATTACGCGGCCGCGTACCCGCTCGTGCACGACCTGCAGCACCTGAGCTTCGTCGTCGCCGGCGTGCTCGCGTGGACTCAGCTCGTCGACCCGGCGCGCCACGGCCGGCTGCGCCGCCCGCAACGAATCTTCTTCGCGCTCGCGATGCTGGCCCTCGCGCAGCCGATCGTCGACCTCCTGCTCTTCAGCTCGAGCCCGGTCTACGGCCGCTACGCCCATCCGGCCGACCCGCTTTTCGGGATCTCGCCGCTGACCGACCAGCGCCTGGCAGGCGTCGTGATGATGACCGAGCAGCTGCTGTCGCTCGGAATCTGCGTCGCGCTGCTTCTGCGCCCGTACCTCCGCGAACGGCGGACGCGGGCGCGCCCGGCGTTCTCGTGACCCCTCCCTCGACGTCCTTCAGCTTCGAGCCGGTCTTCCTCGTGCTCGCGCTGGCAGCCGCGTACGGCTACGTGCGCCTGGCGCGGACCGTCGAGCGGCCGAGCACGTTGCGAGCGACGATCTTCGGCCTCGGCCTGGCCCTGATCGCGTTCTCCTTGAACTCGCCCCTGGAGACGATCGCGGTGCACTACCTGCTCGTGATCCACCTGCTCCAGAACGTGATGATCGCGGACTGGGCGCCGCCGCTTCTGATCCTCGGCCTGACGCCGGCGATGCGCGCGGCCGTCGCAGCACGAGGTGGGCGGCCGCTTGCCTTTGCGACACGCCCGCTCGTCGCCCTACCGTTCTGGCTGATCGTCTGGTACGGCGTCCACCTTCCGCTCTTTTACGACTACGCGCTCCGCCATCCATGGCTGCTGAACCTCGAGCACGGCCTGCTGATCCTGGCGGGGCTCGTCTTCTGGTGGCCCGTCTTCTCGACCGAGCCGCAGCGGGTGTCGACCGCGGCGCGGCTCGCCTACCTCGGCGCAGCCTACGTCGCTTCCGCGTTCCTGTCGCTGGCGCTGATCTTCTCGACGCGCGCGTTCTACGGGTTCTACGAGGCAGCGCCTCGCCTCTGGGGGCTCTCGGCGACGAAGGACCAGAATCTCGGCGGGATCCTGATGAACGCGGAGCAGATGATCGTGTTCTTCGCGGCGCTGTCGTACTTCTTGCTCCGGCTGCTCAGCGAGGAGGAGGAAGCCCAGCGCGCGCTCGAGGGACGTTGAGGCGGCTCGGGCTCGCGGTGGTCGTGGCGCTGGCGCTCCCCGGGGCGGCGCTGGCGAACGGCGACCCGGCCAGCGACGTGATCCCGGTCGCGCAGGTGTTCTTGCCGTTCGAGGCGCCGATCTCGAAGAGCGCGGCAGACGGGCTCCGCAAGACCGTCGAAGAGGCGAACAGCAAGGGCTACCAGGTCCGCGTCGCCGTGATCGCGTTCTCCGGCGACCTCGGCATGGCCGGCAGCCTCTGGGGCAAGCCGAACGACTACGCGAAGTTCCTCGGCAGCGAGATCAGCTTCGCCTATCCGAACCGGCTCCTGATCGCGATGCCCTCGGGCTTCGGGGTCTACAACGGGAAGAAGCCGGTGGCGAAGGAGCTCCGCGTGCTCCGCTCGGTCCGGCCCGGCAAGACGCCGACCGAGTTGACGGACTCCGCCGCCCGGGCAGTCCGAGCCCTTGCGGCGGGGGATGGGATCACGGTCCCCAAGCCGTCCACCGACAACTCGGCCACCCGCGACCGGGTCATCCTCGGAATCGCGGTGCTCGCGTTCCTGCTCGTCCTCGTGTTCCCGGCGCGTCTGCTCAGGAGACGAGCCCGAGGTGCCGAGCAATCACCATCCGCTGGACCTCGTTAGTTCCCTCCCCGATCTCGAGGATCTTCTGGTCGCGGTAGAGGCGTGAGATCGGCGACTCGTCCATGAAGCCGTAGCCGCCGTGGATCTGGAGCGCTGCGTTCGCGACTCGATGGGAGAGCTCGCCGGTGTAGAGCTTCGCCATCGCCGCCTCCTTGGCGAAGTCGCGACCCTCGTCCTTGAGCCAGGCGGCCTTGTAGGTCAGCGCGCGGCCGGCCTCGATCTCCACGGCCATGTCCGCGAGCGCGAACTGGACGGCCTGGAACTGCGCGATCGGCTTGCCGAATTGCTCACGTTCCTTCGCATACGCGACCGCGAGGTCGTAGGCGCCCTGCGCGAGGCCGACGCCCATCGCCGCGACCGAGATCCGGCCGCCGTCGAGGATCTCCAGGAACTGCTGGAAGCCCTTGCCGCGCTCGCCGAGGAGGTTCTCCTCCGGAACGGCGCAGTCCTTGAACGAGAGCTCGCGCGTGTCGGAGGCGCGCCAGCCGAGCTTGTGCATCGGCGCCGAGATCTCGTAGCCGGTGGCGCCGTTCGGGACGATCAGGTTCGAGATCTCGTCGTCGCCGGTCCTGGCGGTGATCGTCACGCAGCTCGTGATGTCGGTGCCGGCGTTGGTGATGAAGATCTTCGAGCCGTTGATCACCCACTGCCCTTCGCGCAGCTCGGCGGTCGTGCGCGAGGCGGCCGCATCGGACCCGGCGCCCGCCTCAGTGAGGCCGAACGCGGCGAGCTTGCGGCCCGAGGCGAGGTCCGGGAGCCACTGGCGCTTCTGCTCCTCGGTGCCGAAGAGCAGGATCGGCATCGTCCCGAGCGACGTGTGCGCGGCGAGCGTGATCGCGACCGACGAGTCGATTCGGGTCAACTCCTCGACCGCGATCGCATACGAGAGTGTGTCGGCGCCGGCGCCCTCGTAGTCCTCCGGGACCGGCATGCCCATCAGGCCCAGGTCGGCGAGCTCGGACACGAGCTCGTATGGAAACCGCTGCTCCCGGTCGAGCTCCTCGGCGACGGGCGCGACCTTGGTCTCCGCGAACTCGCGGACCGTGCGGCGGACGAGCTCGTGCTCCGGCGAGAGGTCGAAGTTCACGCTTCCTTCGCTTCGAGCGCTAGTCGCCGGGGGCGAACGGGTCGACGTCGTGGATCAGCCAGAGCCGGTCGCCTGTCTGAGAAGGTGTCAGGGCCTGCGCCGTGATCTGGTGCAGATCCGGATATTCGGCCACTTCGGGCGTGCGGAGCGTCGAGATCATCACGTACCGGACCTCGTCCTGAGTCTCGTTCCTGAGCGCATGAGCGCCGTCGGGGCCGCGGCCGAAGTGGACGACATCGCCTTCCGCGAGCCGCCGCTCGCCGCGAGCCTCGCGTAGCGTCGGCTCACCGCGCAAGACGACGAGCAGCTCTTCGCTCGCGTGATGGAAGTGGTACGGGACCTTGTCGCCGGGCTCGAGCCGGTAGACCGACGCGCCAAGCTCCTCACCCCGGGGCAGGCGCCGCGCCTCCGCGCCGCCGCCGGACCAATCGTCGTCTGTCTCCCAGGCGTCGCTCCAGACGTTGTCAGCGCTCATGTCGGCGCTAATCCGCCAATCGCTGAGCGAGCTCGACGATCATCCGGACGCCGTAGCCGGTGCCGCCGCGCTGCGTGAGGTAGTCGCCGCGTGAGCGCTCGAGGAACGCGGGCCCCGCGATGTCGGCGTGGGCCCACGGACCGTCGCCCGCGAACTCCTCGAGGAACGCCGCCGCGAGGACCGCGCCCGCCTGGCGGAGATCGGAGGAGTTCTTCATGTCGGCGAACGCCGAGTCGACGTACCGCCGGTAGCGCTGATTCATCGGAAACGGCCAGGCGTGGTCGCCGCTCGCTTCACCCGCGGCGACCACCTCGTCTCGCCAGTCGTCCTCGTTCCCGAAGACGCCGGCGTAGAGGTCGCCGAGCGCGACCTCCATCGCACCCGTCAGGGTCGCGAGGTCGAGGATGTGCGTCGCGCCCTGCCCGCGCGCGTACCAGAGCGCGTCGGCGAGGACGAGCCGGCCCTCGGCGTCGGTGTTCGTGACCTCGATCGTCTTGCCGTTTGCGGCGCGGATGATGTCGCCCGGCCGGTACGCGTGGCCGCTCGGCATGTTCTCCGTGGCGGCTGCGACGGTCACGACCCGCACAGGCAGGCCGAGTTCCGCGATCGCGCCTGTCGCCTCGATCACCGCGGCGCCGCCGGCCATGTCGCCCTTCATGTCCTCCATGTGGAGCGACGGCTTGAGCGAGATCCCGCCCGTGTCGAAGGTGATCGCCTTTCCGACGAGGCCGAGCAAGAGGTCTGCCTTCGCCCCGGGCGGGTCGTATCGCAGAACGATCAGGCGTGCCGGGTTGTCGCTGCCCTGCGCGACGGCAGCCAGCGCGCCCATGCCCTGCTCGCGGATCTGGTTGGGGTCGAGTGCTTCGGCGGTGAGGTGCTCGCCCGCGGAGGCGATCTCGCGTGCCCGCTCCGCCAGCCGCTCGGGTGTCAGCTCGTTCGCGGGGCTGTTGACGAGGTCGCGAGCCCGGTTGGTCCAGGCCGCCACCGTCGCCGCGCGCTGCGCAATGTCGTCGAGCCCGCGCTCGGCGCAGATGACGAGCGTCGAGAGCTTCGCGGACGGCTCGTCCTGCTTCCAGCGAGCAGGCTCGTAGCCGCCGAGCATCGTCCCGTCCACGATCGCCCGCACCTGGTCGGCCGGCGCGAGCGGAATCGAGTCGTCGATCGCCCAGGCAATCCGCTCGGCGTACTCACCGGTCGCGCGGGTGACGGCAGCCGCCGCGGTTCGCAGGGCGTCAGCATCGACGCGCTCGCGGGGGCCGACCCCGGCCGCAGCAATGCGCGGCGCACGCAGCTTGCCGTCCACGTGCACGATCCCCGCCCGGCCGAGCTCGTCGTTGAGCTCTCCCTCGTCCGCCAGTCGGCGCAACATGCCGTCCAGGCCGCCGTCGAGCTTGCCGGCAACGCCGCTGAGCCTATCCCCGGCGGCGAGCGGAACGGCCAGAACGTCAGCTTCGACCTCCTCCGGCGCGACGGCTTGCACCTCGACTCGCATCGCGGCGCGATGCTAGCCGACGCTCCACGTAGCCTGCGCCCCGGATGGGGCTTTACCTTCTCCGCTTTCGCGCCGATAGGGGAGGTATGGCTCGCGGCCCCGCTCTCCGACGCCTGCGCCCTACCCGGTTTCGGCGTGGTCGCAGCCGCTCGTCCGTCGAGACGCTGACGGTGCAGATCGCGGCGCTCGTAGCCGAGCGGCAGGAGCTGCGCGTCTCCGGGGCGGCCGAGGCGGCGATCGAGCGCAACCGGCTCCAGATCGCCCGGGCGCAGTGGGAGCTCGCTCACGCGCTGATCGACCGGCACCTTCCGGCGGCACAGACAGCCGCCTAGCTAGTCTCGGCGCGTGCGCGCCGAGCCAGCGCCTCATTCAGCAATACATGCCGGCTTCTGGCCCGCGATCACGCGGCGCCAGAGCTCACCCTGGCCCTTAGCAAGGCAGTCCAGCCTTGCTGCGGGCCAGTGCGAACTCTGGCTTGGTGCTCGCGACCCAGAAGGGCGGCGGCATTACTGAATGAGACGCTCGACAAACGAGCGATGGCCGCGCTGTCCGCAGGCCATTGCGCCACCGACTTCGCGAACGGCGCACTTCCGGCGCTGCTGCCGTTCCTGAAGGATCGGTTCGGCCTCTCGTACACGCTCGCAGCCGCGCTGATGCTCGCCTCAGCCGCGTCGTCGTCCCTGATCCAGCCGCTGTTCGGGGCCTGGTCGGACCGGCGCGGCGCGCTCTGGCTGCTGCCGAGCGGGGTAGCCCTGGCTGGAATCGGGATCGCGCTTGCGGCGGCGGCCCCTTCGTACTGGCTCGTCTTGCTGCTCGTGGTCGTTTCGGGAGTGGGGGTCGCCGCCTATCACCCCGAGGGCTCGAAGTTCGCGGCCTACGCGAGCGGCCGGCGCCGCGCGAGCGGGATGAGCCTCTTCTCGATCGGCGGCAACGTCGGCTACGCGCTCGGGCCGACCGCGACGACGCCGCTCGTGCTCGCGTTCGGCCTGACCGGCGGGCTGCTGCTGGCCGTGCCGGTGGTAGGCGTTGCGGTCGTCCTGCTGCTCGTAATGCCGTACCTCGCGAGCTTCGTGCCCACGTCGCGCACGGCGAGCGCGAGCGGGGATGACCGGCCTGGGGCGCTCGCGCTTCTCCTCGGTGTGATCGCCTTTCGGAGCGTCGCCTGGTTCGGGCTGATCACCTTCGTGCCGCTCTGGGAGGTCTCGCTCGGCCACTCGAAGTCGGAGGGGAGCCATCTGCTCTCGTTGATGCTGCTCGCCGGTGGACTGGGAACGCTTGCCGCGGGGCCGATTGCCGACCGGGTCGGCCGTCGGCCGGTGTTGGTTGCGAGCATGGCGGGCATTGCGCCGCTGACCGTCGTTTACGTCGCCGTCGGCGGGATACCGGGCGCGATCGCCCTGGCGTTCGTCGGCGTCTGCGTGATCGGCACTTTCGGCGTGACGATGGTCATGAGCCAGGAGTACCTGCCGCGCCGGATCGGGATGGCGTCTGGCCTGTCGATCGGCCTCTCGATCGGCCTCGGCGGGATCGCCGCGGTCGCGCTCGGCGCCGTGGCGGACTCGGTCGATTTGCGGACGGCGATGTACGCAGCCGCAGCGGCCGCCGTGCCCGGCTTCGTGCTCGCGGTGCTGCTGCCGTCGACGCGTGCTAGGCGGCGCCTCGAACCCGAGCCGGTCCTGTAATCTCGCGCGCCATGGACAATCCGAGAGAGTTCTTCGAAACGCTGGAGTCCCGAATCGACCAGGAGAAGGCGGCCGGCCTGACGGCGAGCTACCGGTTCGAGATCGAGGGCGCCGGCAACTGGCTCGTGGACGTTGACGACGGCAAGGTCTCGGTGAGTGAGAACGGCGGCGACGCCGACTGCACGATCTCGACCTCGTCGGAGACGTTCATGCAGATCGCCAACCGCGAGCAAAACCCAACCGCCGCCTACATGTCGGGAAAGCTGAAGGTCAAGGGCGACATGGGCCAGGCGATGAAGCTCCAGAAGCTCTTCTAGGGCGTTACTCTTCGAGCTCGACCAGGAGCTCGCCGCCGGCGACTCGGTCGCCCTCTTGGACGTGCACGGCCCGCACAACTGCTTCATACGGCGAGACGACCGGCGTCTCCATCTTCATCGCCTCGAGCACGACGAGCGGCTGGCGCGGCTGCACCTTGTCGCCCTCGCGGACGAGGAGGCGGATCACGGTGCCGGGCATCGGGGCGGTCAGGGCGCTCTGCTCGGCGCCGGTCGCGCCGTCGTGGGAGGCCGCGTCGGGATCGGGCGGCGCAGCGGGCGGCGGTGTCGCGAGGTTGAGGCGGAACGCGCCAGCCCACGCGGCATCGGCGACTCGTAGCGGCGGCGGCGACAGTGGCGGGTACTCCGTGAGGAAGGCGGTCGTCGTCCGGCCGGCGCGGAGTGACGGGTGGGTGACGAGCCAGCGCAGGAACGGGAGGTTCGTGGTGACACCCTTGACCTCGGTCTCGCCGAGTGCGGCGGCGAGGCGATCGAGCGCCTCCTCCCGCGTCTCGCCGTGGGCGATCAGCTTCGCGATCATCGGGTCGTAGGAGGTGCCGACCTCGTCACCCTCCTCAACGCCTGCGTCGACGCGGATCTCCGACGGCAGCCGCAACCTTTCGATCCGCCCGGCCTGCGGCAGGAAGCTTTGGGGATCCTCCGCGTACATCCGCACCTCGACGGCGTGCCCATCCAAATAGCACGGTGTTACTTGGAGTGGTTCGCCCTGGGCGATCCGCAGCTGAGCCTGGACGAGGTCGACGCCGGTGACGAGCTCGGTGACGGGGTGCTCGACTTGGATGCGGCCGTTCAGCTCGAGGAACCAGAAGTCGCGGCCGTCGAGCATGAACTCGGCGGTGCCCGCGCTGCGGTAGCCGATCGCGCGGGTGAACGCGACTGCGGCCTTGCTCATCCGCTCGCGCAACCGGCCGTCGAGCGCAGGGGAGGGCGACTCCTCGAGCACCTTCTGGTGGCGGCGCTGCACCGAGCACTCGCGCTCCCCGAGCGCGACCACGTTGCCGTTCCCGTCGCCCAGGAGCTGGATCTCGACGTGCCGCGGGCGCTCGACATAGCGCTCGCAGAAAACCCGGTCGTCGCCGAAGGCGGCCTTGGCCTCTCGCTGCGCTGCCGCCAGCGCCTCATCGAGCTCTTCCGGAGCGCGCACGACGCGCATGCCGCGCCCGCCGCCTCCGGCTGCAGCTTTGATCATCAGCGGGAAGCCGATCTCGGCCGGCTCGCCTTCGGGCACGACCGGCACGCCCGCCTCGCGGGCGAGTCGCTTTGCCTCCAACTTGTCCCCGCCCGCGCGGAGCGCCTCAGCGGGCGGGCCGACCCAGACGAGCCCGACAGCCTCGACCGCCTCCGCGAGCTCGGGGCTCTCGGCCAGGAACCCGTACCCGGGATGAATCGCATCCGCGCCGGCCTCGCGCGCCGCCCGGACGTGCTCCGGCGCGTCCAGGTAAGAGGAGATCTCGACCGCTTCGTCGGCGATCCGCTCGTGGAGCTGCCCGCGATCGTCCTGGGCGACGGCGGCCACGGTCGCAATCCCGAGCTCGCGGCAGGCCTTGAAGACCCGCACCGCGATCTCGCCGCGGTTCGCTACGAGGAGCTTTCGGATCTCCACGCGGGAGTGCGCTTCTCGAGGAACGCGCGCAGGCCCTCCTGGCCCTCGGCGCCCGCGCGCAGGCCGGCAGCAATCCGCGCCAGCTCCTCGCCGTTGCTCGGCGTCTCGCGGGCCAAGCGCTTTGCGGCGCGCGTCGCCTCCGGCCCCGACTTGAGGATCTCGTCGGTAATCCGTTCGGCGGTTCCGTCGAGGTCGTTGGCGACCTCGTGCACGAGCCCGATCCGGAGCGCGGTCTTCGAGTCGAACCGCTCGCCGGTGAGGAAGAAGCGTCGCGCGCCGCCGGTGCCGATCTTCGCGAAGACGAAGGGGGAGATCACCGCCGGGACGATCCCCAGCCGCACCTCGGTGAAGCCGAAGGTCGTGTCCGGCGCGGCGATCACGGCATCAGCACAGGCGACGAGCCCGGAGCCGCCGCCCAGCGCGTAGCCCTGAACGCGCGCGACTACCGGCGCGGGGCACGAGTCGACCGCTTCCAGCATCCGGTACAGGCGCAGCGCGTCCTCGACGTTGTCCCTTTCGCTGAGGTCGATCGAGGCGCGCTGCCATTCGACATCCGCGCCGGCGCAGAAGCTCTCGCCGTCCCCGGCGAGCACCACGACTCGAGCGTCGCCCACGTCGGAGAAGGCCTCGTGCAGCTCGGCGATCAGCTCCGCGTCGAACGCGTTGCGCCGCTCCGGCTTCGCCAGAGTGACGCGGAAGACGTCGCCCTCCCTCTCGACGCGGAGACCCGCCATCGCGCACCAGCTTAAGGCGTCGCTTGCGATGCCGTTTGGAGGCCGTGCCGGCTTTGCCGGTGCGGCCGTTTTAATGTGCCGCATGGTGCGCGGAGCGCTCGCGGCAGCCGTCACGCCACTCCGCGACGACGGCGCCGCGCTCGACGAGGGCGCCTTCGGGCCGTATCTCGCCTTTCTCGCGGCCGGTGGGCTCGACGGAATCCTCGCCCTCGGCACAACCGGCGAGGGGATCCTGCTCTCCGCGGCCGAGCGCCGCCGCGCCGCCGAGCTCTTCCTCGAGGGCCCGCTGCCGGTGATCGTCCATGCAGGTGCGCAGACGACCGCCGAGACCGTTGGGCTCTCCGAGCACGCGGCGGCCTCGGGGGCGGCCGGTGTCGCGGTGATCGGCCCGCCCTACTACGCGCTGGACGACGACGCGCTGCTCGCGCACTTCGCCGCCGCGGCGCGCGTCGCCGAGCCGCTGCCGTTCTACGTCTACGAGTTCAAGGCGCGGAGCGGCTACTCGGTTCCGGTGCGCGTGATCGAGCGGCTGCGCGAGGAGGCCTCGAACCTCGCGGGGCTGAAGGTCTCCGACCGTCCGCTCGAGGCGGTCGAGCCGTACTTGATCGAAGGGCTCGACGTCTTCATCGGCGCGGAGGAGCTCTTACCGGTAAACGGGGCCGCAGGCACCGTTTCGGGGCTCGCGTCGGTCTTCCCCGAGCGGGTCGTCGCGTTCGACAACCCCGGCGAGCTCCGCGCGGCCCTCGACCGCTATCCGTTCCAGGCGGCCGCGAAGTACGTACTGGGCCGTCGTGGGGTGCCGGTGCGCGAGGACGTGCGCGCACCGCTCCGCCGCCTGACCGACGCCGAGAAGCAGGAGCTGGACGAGTGGCTCGAATCGTCGTAGCCGGCGCCGGGGCGATCGGCGCCTCGGTCGCGTATCACCTCGCCTCGCTCGGCGCGCGCGACGTCGTGCTCGCCGACAGGCAGAGCGTCGCTGCCGGGGCGACGTCGAAGGCGATGGGCGGCGTCCGCCAGCAATTCTCGACGGCCGCCGAGGTGCGCCTCGCGCAGGCGAGCATCAGCTTCTTCGAGGAGCTCGGCCCCCCGCTCTTCGAACAGGTCGGCTACCTGTTCCTCGCGACCACCGAGGAGGGTCTCGCCGACCTCGAGGCACGCCGGGAGCTCCAGGCCGGTCTCGGCGTTCCGGTCGAGCGCGTCGACCCTGCGCAGGTCGAAGGCCTCAACAGCGGGGACGTGCTCGGCGCGGTCAACTGCGCGACCGATGGCGTCGCCGACCCGCCTGCGGTCACGCGCGAGCTCGTCCGGCGGGCCCTCAAGCTCGACGTCGAGGTGCGTGAGGGCACGGCCGCCGAGACGCTGGACGCCGACGTCCTTGTGATCGCGTGCGGCCCTTGGTCGGCCGAAGTCGCCGCGACGCGCGGCATCGAGCTACCGGTCAGGCCGCTGTGCCGGCAGCTGATCCAGACGACACCGCTCGAGGATCTGCCCGAGGACCTGCCGATGGTGCTCGAGGCGGAGACGACCTTTCACTTCCGCCGCCGTGGCGAGTGTCTCGTGGTGGCGATGACCGATCCCGAGCCGCGCTGGGGCTTCGAGGAGGAGGTGGACGAGTCCCTCTTCGACGACCGTCTCGCGCGCCTGCACCATCGCTACCCGCCGGCCGCCGAGGCGACGATCCAGCGCGCCTGGGCCGGGCTCTACGACATGACTCCCGACGCGCACCCGATCCTGGGCGAGGTCGCCGACGGCGTCTATTCGGCCTGCGGCTTCTCGGGCCACGGGTTCATGCAGTCTCCGGCTGTCGGGCGCGGGCTCGCGGAGGAGATCCTCGGCGAGAGCCCGAGCCTCGACCTCAGCCCGTACCGCCTCGACCGCTTCGAGGAGGACACAACCTTTCCGGAGACGCTAATCCTCTAGCTCGAACTCCTCGCCGACTTCGGGGTCCTTGCCGATGAGGTCGCGCATCTCCTTGGCTGCCGCGCCGGAGCCCGAGAACGAGATCAGCCCGAAGCGCTCGCCTGCCGCGTCCGAGATCCACCGGTCTCCGTCGGGGAGGGCCGGGAGCGTTGCCCGCAGCTCGTCCAGCGTCGTCTTCGAGTCGGCCAGGTTCCAGAGCAGAAGGCGAACCGTCACTCGTCGGGCGAGCCGGCGATCGGCAGCTTCGCGATCAGCTCCTTGATGCGGCGGAGCACGTCCGCTTCTTCATGACCGAAGTCGTCCAGGTAGGAGTGCAGAGCCGCGTGAAGCAGCCGCAGCTCGTCGTCGTCGACTTCAACCTTGTGCGTGTAGTTCATGGTCGCCTCCTACCTCGTCAAGACGATCACGAGCACGACGGCCAGGGCGGCGAGGAAGATCAGGAGCACGGCTCCGACGCCCCAGGAGGTCCCACCCGCCGAGCGACGCAAGCTCTCGCTCGACCGCGCGGCAGTCGTGTCCGCCTCCACCGGCCGCTCCGTCCACGCTTCGGCCGCCGCCTTCCGCGCGTCCTCATCAGTCAATCCGAGCTCGCGAAGGAGGCCTGCAAGCTCAGGCTCTTGTGCGAGCTGCCGCTGAACCGACTGTCCGTCCGGAGTCTCCACGAGCACCCATCGGTTGACGCCGAACTCGATCTGAACGTCGCCGCCGGGGATTGGATAGGTGAAAGGCCCGCTCAAAACGGCCCCCTTGGCTCGTAGCTGCCAGGCCGCGCTCCGACGGCGATCATCGTCAGTCCGTCCGGCCCCGCCACCGGCTGGCGCGTCGTCCCCGGGTCGAAGCGGAGGAACGTTCCGGCCGCGACCGGAATCTCCTCGCCGTCGATCCGGTAGACGCCCGATCCACGGATAATCACATTGACCTCCTCCTGTCCCGACTCGGCCTCGTTGTGCTCGCGGCCCTCGCTGTTCGGCGCGATCTCGAACCAGTTGATGCCGAACGCCTCCACGCCCAGCACCTTGCGGACGAAGCGAACTGAGCCGCCCGGCCCGGCGCCTTCGATCTCGTCCAGGTGTGTGATCGAGTAGCCCATCTACATCCGGAAAACGCCGAACGTCGTCTCGGGAATCGGTGCGTTCAGCGCGGCCGAGATCCCCATCGCCAGCACCCGGCGCGTGTCTTGCGGGTCGATGATCCCGTCGTCCCAGAGCCGGGCGGTCGAATAGTACGGGTTGCCCTCCGCCTCGTACTTAGCGCGGATCTCGTCCGGGTCCGCGTCGCCGACCATCGTCAGCACGGTCGCCGCCTGCTCGCCCCCCATCACCGAGATGCGCGCGTTCGGCCACATCCACAGCTGGCGCGGCCCGTACGCGCGTCCGCACATCCCGTAGTTGCCGGCGCCGAACGAGCCGCCCACGATGATGGTGAACTTCGGCACCTCCGCGCAGGCGACGGCCGTGACGAGCTTCGCGCCGTCGCGCGCGATGCCCCCGGCCTCGTACTCCTTGCCGACCATGAAGCCGGTGATGTTCTGCAGGAAGACGAGCGGAACGCGCCGCTTGCACGCGAGCTCGATGAAGTGCGCGCCCTTGGCGGCCGACTCGCCGAAGAGGACGCCGTTGTTGGCGAGGATGCCGACCGGGTAGCCGTCGATCCGGGCGAACCCGCAGACCAGCGTCTCGCCGTAGAGCGCCTTGAACTCGTGGAAGCGCGAGCCGTCCACGATGCGGGCGATCAGCTCGCGTGGGTCGACCTGCTCCCGGAAGTCCGTCGGGATCAGGCCGTAGAGCTCGGCGGGGTCTGCAGCCGGCTCCTGTCCTGGGACCAGGTCCCAGGGCATGTCTTTTTCGGGCAGGTTCAGGTTGCGGACGATCTCGCGCACGAGCGCGAGCGCGTGCTCGTCGGAGGTCGCGTAGTGGTCGGCGACGCCCGAGAGCCGCGCGTGCACGTCCGCGCCGCCGAGCTCCTCCGCGGTCACCTCCTGGCCGGTCGCGGCCCTCACCAGCGGCGGTCCGCCGATGAAGATCGTCCCCGTGCCCTTCACGATGATCGTCTCGTCGCTCATGGCCGGCACGTAGGCGCCCCCCGCGGTGCACGAGCCCATCACTGAGGCGATCTGCGGGATCTCGGCCGCGGAGAGCCGCGCCTGGTTGTAGAAGATCCGCCCGAAGTGCTCGCGGTCGGGGAAGACCTCGGCCTGCAACGGCAAGAAGGCCCCGCCCGAGTCGACGAGGTAGATGCAGGGCAGCCGGTTCTGCTGCGCGATCTCCTGCGCGCGAAGGTGCTTCTTGACTGTAACCGGGAAGTACGTGCCGCCCTTGACCGTCGCGTCGTTGGCGACGAGCACGCACTCGCGTCCCTCGATCACGCCGATCCCGGTCACGATCCCCGCGCCCGGCGCTTGGCCGTCGTAGAGCTCCCATGCGGCGAGCGCCGAGAGCTCGAGGAAGCCGGAGTCCGGGTCGAGGAGCCGGTCGATCCGCTCGCGCGCGGTCAGCTTTCCCCGTGACCGGTGCTTCTCGAGAGCCTTCTCGCCGCCGCCGCGGGCGACCTGCGCCGTTCGCTCGCGCAGCTCCGCCACCAGCTCCTCCATTCGTGCCCGGCGCTCCTCGAACGCGTCCGACCGCTCGGCCTGCGAAGTCAGCACCGCCACGCCGGTAACTCTAGAGCCAGGAGGGCTTGACGAAACCTAGTCGGTGCCGTCGGGCCGCGCTGACGACGCCGCCGAAGCGTTGGAGGAGGCCGACGAGCGGCCGGTCGAGCTGAACGACACCGTGCGCTACCGCCTGTTCGCCACTTGCGCACCTGACGGCAAGCGCTGAAACTCAGCGTGTGTCCGATGCCGCCGCGGACGTGGTGCTTGACGTCGAGTTCGAGCACGGGTTGCTCTTCCTGGTGCTGGAGAACCTCGGCGACGAGCCTGCGCACGCTGTCCGCGCACGGTTCGAGGGGGCGCTGACCGGGCTCGGGGGCGACCGCCGGATCGACCGGTTGCAGATCTTCCGCCGGCTCGAGTTCCTCGGCCCGCGCCGCCGGATCCGCGTCTTCCTCGACCGATCCGCGCTGCTCTTCGCGCGCGACGAGTCAACGGAGCTCGCAGTTCGTCTCACATGGCGCACGGACGACGGCAAGCGCCGCACGCGGACGATCCGGCACGACCTCGCCGCATACCGCGACTTCCCCTACCTGGAGGTGCCACCCGATGCCTAGCGTCAGACGCGACGACCCGTACCTGAACTTCAACTTCGTTGTCGAGATCCAGGGCGAGGTCGCTGCAGGCTTCAGCGAGGCCGACCTGCCCGCGGGCCGGATCGAGGCTGTCGCCTACCGCGAGGGCACCGACGGGACCTCGGTCGCGCGGCTCCTTCCTGGGCGGGTTGAGTACGGCCCGCTCGTGCTGCGGCGGGGCTTCTCCGGAGATGCGGCGCTGTTCCAGTGGTGGCGCAACGTGGCCCAGGGAAATCTCGACCGCCGGAACGTCTCGGTCCTCCTGCTCGACGAGCAGCGCCAGGAGGTCGCGCGCTGGAACCTGAGGCGAGCCTGGCCGTCGAAGTACGACCCGCCGGACCTGCGAGGGCTCGGCAACGGGGTCGCAATCGAGACGCTCGAGCTGGCGCACGAGGGGATCGAGCTTGCGGACTGACCTACCGGGTCGCCCGTAACAGGTAGCCGAGCGAGCCGGGCTCGACACCCACGAACAGCCGGTCGATCGACAGCAGCGCCCGAAGCGCGGCCCGCTTCGACGCGCCACCGTTGAGCCCGTCGGTGCCGTGCTGGGCGAGGCGAGGCTGGTAGAGCCGGAAGTGGTAGAGCGCGGAGAAGGGGAAGCCCCAGGCGCGGCAGCGACTCACGCGCAGCTTCGCGTGTTCGCACTTGGCGACGAGGTCGGCCCTCTCATAGCGACGGTGGTGACCTGCCCACTGGTCGGCGGGGCCGAACCGTTCCGGGTGGGCGGGAACCGAGGCGACGAGCATGCCGCCGGGCCGCAGAACTCGGCGCGCCTCGGCCAGGGCTAGCCGATCGTCGGCGATGTGCTCGAGCACTTCCCCCATCACGACCACGTCGAACGAGCAGTCGGGAAACGGGAGCGCGCACGCGTCGCACTCGACGACCGGTCCCGCAACCTGCCGGCGGAGCACATCCACCGCGTGCGGGCTGAGGTCGGTGCTTGTCACGACGAACCCGCGCTCTTCGAGCAGCCGCGTGAACGTGCCCTGTCCCGCGCCGACGTTGAGGACGCTGGACGGCGGCCCCGACCCGCGGAGCAGCAGCCGGAGCAGGAGCGATTCGCGGAGCCGGTGTCGTGGCCCGATAAAGGTTGGCGCCGTGCCCCAGACATGCGGCGCGAACTCCATTCTGCAAAGGACTGTGCCGCCTCGAGCACGGCGGGCGAACCGACTTTCGGCGGGTCTCGGCTAGCTGTCGGTCGAGGTTGTCTGAACGCGCGCCGACGCCTCCATTATGTTCCGCCTGCCGCGGGGGTCTACTTCAGGAGGTTTTTATGATCAAACGGCTTGCCGTTGTGGCAATCCTCGGGATTGCGGCGCTGTCGGCCGCATCCGCGACGCAGGGTGGCAGCGCCGCCTCGCACGGGACGCGCATGGTCGCTCCGAACCACAAGATCAGCCAGAGCACGAGCTCGAACTGGTCCTGCTACAGCGCGATCAACGGGCGGTACACGAGCGTCTCCGCGAACTGGATTCAGCCGACCCCCAACTGCACGTCGCAGACGACCTACTCCAGCTTCTGGGTGGGTCTGGATGGCGACGGCTCGAGCACCGTCGAGCAGACCGGCACGAGCGCCGACTGCAGCGGCGGCTCGCCGCGCTACTACGCGTGGTACGAGATGTACCCGAAGTTCCCGGTCAACCTGTCGCTCGCGATCAGGCCCAGCGACTCGATGAGCGGGTCGGTCACGACCGACGGCAAAGGGAACTTCACGCTGACGATCCGCAACAACACGACCGGCGCCAGCTACCAGACGACGCAGAGGCTGAAACGGGCGCGGCTCGCTTCCGCCGAGGCGATCGCGGAGGCGCCGTCGGGCTCGGGCGGCGTGCTGCCGCTGGCGAACTTCGGCACGGTGAACTTCTCGTCGACGACCGTAAATGGCCAGTCGATCGGCTCCTTCAACCCGGACCGCATCGACATGGTCTCCAACGGCGTGACGAAGGCGTCGACGTCAGCCCTTTCGGGCGGCACGAACTTCAGCGTCACCTGGAAGCACTCGTAAGCGTTGAAG
>JBKPLR010000028.1:0-14933 GCA_046731695.1 Actinomycetota bacterium
CCGCGCGAGCACCTGCCGCAGCGCCTGCGTCGCGTCGAAGCGGTAACCGGGTGAGAGGGCGATCCGCCAGGCGGCGATCTCCTCCGAGCGGAGCTCCCCGACCGGCCGCTCGCCGAAGACGGCAACCGCCTTTGGGAGCAGCCAGCGTAGCTTCTCGATCGTCACCTGCTCGACGTCGTGCTGCGCGAGGTAGACCTCCACCAGTTCGGCGAGACTCAGCGATCTCGAGACCCGCCGCTCCCGCCGCAGCCGCTCCAGCTCGCGCTCCAAAGCCTCCGCCGCGTCCCGCTCGGACGCGAAGCCGCCACGCTGCACCCGCTTCGAGCCGCGACCACCCGTTCGATAGCGGTACGCCCACAGCGGCTCCCCGTCCCGAGCCGTTCGCTTCAACCGGACCAGCTGGCCGTGCTGAGACATCGCGCTTACCCCTTTCGTCGAAAGGAGGTGATCGTGATCTCAGCGCGCCGCACGCCGAACGGCGTGGATGTTCGCGACCAGCCCGAATAAGTGGGGACGCGGCACGCCTGACGATGGGGGGCTCGACCCCGAGATTACTCCGATGCGGCTGAGATTCGTTTGGCTGAGATTCGTTTGCTTTCCAGACAACAGACCCATCCCGCATGCATCCCGCATGACTCCGGCGGAAGGCCCCGGCTCGCCTCGGCGATCCGATCAGCACCGCCGGCCTAGCGCGGGCGGAGCTAAGCTCGCCGGTACCGACAGGGCAACGGCGGGCCGAGGAGGCGACGCAATGGCGCATCACCAGAACATCGGCGAATGGCACGGCAAGAATCTGGTCGACCGAGACGGGGAGAAGATCGGCAGGCTCGAGGACGTCTACGTCGACGTCGAAACCGACGAGCCGATCTTCGGCACCGTCAAGGAGGGTCTGATCGGCCGCCACTTGACGTTCGTTCCGCTGGCCGGACTCACAATCGGCCCCGACAGCCTGCAGGTGCCTGTCTCCAAGGACCAGGTCAAGAGCGCCCCCAACATCGAGCTGCACGGCGACGAGCTCTCCACAGGGGACGAGTCAACCCTCTACCACCACTACCAGCTCAACTACACGCCGCCCGACACCGAACGCGGCCGCCGGCTCGCCCGCCGCTGACACTCCGGCGTCAGGCAGGCGATCCCTAGTCGCCGTCGACTGCCGCCATCAGAGTCGCGGCGCTAAGGATTGACCACCTCGTCCTTCCTGGCGACGATCGCCGCCAGGACCTCGCCCTTTCGCGCTCCGGCACGTTGAGGTGGTCGAGCACGCGGCCGATTCGGCGCCGACCTCGTCGAATTCCTCGGAGGTGAGGTGGAGATCTTTATGCGCTTTCGTGCATGTCCGGGCTCATGCGGACACTGTGGCTCTGCGAAGAGGCCGGCGGACCCTTCGAATACACCGGAAAGGCGAGTGCGAGCGGCGCCGCCAGCGCCAGCGCGGCGACGATCGCTAGTCCGCTGAACGAGACGTCGATGGTTGTTCCTGTGGAAGATCTTGCTACTCGCGCGCATGTACTTCGAGTACTCGCTCGATGATCGATTAGTTGCTCGAGGTCGAGTCGTGTCTCGGCGCGCTTGGGGGACATTTACGCAGCCGAGGACCCACACTGACGAGTTCTCGCCCTCGCTCGACATCAAGCCGGGTCGCTGTTGCGTCGCGCTATGCCCCTACATGTCGTAGCTCCTCGACACTGATCGGCGGGAGCGTCCGATGGCGGCGCGGCCGTGAGGTGGCATGCTGCCGGTGGCTCCTCGAAAGGAGCGCATGAGGCAAACCCCAACGCTGGATAGCCAGCCGGAGCGGGATCCGCTGGCGAGGATCGCGGTCTCGGCTGCACCGGTCGTGCTCGAGGGCCGCTATCGGCTGCTGATACGAGCGCTCTGGCAGCTTCGACACTCGCGGAGGACGCGCTGGGGACTCGGTCTCGGGTCGGGCGCCGTCATGCTCCTCCTCGCCTTCCTGGCTGTCCGCCATTTTGCGACCACTTCGTGGCCGCTCTCACGTGGCCAGCCAGGCTTGCTCGTCGCGGCTGGGCTGCTGCTTCTCCTTGCCCAGGCGTTGAAGGCACTCGGGTGGGCACGGCTGTTTACGAACCGCGAGCGGCCCTCTCCGCTTGCGCTCGTCGCCGGTAACGGCGGTGCGGCGCTGATCGGTGTCGTCCTTCCCGGCCGCTTCGACGATGCAATGCGGATCGCGGTCGTGCGTCGCTACCCGGGTTGTCCTGCCGGCCTGCGGGCAATCAGCCTCTCGCTTGTCATGCTCGGCCTGATCGACAGCGCCGCACTGACGCCGCTCGCCGCAGTCGCGGTGGCCTTCCCGGGGGCCGGGGTCGCTGCCCGTGCCGCGCTCGCGGTCGTCGCCGGGGCCGGGATCGCAGCCGCCGCCGTGATCGTGGCCCTGCCACGCCTCGCCGGAAGCACACGCGCCCTGCGCTTCCGGCTCGGCCGCTGGTTGAGCCCGCGTACGACCTCGCTGTCCCGCGCAACGCAGGCGTGGGCGTTCGTCTTCGGCTGCTGGCTCGTCCGCGGGCTGGCGTGTTTCATCCTGCTCGGCACCCTCGGACTGGGGTACTCGTTCCCACTCGCGCTGCTGTTTCTCTGCGCCGGCGCCGCGGCCGCGGCGCTGCCGATCGGGCCGGCGGGCGCAGCCACCCAGGCAGGCGCCGGAACCGCCGCGCTGGCCGCCTCGGGTATCGGAGCATCGCAGGCGCTTGCCGCCTCCGTCTCCGTGGGCGCCCTAGGAGTCTTCTCCGGAGCAGCCGTCCTGCTCTTCGCCATTGCCTGGCGCACCGGACGGTTGCTCCTGCCCGCTCGGACCGCAGCCTGAAGCAGACGCCCCAATGGGGTGCCCGACAATCGGGTGCCCGATGTGGAATTCTTTTCTGGCGTTCCTCTGAGGAGCGAGGCGATGGTGGTGTTGGACAAGCTGAGGAGAGTCGGCAACTACGTGCGCAAGGGCTGGGGCTCCACCAACCCCGACAGCTACTCCCATTACAAGCGGGGACATGAGCGCCAGCGCAAGCAGGCAGAGCGGAGCCGTGAGGTAGTTGAGACGGGCGTACCAGCCCGAACGGACGATGGACGCCCAGCCGAATCCTGGGCGACGGTCGCCGGTTGCCAGCGTCGCCAACACGTCGGGTCGTCTTGGGGCTAGATTCTGGGGACAGGTTCGAGGTGTTCCGGGGAGGCTCAGGGGCCTTTAGGTGAAGGGAGCACTGGACGAAGAAACCAGCCGAATTGCAGGGAAAGCGCTCAACCAAGCGAGTTTCCCAGATCGCATAGCCGCAAAGCGAAAGCTCCATGGTAAGGAGGGGGTCGACGGTTCGAGTCCGTCAGAGGGCTCTGCAAAAGCCCCGCATACGGGGCTTTTTGTTTCGTGATTTGCAGGTTCTCGAACGTGGGGTAGGTATGGAGCCCTTTATGGAGCCTTCAGGGTCGAAAACGCCCTTATGGAGAGCCGCGTCGCCGGACCCCGAGCGCTTCGACGCCGCTCAATGGCCCCATCGCAGGTTCATAGCGGGGACACGATATGGACCCATTAGCGACCGCTCGATTGCCGTGGAAACGCTGGTGGAGTGGCCTCGCTCGCGCTGATGCGGTCACCCGGAATCTGGTCGACGCATCAGCGAGTAGACGTCTCGGAGGGGACCTGCTGGAGGAAGGATCCCGCGAAGAGAGCTGATCCGCCGCCTGGTCGCTAGCCCCGACGGGCGGCAGCCTGCGTGGATGTCCCGAGCTGCGGTTGAAGTTCGCGCCTTCGGCCGAGCTCGATCTCTCCCCGCGCGAAGGCGTCGATGTGGCCCCAACGCCCTGGGATCTCTAGCAGCGCGAGCACGCCGATGCCGCTTGGGAGCGCCGGGTCGACGACGAGGTGATCGCCGATCGGCTCGAGGCCGAGCATCGTTCGAAGGAGCAGCAGCGGCGCGCCGGTTGACCAGGCCTGCGGGCTGCACGCGGTTGGGTACTGAACCGGATACTTGGTCGCCTCCCGCTCGTAGCCGCCAAATGCTTCCGGCAGACGACCGTCGAAGAAGGCGGCGGCGTTGAGGATGCCGGCCGCAATCCGCGCCGCCTCTTTGTTGAAGCCATAGCGACGCAACCCCCAGGCGATGAACGAGTTGTCGAACGGCCAGACCGTGCCGACGTGGTAGCCGATCGGATTGAAGCGTCCTTCGCCCTCGGCCAACGTACGGATGCCCCAGCCGGAGAAGAGCCTCGGTCCCAGCAGGTGGCCCGCAACTGTCTTCGCCTTCGACTTGTCGACGATGCCGCTCCAAAGCAGGTGGCCATTGTTCGAGCTCAGCGCATCCACCTGCTTGCCGTCCGCGTCCAGGGCGAGCGCGAAATAGCCGCCGTGCTCGACCCAGAAGTCGCGGTTGAAGCGGCGCTTCAGGTCTGCCGCCTGCTTCTCGAGCTCGTCCGCAAACGCCGGATCCTTCCAGATCTCGCGAGCAAGCCGAGCGCCGCGCAGCTTCGCGTCGTAGGCGTAGCCCTGCAGCTCGCAGGTCGCGCGCGGGAACCCGGGTAGCCTGCCGTCGCGGTAGGAGATCGAGTCCCAGGAGTCCTTCCAACACTGGTTCTCGAGCCCTGTCTGCTCGTTGCGGCGCCGGTAGGAGATATAGCCGTTGCCCATCAGATTCGCGTACTGGTCGATCCAGTTCAGCGCCGCCCGCGCCTCCCGCTCGAGCTCGCGCACGAGGTTCCGGTCTCCGGTCCAGCGCTCGTATTCGTCGAGCAGCACCACGTACAGCGCCGTGGCGTCGGCGCAGCCGTAGTAGGGCGAATGCGGCCGCTCTTCGAACGCCGTCATCTCCCCGTAGCGCATCTCGTGCAAGATCCGACCAGGATCCTCGTCGCGGAAGTCGTCGACACGCGTGCCCTGCCAGAGCCCAAGCACACTGAGGGTCGTCGCCGCCAGCTCAGGCGTGAATGGCAGCGCCTGGAGGCTGGTGAAGATGCTGTCCCGGCCGAACATGGTCATGAACCAGGGCAGGCCGGCGGCAGGCAGGCTCTTGCCCGGGGTGATCGGCGGCGAGAAGCGCAGCGCGGCAAGATCAACGAGACTGCGACGGTAGATGACCCGGAGCGGCTCCCAGTCGCACTCGAGCCGCGGAGCCTCACCAACCCAACGCTCCAGGCTTCCCTCGAGATTCTTGCGGCCCCGCCTCTCGACCAAAGCTCGCCGCTTGGCGTTCGTACCAACTCGGCTCAGTGTCGCGGCGACCTCAATCTCTGTCGTCCACTCGCCATGGGGCTCGAGGTGAACCTTGAAGGTCAAGCCACTCTTATCAATCCGGGCCGGAGCGCTTGGCACGATCACCGTCAAGCGTCCGAACGTCTCCCGCTCGTACGCAAGGAGCAGCTTGCCGCCTTCGACCCGATTGCTGTACTTGCCCTTCTTCGCGAGCGCATCTTTCACCTCGAACAGGTCGGCGAAGTCAGACGCCGCTTCGACCCGAACGCTGAGGTCGACCGCCTCGTCGTCGTGGTTCAAGATCCGCAGCTCCTCGTGAAAGCCGTCGCCCACAGCTCGTCGGCGGATCACCGACAGCTTGGCGTCGACGTAGACAGTTCCCGTTCCCGGCACGAGAAAGAAGCGCGTCTCGAAATAGTGGAGATCGTCGACGGACAGCGAATTCAATCGTTGCCCGTTCACCGTCAACACCCACTTCGACAGGAAGCGAGTGTCGAACGAGAAGAGGCCTGTCGGATCCGTCAGCGACGCCTCGATGTCGCCACGACGGTCGCTGACGACGAACGTGTTCCCGTCAAGGATCTGGACCAGATCGTCGCTCATCGGTGACCCCTCCCGGCGCCCTTGCTAGGTCGCTGAGTTGCGGGGGCGGGAAGAACCCGCTGGAACAACACCAGGAACTCCGGATCACCAGCGAACGTAAACCCGCCGCGCAGATAGGCGGCCATCCCGTTCGCATCGCCGGACACCATCGCGTCGAAAAGGGTTCTCTCCGCGCGAACGATGCAATCGGCGGCGACGTTCTTGCGGGACACGGACACGTTGCCTTTGTCGAGCGTCACGAGCCAACGCTCAGTGCGCGCGCGGTCGACGAGGTCGAAACGAATCGTGCCCTTCACCTTCTCAAGCAACGGCTCGTGTCCACGACCAGCGAGTCGCTGGAAGAACTCAGCGGTTGCATCCGTCATCGCCGCGCCTCCTTCCGTGGCCCCCTTCTTCACCCCTCTGCTCGGCTGTACCGCAGAGTCCATCAACTTTCGCGCGGTGCCGCCAGGACCGCCGATAAGCGTCCACGACGTGGCTGGTCGAACAGACGCCCGACCGAGATCGACGACCCTTCTGACCCTCAAGTGGTCTTTTCCGACAGGACGGCAAAGGTCGCACACCTGCATGCCGCTGGCCTCAGAGGAGAGGCTCCTTGAACGACCTCCCCTCTGCGAGGGAGGAGGTCGATCTTCTTAAAACGCCAAGTCCTGCGAACCCGAAGGCCCACAGGACTTGACGGCGCGACTTTGACAGGCGAACGAGGGCTCGTCAAGCAGAACCGCGCGCTGCCGTTCGACGACCGCTGGCGCTATGCTCGGAGCGTCGGGCATATAGACCCCGGCCGGTGCAGAAGCGGCGAAGTCCGGTGCGAATCCGGCGCTGTCCCGCAACCGCGATGCCCCGCTTCGGGGACGAGTCAGGTCGACCGTTCTGCGCCGAAACGAGCGTCAGCCCTCGGAGGAAGGGCGGTTCGGGCGGCGCCGGCCGCCGGGCCTCCTCCTCCGCAGACGCGGAGGTTTTTGTATGAGCGGACAAACGATCGATTCGAGGCCCTGGCGTTCGCCGCGTCTCGCTGAAGCCGCCGCGCTCGGAGAGCGGCCACGGGCGCCCTTTGCCCTTTCCTGGAGCGGCGGCAAGGACTCGGCGCTCGTCCTCTGGACGCTTCGCCGCCGGCTGCTCGAGCCGGAGGCGCTGATCACGACCGTGAACGAGAGCTATGAACGGATCAGCATGCACGGCGTTCGCCGCGAGCTGCTCGCGCGGCAGGCCGAAGAGCTCGGGGTCTCGCTCGTTGAGGTGCTGATCCCGCCGAGTTGCGTCAACGAGATCTACGAGGTGCGGATGGCGGAAGCGTTCGCCGCGGCACCGCTTTCCGGCATCGAGGCGGTCGCCTTCGGCGATCTGTTCTTGGAAGACGTCCGCGCCTACCGTGAGGGACGTCTTGCCGCGGCCGGCAAGCGCGGCCTCTTCCCACTTTGGGGGCGAGACACGGCTGCGCTCGCGCGGCAGTTCCTCGAAGCAGGCTTCGAGGCCACACTCGTCTGCGTCGACCCGGGCGTGCTCGACTCCTCCTTCGCCGGGCGGCGCTACGACGAGCGGCTGCTCGCCGAGCTGCCGCCTGGTGTCGATCCCTGCGGGGAGAACGGCGAGTTCCACACCTTTGTCTCAGCGGGCCCGATCTTCGTCGAGGCGATCGCCTGTGAGCGCGGCGAAATCGTCGAGCGCGACGGGTTCGTCTTCTGCGATCTGACCCCAGCGTGAAGGAGGCGAGGATGCGGATCTGTTCACTTCTTCCTAGCGCGACCGAGATCGTCGCCGACCTCGGCCTGGTCGAGTCGCTCGTTGGTGTTTCGGAGGAGTGCGACTGGCCACCCGAGGTTCGCGGCCTCCCGGTCGTGACCGCCTCGCGCGTCGACACGACCCGGTCATCCAGTTTGGCAATCGACAAGGCGGTGCGCGCGGCGGTGGGCGACGGACGCCCGTTGTACGCGATCGACCGCGACCTGCTCGAGGCGCTCCAGCCCGACCTGATCCTGACCCAGAACCTCTGCGCGGTCTGCGCCGTCTCGGCGAACAACGTCAGTGAGCTGTGCGCAACCGACGTCGAGGTCGTCGCCCTCGACGCGCACACACTCGCCGAGCTCGAAGGGCGGATCCTCTCGCTCGCCGACCTGTTCCGCGTCTCGGCACAAGGGCGCACCGTCGTCGCTGAGATGGAGACGAAGATTGCGGCGGTCCGAGCTCGCGTGGCCGGCGCGCCGACGCGGTCGGTGTTCGTCGCCGAGTGGCTCGAGCCGCCGTATGCCGCCGGACACTGGATCCCCGAGATGGTGGCGATCGCCGGTGGCCGGGACGTCCTCGGACAAGCGGGCGCCCCTTCCTACCCGACCTCATGGGAAGCGGTGCGCAACAAGCACCCCGAACTGGTCGTCGTCGCACCCTGCGGCTTCGACCATGAACGCGCCGCCCGCGAGGCGATGCTGCCGCAGCTCGCTTGCCGCGCAGTTGCCGTCGACTCGAACGCCTACTACGCGCGACCGGCACCGCGACTCGCCGATGGGATCGCCCAACTCGCCTTTCTCATCCACCCCGACCTTGTCGACGATCCCGGACTCCCCTACGTCGAGCTCGCCCCCCCAACACCGCCTGCACCGGCGGTCCTCGATGACGTCGCCCGCTGATCACCGGGGAGCCGCGACGCTCGGGTCGGCCGCGACTCCGAGCCCGGGCGACCGGTCGCTGACGGTGGCACTCCTGCATCTCGCGCCCGAACTCGGGGCGTTGGACCGCAACCGCGCGCTGATTGAGTATGGCACGCGGGTGGCCGCCGATTCGGGCGCCGACTGGGTGCTCTCGGGTGAGCTTGTCGTGCCCGGGTATCGCTTCGAGCCGCTGATCGGAACCAATTGGATTGCCGAGCAACCTGATCGCTGGATGCGTCGGCTCGCCCGTCTGAGTTCCGCCTTGGGCGTCGCCAGTTTCGTCAGTCATCCAGAACGCGAGCCCGTGACCGGGAAACTGTTCAACAGCCTCTTCGTCATTGGCAGCGACGGCCAGATGCTCGGACGGCACCGAAAGCTCAAACCGACGCAGGGCAGCGAAGACTGGGCGAGCGCAGGCGAGCCCGGTCGCACAATCCCGGTCGACGGCATCAAGATCGGACTCCTGGTCTGCGCCGACGCCTACAAGGCAGTGCCGGCGCTACGCCTGCGCGACTCTGGCGCGCAGCTGCTCGTCTCAGCGGCGGCGTGGTGGCCGGGCGAATGGGGGCCGAAAGGCGAGTGGGAGGCACGGACGCTCGACACGGGTCTACCGATGATCGTCTGCAATCGCACAGGCTGCGAACATGACACGCAGCTCTCCGGCTCAGAGAGCGTCGTCATCGATCGCGGCGAGAAACTTCTCACGCTCCGGGCGCCGGAGTCGACCGTCTTCATCGTCAACTGCCGATTCAGGGAAGGCCACATCGCGACGTGCGAACTCATCAAATCAGTTGTCCTAAAGGGTGAGTGACCCTAAGCCTCGTCCGGAGCTGCCGATTGGCCCTGCGCCGAGCATGTCCAGTCTGAGAGCCGGGCGTCTGCATGATCACGGTCAGCTCAAGCTCCATCACGGACAGAATCGACCACCAAACCCGGTGTCGCGGCGCGGCCGATGCTCGCCGCGGGGGATGGAGCCTTTATGGAGCCCCGTGGTTGCAACTGGTGGCAATCAACGGCAAATCGGAGGGGCGCGGAAGCGCCGAAAACAAGCCAAAACCGTTGCCGTCGGTTGCGACCGGTTGCCGCGAGAAGTACATGGAAGGAGGGGGTCTCCGGTTCGAGTCCGGAAGAGGGCTTGAAGTTCCTGCCCGCGGGCGGTGAGCGCGCGGAGGGCTGACCGCAGCCATGTTTCCTCGTGGGATGGCACCAGCGCAAGCTCCTGACATCCAAGGCTTCGAAGGGGGCGCCGAGGCGCTACGCCTGCTCAGCTTCGGACGTTCGCGCGCCCACAAGCGAGCGAATTGCTTCGTCGATCGTGTGGTAGACGTGATCCTCGCCGATCTTCGTGCCGAGTCCGCTGCGGCGCATCATCTCCACAACACTCGGGCGCGGAAGGCGGTGGTGCCTTAGCGCGTCAGAGAGCCTGCTCGCCGCTGATGAGCGCGTACAGGCTCTCGTGCTCCTCGCGGCAGGCGGGGCACCCTTCCAGGTGCGCACGCAAACCGGGGATCGCAGCGTCGGCGTCACGGCCGGCCACTTCAAGCTCGACGTAGCGGTCGAGCTCATCGAAGCAGACGTCGCAGCTGACTTCCGGCCCCGCCGGTCCGAGGAGCCGGCCAAGCCCCTGCTTGAGTTCCGGTCGCTCCATTACTACGCCTCCTCCAATAGTGCATCAACGGACAGGCCTTGCTCGGCGAGATGCTTGCGCAGCTTTCGCCGCGCGTCGTGCAGCGTCTTGTAGAGCGCACCGCGGTTGGTGCCCAGGCGCTCAGCGAGGACGTCGATCGGGACGCCGTTGAGCGCGAGCGCGACGAGCACACGGCGCTGATGCGGGGTCAAAACCAGCGCAATCGCTTCCTGCAGCGTCGCCAGCAGCTGGCCCTGCTCGACCTCCACGTCGGGCTCGATCCCCGCGCTGGTGAAGAGGCTCCAGGTCTCCGGCTCCAGCGGTACCTCCCGCCCCTGCCAGGAGCGCTTGCGCAGCTTCACCGCCGCCTCGAGCAGCGCGAACTTGTACACCCACGTCGTGAAGCGGCTCGCACCGCGGAAATCGTCGAGCCGAGCCAGCACGCTGACAAGCGCGTCGTCGGCGGCCTGGTTTGCGATGTCGTCGAGGTCGTTGCCGCGCAGATGCGGGAGCGCCGGGCGTCGCCGGGCGCATTCGAACCGCGCCGCGCGCAGGAGCAGAGCGTGCAGGCGCGCGACGGCCTGATCTTTCGTTCGCCCTTCCGACCGCAGATCGCGCAGCCAGACCCGCGACTCCTCATCGAGGAGCGTGCGCGGGTGAGACGAAGCCGCAGCCGGTGTGTGAGTCGTCGACTCCATTCTGTCCGCGACTGTATGGGTAACGGTGCTCATGCGGCGACCTCGTCGTCCAAGGGCGCGACGATTCGTGCGGCCAGCTCAGGCCGACAGCCACGCTCGACCAGCTCGATCAGCGCGTGCAGGTCGTAGCGCGCGTCCCCGGCCAGGCGCGCCGCGAGTGTCAGCGGAAAGCCCGACTCAGTGAGCTGCTCACGCCGCCAGCGCTGGACCTTGTGGTGCCGAACCTTCGTCGCCATTTTCGTTTGCATATCTCTTTCGTGACGGCTCGTCCGCGGTCCTTACCTCGCGACTAGCGGCGACGGGCTGATCGTCGCGCGACCACTGGCGAGTGAGGTCGTCACCTCTCCCGGACCACGAGTCGTCCCGGAGGCGAAGCGCCGCTCCGGGACGATCCGGGCACGGGCGTGCGGTTAGTGGAAGCGGTTTGGGAACTGCTTCACGAGCCCGCTCGACAAGAGGTCGGACATGTGAAGGATGTGCTCGTGGATCTGGTCGTAGGCGGCGACGTCCGCGCTCCAGTTCCCCTGGAGCCTCGCGACTGCCTCCTGTGTCGTCAGGTCCAGGTGCTTGTGCATCTCCGCCTTCATCGTCGCCAGCTTCCAGTACTTCGGGTTGACGCTGTTCAGGACTGCGGCGATGTCGTCGGCATTCGCCAGCCAGCGCGCCTGCGCGTCGGCGAGTTGGGCCTGATCGCCCGCCCTCGCGGCGGCGACCACGTCTGCAGCGATCAGGATGTGCAGCCGCAACTGCCGGGTGAGCTCGTTCCCGGCCGCCTCGCCGTAGAACGGCTTCACCGCGTCGGCGATATCGGTCTGGTTTTTGAGCAGCCGCCCGACCGTGGCCTCGGTGTCCGGAGAGTCGGTCGTCAGGCTGATGATCGCCAGGCGGGTCCAGGTGATGTGGTCTTCCCAGAGCTGGCGCATCTCCTGGCGGAGAGCGAACTCACTCCGCGAGATCCGCGCAGCGTTGTCAGCGGCGGTCGTGTGCGCCGTCGCGTGCTGGTCGCCGTTGCCGTGCGCGGCGGCGTCGTGACCGCCGGCGACGGCAAGCGCGATGAGGGCGCTGAAGAGCGCGATCAGCATCGTCAGCGCCAGAGGGAGGGGGCGGTAGGTATGCGTGTTCATGTCAGTCTTCCTTTCGGTTGTGCGAGGGTCGCGGCGACTCGGGGTCGCCAGAGCAGGCCCGATGCAGCGAGCAGGCCGATGCCCTCGATCGCCTTGGTGACGAGGGCGAGGCCGTCGACCGGCTCGGGGTCGGGGTGGAGGACCGGCAAGCCCGTCGTCGTCGCCAGCGCGTAGCTCGCGAGCAGTCCACCCAACGTGAGCGCCACAGCTGCGAGGGCCGATGCGTTCGCCGGCCGCCAAGTCAGCCACACGACAAGCCCGGCGAGCGCGACGGTCGCACCGACGAAGCCAAGGCCTGCGCCGATGCCTTCGTCGAGGTGGCCGGGCACAAGCGCGCCGTGGATGCCCGCGCTGATCGCGCAGGCGAGGATGACGACATCGCCCCTGAGCTCGGCGAGGCTCACTTGGCGAGTACCTCGCCGTCCATGTCCTTGCTGTGCAACGTGCTCTCCTCGTTCTTCGGTGTCGGAGGAGTTGGTGTCGCCGCGGGCACCGTCCTTACCTGGGTGCCCGACGGCTGCCCGATCGGTGCCGCACGGCGAACGTAAGAACCGGCGCGCGCCGGATACGAACGACGTAACGGAGAAGGAATTCGTCGATGGAGAGGACTTAGGCGTGCGAGCGGAGATCAAGGAAAAACAGGAGGTCGCGAAGGGAACGCTCTTCGTGACCTTCGATCTCCTGGGCGAAGAGGTGGACTTCAGGCCCGGTCAGTACTTCTTCGTCACGCTCCCGAGCGTCGGCGACGACGACGACAAAGGGCTGCGCCGGCACATCACGGTCGTGACCTCGCCGAACGAGAAAGGCGTGCTCGGCTTCGCCACCCGCATGCGGGACAGCGCCTTCAAGCGAACGCTGCGCATGCTTCCGGTGGGGAGCGAGGTCGAGGTCGAGCCGCCGAAGGGAAAATTCTCGCTGCCAGAAGATCCGTCTCGGCCGCTCGTGTTCGTTGCCGGCGGGATCGGGATCACCGCCTTTCGGAGCATGCTCCGCTACATCAGCGAGGAGCGGCTCCCCTACCGCGTGACGCTCATCTACTCGAACCGCGACCGCGAGTCGACGGCCTTCTTCGACGAGCTCCGCGAACTCGAGCAAGCGCTGCCCGACTTCCGGCTCATCCTCACCATGACCCAAGACCCCGGCTGGGACGGGGAGGCGCGAAAGGTGGACGGCCAGTTCGTGAAGGACTATCTCGACGAGGACCTCAACCAGCACACGTTCCTGGTCGCGGGCCCGCCGGCGATGGCCGAGGGCGTGCAGAGCGCGCTCCAGGAGGCGGGAGTGCTCGAGGAGAACATCATCGCCGAGCGCTACAGCGGCTACTAGACATCTGAGGTGCGCCACCAGGTCGTCGCGTCATGACGACTCCGCCCTCGGATGCGATCAGCGTTACCTGTTAGTCCAGGCCGGCTGGCGCTTGCCCACGAAAGCGCCAATGCCTTCCTGGGCATCCTCGAGCTGCGCATTGGAGGCCATGACCGTCCTCGTCAGCTCGTAGGCGCCGCGCTCGTCGAGGTCCAACTGGGCGTAGAAGGCCTGCTTACCGATCTCCGTCACGAGCCGGCTGGAGCGGGTGATCTGCGTAATGAGCTCTTCCACGGCCGAATCGAGTTCATCGTCGGGCACGACCCGGTTCACGAGTCCCCACTCGGCCGCGGTCTGCGCGGAAATGGGCTCGCCCGTCAGGAGCATCTCCATCGCACGCTTGCGGCCGACCGCTCGGCTCACGGGGACCATCGGAGTGGAGCAGAAGAGTCCGATCCTCACGCCGGGAGTGGCGAACGTGGCGCTCTCGGCTGCCACTGCGAGATCACAGGCGGCGACGAGCTGGCAGCCTGCCGCGAACGCCGGGCCGTGCACACGCGCGATTACGGGCGGTGGAACCCGATGGATCGCCTCCATCATCACGGTGCACGCGTCGAAGAGCTCGTCGTAGAACTCCTCGCCCCGGTCGAGCATCTCGGCGAGGTCGTGACCTGCGGAGAAGGCCGGGCCTTCACCGGCGAGGACCACCGCCTGCGTCTCGCCGGGAATCGCCTCGAATGCGGCGATCACCTCCCGCATAAGAGCGAGGCTGAGCGCGTTCCGCTTCTCCGGCCGCGCAAGCGTCAGGCGGCTGACCTGCCCGTCCTCAGTCACACGGACGAACTCGTTCTCCATCGAAATCTCCTTCGCGACAACCCCAGTATCCACCTCGACCGCTCGGCGCGCCACCTCTGCGAAGCGCCCTCGCGCTACCGCGTGCGAACGCGGTACTTGAGATGCGTGACGCCGGGCGCCTCGATTGCCCGCACCTGCTCGAGCCGGAGCTCGGGGCCGAGCCCGTCGAAGAGCCGCGCGCCGCCGCCGAGTACCAGCGGGACGATGTGCAGCTCGAGCTCATCGACCAGCCCCGCCGCCAGGTACTGGTTGATGGCACTGGCCCCGCCACCGATCAGGACGTCCTCCCCGGCCGCAGCCGTCCGCGCCTGGTCGAGCGCCGACTCGATCCCCTCGGTCACGAAGGTGAAGGTCGTGTCCGAGAGCGTCAGCGGCTCCCGCTCGTGATGGGTGAGCACGAACACCGGAATGTGGAACGGCGGCTCGTCGCCCCACCACCCGCGCCACGGCTCGTCGCCCCAGTGGCCGGGCCCGCCGCCGAACTTCCCGCGGCCCATGATCTCGGTGCCCACGTTCGCCAGCGACTCCTCGACCACCGGGGTGCTCGTGTTTACCTCGCCGCCCTCCAGCCCGTGCGGCTCACGCCATGCCGTCAGCGCGACCATCCAGTCGTGGAGGCTCTCCCCGCCCTCGCCGAGCGGATTCTCCAGGCTCTGGTTGGGGCCGGCGACGTACCCGTCCACCGAAACCGAGATGTGCACCCTCACCTTGCTCATGTCGTATAGACCGTTACTCGCAGCCGAACTCATCGGATGAACGGCAGTAACAGCGTAGGCGGGTCGGGCGTCCCCTTCTTCGGCGGCGGCGGGGAGACGGCGGTGGCGTAGCCGAGGTTGGTCGTCAACGCCAGCACTGTCCCCGTCTTGACGTGGATCACTAGTCCCGCCG
>JBKPLR010000029.1:0-12336 GCA_046731695.1 Actinomycetota bacterium
CAGAAAGGAGACCGCCGGCGACGGATCTCGCGAGACGTCGAAGGTAAGGGTGAAACGGTGGGGTAAGAGCCCACCAGCGTCGTGGCGACACGGCGGCTAGCCAAACCCCGTCCGGTGCAAGGCGAACAGGCTCCGCCGAGGCGGCCCGCCGAGGAGCCGGGTAGCCGCACAGAAGGATGGTCACCCGCGACAGAATCCGGCTTACAGGCCTGCTACTGGAAGAGCCCCGGAAACGGGGCTCTTCCTATTATCGGGCCGATGCTCTCTCGAGAACGCTACGCCGCAGTTCTCGACCAGGCGAAGGCGCCCGGGTTCGCGTTCGTCCGCTTCCAGGACTTCCTTCCGCGCGCACCCGTGCTGCCGCAGCGCTACATCGCGCTTCGCCACGACGTCGACTTCGCGCCCGAGTACTCGCTCGAGCTGGCGGAGCTGGTCGGGCACGGCGCCCATGTGCAGAGGAGCGCCAGCGTCACGGGAGGTGTGATCCTCTCCGGCAGCGCCGTCGTCGGAGAGGAAGCCTGGCTCGGCGTGAACACCAGTGTCCGGGACGGTCGCCGCGTCGGCTCGCACGCACTGGTCGGCATGGACGCGTCGGTCCAGGAGGATCTGAAGGACGGGGCAATCGCCCACGCTCCGCGGCCGGACGTCTCGGAGCGCGCGGCGGATGACGACCTGGACTCCATCGGCTTCGCGTACCGCAGAAAGCGCTAATGGGCCTGAGCGCCGGCCCGCCGATCCTCGTCACCGGTGCGCACCGGTCCGGAACGACGTGGGTGGGGCGGATGCTTGCGCTCGCTCCCGGCGTCGCATACGTCCACGAGCCGTTCAGCCCGAAGGCGCCCAAGGGCATCAGCCCCGCCGGGTTCGATCGCTACTTCACCGTCGTGACCGCCGAGAACGAAAGCCGCTACCGGCCCGGGCTCGAGCGGACGCTCGCCCTCCGCTACGACCTCGGCGCGCAGCTGCGGTGGGCCCGAAGCTGGCGCGACGTCGCCAGGATTCCACGTGACTACCTGCGTCTGCGGGAGAGGCGACACGACGCCCGCAGACCGCTCGTCAAAGACCCGATCGCGTTGCTCTCGGCGGAGTGGCTCGCGCAGAGCTTCGGCATGCAGGTCGTTGCCCTGATCCGGCACCCAGCGGCCTTCGCCGCGAGCCTGAAGCGGCTCGGCTGGGAGCACAGCTTCGCGGAGTTCCTAGACGAAGGCCGGCTGCCCGAGGTGCTGGGGCCGTATGAGGACGAGATCCGCGAGCAGGCCGAGCGGCCGGGCGACATCCTTGCCCAGGCCGCGCTCCTCTGGCGGCTGCTCTACCACGCAGTCGCCGGCTACCGCGACCGTCATCCGGGCTGGGTCTTCCTGCGCCACGAGGACGCATCGCTCGAGCCGTTGGTGACCTTCGAGCGCCTCTACCGCGATCTCGGCCTCCAGCTGACCGAGGAGGCGCGGACGGAAATCCAGCGCGCCACGGCGCCGGAGAATCCCGCTGAGCTTGCCAGGCCGCACGCGGTCGAGCTGGACAGCGCGGCGAGCCTCGGCCGCTGGCGCGGACAGCTGACCGCGGAAGAGATCGACACGCTCCGGGAGCGGACGCGCGACGTCTGGCCGCGCTTCTACTCGGACGACGACTGGTAGGGGGAGTAGCGATAATCGAGCCCCGCGACCGGAGGGAGCCATGATCGACCACGTCACCGCCAACGTGAGCGACTTCGAGCAGGCGAAGGAGTTCTATCGAAAGTCCCTCGCGCCGCTCGGCTACTCGCTGCAGATGGAGTTCGAGGGTGCCGCCGGCTTCGGAACCGGGGAGGGCATCCCGGACTTCTGGCTCGGTTCGAGCGACGAGCGTGGAGCGACGCACGTCGCGTTCAGCGCACCCGACAGGAAGGCCGTCGATGCCTTTTACGAGGCAGCGGTAGGGGCAGGCGGCAAGGACAACGGCGCGCCGGGGCTCCGCCCGCACTATCACGAGAGCTACTACGCCGCGTACGTCCACGACGCCGACGGAAACAATCTCGAGGCGGTCACGCACCGCCCGGAGTAGGGACTAGGCCCGCAGCACGACTTCGAGCGCCGTTCCGCGGCCGGGCGCCGAAACCAAACGGAATCCGCCCCCGATCGACGCTGCTCGCGCCCGTATGTTCTTCAGGCCCTGGCCGGCGGCGATCTCCGTCTCGTCGAAGCCCGTGCCGTCGTCGACCACCGTCACGTAGCGCTCGCCCTCGCGCTCCTCGATCCGCACCTCCGCCCGCCGCGCGCCCGCGTGCTTCCGCGCGTTTGCGAGCCCTTCCTGGACGATGCGGAACACCTCGATCTGCTCGTCGGCGGCGAGCCGGATCCCCTCCTGGATCTCGAGATCGACTTCGAGCTGCCCGTCGGCGGTGAGGAAGTCGACGTAGCGCCGCAGCGCCGAGTCGAACGGCGCCGACCCGCCCGCGGACGAGAGCGCCAGCACCGCGAAGCGGGCCTCCTGCTGCGCGGCCGCCGCGGCCTCCTTGAGCTGCGGGAGGATCTCCTCAGCGGGGCCGCCGCTCTCGAGCCGGCTCGCGTGCGTCGAGACGGCAAAGAGGTATTGGGCGAGCCCGTCGTGGATCTCGCGGGCGACACGCGCGCGCTCCTCGGCCACCGCGCGCCCGAACTCCGCGAACCGGATCGCGCGCCACACCCCGACGAGCAGGACGCTGTAAGAGAGCAGGCGCAGGAAGTCGCCCTGAGAGACGTAGCGGCTCGAGAGGAGCGGCGTGAAGACGTAGTGGAGTTCGGCGAAGAGCGCCAGGGTCGCGGCGAGGCACAGCCAGCGGTCGAGGTCGTTGCCGCGCGCGCGGAACCTCAGCCCCCAGCCCACCATCGCCACGAGCGAGAGCACCGCCTGCGCTGCGAGTGCGCCGACCACTTCGAACGGCTGCTCGGCGCCGACGTCGGCGACGACCGGCAGCGAACCCCCGGCCCGGTCGGCGATGCCCCACAGGAGCCCGAGCACGATCCCGACCGAGAAGAGCATCTCGCCGAGCGCCCGCCCACGCGCGTTCACGCGCCTCCGCGAGAACGGCGCGGCCGCGATCAGGACTGCCGCGAACAGGCGCCCGCCGATACCGGCCCAGAACTCGGTCCGGTGCACGGGGTCGCCGCCGAGGACGGGAGCGATCGAGAACGCGAACGTCGCCGCCGCCGCCGCCGCGAACCCGCCGCAAAGGAGGAGATCCAGGCGGCGGCCGTCGACCGAGAACCGGATCCCGGCGAGCACGGCGACGATCGCAGCGGCGAGCATCACCGCGGTGTCGAGCACGAGGCGAACCTGGGGCAGCGCGTAGGTGTTGCGGAGGCTCGGGTAGGCGACGAACAGGGCCAGCACAGCGCCGAGCAGCCCGATCAGGAGCACTTCGCTCCAGAGCCACGCCTGATAGTCGTCACGGTCTTCGCGTCGCACGAAACACTTGTCGGCACGGCGACGGCTGCCGATAAGCGTTGCGTGCGGGTCCTGCTCGTCGACGACCATCCCATCACGCGGGGTGCGCTTGCCGCGCTCCTGAGTCAGCACGACTTCTCGGTCGTGGGCGAAGCCGCGGACGGGGAGGAGGCGATCGAGCTCGCGCGGCACCTGCTGCCGCAGCTCGTGCTCCTCGACCTCTCGATGCCCGGGCTCGACGGTCTCAGCGCGCTGCCCCGGATCCGCGAGGCCGCGCCCGAGTGCGAGGTCGTCATCCTGACCGCCTCCGGTACCGAGGAGAACCTGCTCTCGGCGATCCGGGGCGGGGCGGCCGGCTACCTGCTCAAGAGCGAGCCGCCGGAGCGAATCGTCGAGTTCCTGCGCGGAGTCGGGCACGGCGAGGCCGCGCTCTCCGGTGAGGTCGCCCGCCGGCTGCTCGAGCAGGTGCGCGAAGGCGGGACGCGCGGCGTGCCGGACGCGATTGCCGACGCGCTCAGCGCCCGCGAGGTCGAGGTGCTGCTGCTCCTGGACGAGCACCTCGGTACCGACGAGGTCGCGGCACGGCTCTACATCTCGGAGCACACGGTCCGCTCGCACGTGAAGAGCCTCCTGCGCAAGCTCGGTGTGTCCTCCCGCCGCGAGGCGCTGGAAGCGCTGAATTCGGCCAGGGCAGCCTAAAAATCACCCACGGCGGGGGATACGGTTCACCCACGTCCCCGGGCCGAAAAAACCGATACTTCAGAGCGACACTGTCTTCCTGTAGGTGTCGAAGCGCGGTGGCTCTGTGCTTCCTCGGCGACACGGCCGGCCCAGACCAGAGGCCGGCCGTCGTCATTTCCGGATAGGTTCGCCTCGTGCGGCGCCTGACGAAGCCGCCTCGGGTGCGGGCCGGGGACACCGTCGCGATCGTCTCGCCGTCGTTCGGCGCGGTGGGCGTCTGGCCGCATCGTGTCGAGCGGGGAACGGGCTACCTCGAATCACTCGGGCTGCAGGTCCGGTTGATGCCGAACGCCGCCGGAACCGAGAGCTGGTTCTCGGCTCCGGCCGAGGCGCGCGCCGACGACCTGCACCGGGCCTTCGCCGACGACGACGTCGGCGTCGTGCTCGCCGGGATCGGCGGGAACCACTCGAACCAGCTCCTGCCGCTTCTCGACTACGACCTCATCGGCGCCCACCCGAAGGTCTTCCAGGGCTATTCGGACATGACGGTGCTGCACTGGGCGCTCGCGAAGCATGCCGGCCTCTCGACGTTTCACGGCCCGGCGCTGGTACCGGAGCTCGGCGAGTTCCCAGCCGTGCTTCCACACACCGACCGGTATCTGCGCGCAGCCTGGTTCGGCGCCGAGCCGATCGACTTCCTGCCGGCGGAGACCTGGACCGACGAGCTGCTCGACTGGGATGTCAAGGCCGACCTGACCCGGCCCCGTGAGCTGCGCCAGAGCGAGGGCTGGGTCACGGTTCGCGAAGGCGAGGCAAGCGGGCCGCTCCTGGTCGGGTGCTTCGAAACGATCTGCTGGCACCTCAAGGGCTCGGACGCCTGGCTCGATCCGGCGGGATCGATCCTGATCCTCGAAACCTCCGAGCTGGCCCTCCCGCCGAGTGAGATCGATTCGTACCTGACCGACCTGGAGCAGCTCGGCGTCTTCGAGGCTGCGGCGGGGCTCGTCTTTGCGCGGCCGTACGGCTACTCGGACCCGACGGCCCTGTGGGAGATCGTTGCCCAGCGGACGGAGCCTTCGGGAATCCCGGTCCTCGCGAACGTCGAGGCCGGGCACCCGGATCCGATGATCACGCTCCCTCTTGGGGCCGAGGCCGAGCTCGACGCCGGCCGGAAGCTCCTGCGGCTCGTCGAGGCTCCTACCCGCTGAAGCCGTCGGCCGCCGCGCCCACGAGACCCGGCAGCGTGATCGGGTCGTAGCCGCCCTCGAGCACGGCGGCGACGCGCGGGCCGAGCTCGGCCGACCGCCGAGCGAGCTCGCGGAATCCGTCCGCCGTGACGAGCATCGCGGCGAGCGGGTCCTGGGCGTGTGCGTCGAAGCCGGCGGAGACGAGCACCAGCTCCGGCTCGAACCCCCGCACGGCGGGCGCGACGATTTCGTCGAAGGCCTGCAGGTAGCCCTTGTCGCCCGTTCCGGCCGGGAGTGGGACGTTCAGTGTCGTCTCGTCGCCCTCGCCGGGGCCGCCCGTGCCGGGGTAGAACGGCCACTGGTGCAGCGAGGCGAAGAACACCGTGTCGTCACCGCGGAAGATCTCCTCGGTGCCGTTGCCGTGGTGGACATCCCAGTCGACGATCGCGACCCTATCCATCCCCTCCGCCAGCGCGTGACGAGCCGCGATCGCGATGTTGTCGAAGAGACAGAAGCCCATCGCGCGTCCCGGGAGCGCGTGGTGTCCCGGTGGGCGGACGAGCGCGAACCCGCCGCGGCCCACGGCCTCGATCGCGCAACCGGCGGCAAGCAGGGCGGCTTCGTAGCTCGTTGCCGAGGCGACGGTGTCCGGGTCGAGCAGCGTCGGCACGTCGACCGCCTCGATCTGGTCGATGTAGGCTTGCTCGTGGCAGCGCGCTATCTGTTCACGCGAGGCCGGCGTGCCCTCCACGATCTCGAAGGCCTCGAGCAGCGCCTCCAGCCGCGCCCGCGTCTCGACGTGCGGCTCGGTCGGATGGAGCTCCGCGAGCTTGGGGTGGCTTATGAATTCGATCGAACGGCGTCGGCCAGCTTGCCGAGCGGCTGCTCGCCCTGCGCTCGGCCGACGAGGTAGCAGAGGAGGGGCGCGTTCGTCCGCTCGCCCGAGTCGTGCGCGGCGATGCGCGCGAGATCGAGCAGCTCGCCCACGTCTTCGTCGGAGAGCTCGAGCTCCGAGGCGGGTACCCCGGTGGCTGCGGCGAGCGCGTCGCGCGCGTGCGTGAGCCAGGCATCCATCAGGCCAACTTTGCCAGCCGGTCGGCCAACGCGTTCAGGTCCCACTTGCGCGCCAGGCCGGACGCCTCCGCCCACGTTGGGGATACGTCTGCGAGAGAAGGGAGCGGGGCGGAGGCGTCCAGCGCCGCAATTCGGCGGTAGAGCCGCAAGTCCTCCGCCTCGGCCGAGAAGCGCCCAGCCGCCAACGCGTCCTCCAGCGTCCCGAACTCCCGCAGCACGTCGGCGGCTTTCTTCGGGCCGACGCCGGCAGCGCCCGGGAGCTTGTCCGAAGGGTCGCCCCGCAGGGCGATGAAGTCAGGCACCTGCTCGGGCTCGACGCCGTAGCGCTCGCGGACCTCAGCGGGCCCGATCCGTGCGAGCTCCGAGACGCCCCGCACGGGCTGCAGGATCGTCGTTCGGTTGCTCGCCAGCGCGAACGCGTCACGGTCCGAGGTCGCGACGAGAGCCGACCCGCCCCGTGCCTCCTCGGACGCGACCGCGGCTGCGAGGAAGTCGTCGGCCTCGTAGCCCGGGCCTTTGGCATTCGCGAACCCGAGCGCCGCCACCATCTCCGGGAGCATGTCGAGCTGCTCGACGAGCTCGGGGTCGAACACGCGGCCGCTCTGGTACGCCTCGAACGCCTCGTTGCGGTAGGTCGGATGACCGAGCGAGTCCCAGCCGACGAGGACCGCGCGCGGCTTCTCCGCCTCCCAGAGCCGCACGAGCATATTCGTGAACCCGAGCACGCACCCGAGCCGCACCGTCTTCGGCATCGCGTGGTAGGCGCGGTGCGCGAGCGAGTCGCCGTCGATGACGAGCAGCGGTCTCACAGGCTGGCGCGCAGCTCCTCGATCCTCGCCATCAGCCGGCTGGTCGCCTGCTCGGCGGCGGGCTTCATCTCGAGCCCATCGAGGTCGGAGACGTCAATCGGCTCCCCGTAGGCGACGCGCAACGGCCCAAGCCGCATCAGACGGTCGGTGCCGCCGATCGCCGCGGGCACCAGCGGAGCCTTCGCGTTCAGCGCGATGCGCGCTGCGCCGGTGTGCGGGCGCGCGACGTGCTTCTTGCGCAGGCCCTTCCGCTGCCGCGTGCCTTCCGGGAACATGACGACGATCTCGCCGGCCCGGACGAGCTCCGTCGCGGTCCGCATCGCCTCGACGTCGCCCTCGCCGCGGCGGACCTTGAACGCGCCGCCGGCGCGCAGGATCGGCGCGAGCACCGGGTTGAAGAGCTCCGACTTCGCCATGAAACGCAGCTGCCTGTGCGGCAGGAGTGGCATGCCGAGGGGCCAGGGGTCGAAGTTCGACGTGTGGTTGGCCGCGAGAACGAAGCCTCCCTCGGGAAGGTGTTCGAGGCCTTGGACGCGAAGACGGTAAAGACCCTTCACGACCGGCCAGCTCGCAAAGCCGATGACCAGGTAGAGGGGCGAGATCATGGGACGTAATCCGCATATTTCCATCCGTTCGCTACGGTGGATGACGTGAAGACACTCGTCATCGCAGAGAAGCCGTCGGTCGCGCGCGACATCGTCGACGCGCTGCCCGGGAGCTTCGAAAACAATGACACGTCCTACGAGTCCGACGACACGATCGTCACGTTCGCCGTCGGCCATCTCGTCGAGCTCATCAACCCCGAGGACTACGACGAGCGCTTCAAGAAGTGGCGCATGGCCGACCTTCCGATCGTCCCGGACGAGTTCAAGCTGCGCGCGCGTGACAAGAAAGCGGAAAAGCAGCTCAAGGCGATCCACAAGCTGCTGAAGCGCGACGACGTGGACCGGGTCGTGAACGCCTGCGACGCCGGCCGCGAGGGCGAGCTGATCTTCGCGTACATCTACGAGACGTCAGGCGTCGAAAAGCCGGTCGAGCGCCTCTGGATCAACTCGATGACGAAGACGGCGATCCGCGAGGGCTTCGAGCGGCTCCGCCCCGGCGACCAGCTGCACCAGCTGGAGGCCGCCGCGCGCTCGCGCTCGGAGGCGGACTGGCTCGTCGGCATGAACGCCACACGGGCGGCGACCATTCGCGGCCGCGCCTGGGTCGGAGGCGTGGTCTCGCTCGGCCGCGTGCAGACCCCGACGCTCGCGCTCATGGTCAAGCGTGAGCGCGAGATCCAGGCGTTCGTCCCCGAGCCGTACTGGCTCGTCCACGCGCAGTTCGATCCTCGTTACGAGGGTCTCTGGTTCGAGGGCGAAGAGACCAGGATCATGGGCGATGGGGGCGCCAAGCGGGCCGAAGAGATCGTCGCGAAGGTCTCCGGTAAGGCAGGCACAGTCGAGTCGGTCGAGCGCAAGGAGCAGTCCGAGCGCGCGCCGCTCCTCTACGACCTGACCTCGCTGCAGCGTGACGCGAACCGCCGCTTCGGGTTCTCCGCGCGCCGCACACTGCAGGCCGCGCAGTCGCTCTACGAGAACAAGAAGGCGATCACGTACCCGCGCACGAACTCGCGCTGGCTCTCCGGCGACCTCGTCCCGCAGCTGAAGCCGACGGCAGGAACGCTCGAGCCGATTGCGGAGTACGCCGCCGCCGCGCGGTACGTGCAGGCGCTCGAGCAGTTGCCGCTGGCGCGGGTCGTCAACGACTCGAAGGTCGACGACCATCACGCGATCATCCCGACCGACGTCGAGCACGACATCGGCACGTTCTCGCCCGACGAGCGGCGCGTGTTCGACCTCGTCGCCCGCCGCTTCCTCGCGGTCTTCCACCCGCCGGCCCGCTACGCGCGGACGACGATCGTCACGCTCGTCGAGGAGGAGCGCTTCCGCACCAAAGGCAAGGTCACGCTCGAGGCCGGCTGGCGCGGTGTCTACGGGCTCGAGTCCGACGAGGAGAAGAAGTCGCGGCAGGACGAGGACGCGGAGAACGAAAGCGCCGAGCTCCCGGCCCTCGAGCAGGGCCAGAAGGTCGTGTGCGCCGCAGCCGAGGTCGAGGCGAAGGAGACGAAGCCGCCGCCGCGGTACACCGAGGCGACGCTGCTCTCCGCGATGGAGACCGCCGGAAAGCTCGTCGACGACGAGGAGCTGCGGGAGGCGATGAAGGAGCGCGGCCTCGGCACGCCCGCCACTCGCGCCGAGACGATCGAGACCCTCATCCGCCGCGAGTACATCGAGCGCGTTGCGAAGGACCTCCAGCCAACGCCCAAGGGGCTCCAGGTGATAACGATGCTCGAAGAGCACCCGCTCACCTCACCCGAGCTGACCGGCGACTGGGAGAAGCGGCTGACCGACATCGAGCATGGGGGCGACGACCGCAAGAAGTTCATCGACGACATCGCGGAGTTCACGCGCGGGACCGTCGAGAAGATCGCCGCGCTCGACAAGGAGAAGCTCCGTCCGGAGCGCGTCGAGCTCGGCCCCTGCCCGCGCTGCGGGGCCGAAACCGGCGAGATCATCAAGGAAAACTCGAAGGCCTACGGCTGCACGAGCTGGAAGAGCCGCGAGGAGACAGGGTGCGGCTTTGTGATCTGGAAGCGCGTCGCCGGCCGGACGCTCACGCCGGAGATCGCCCGTCAGCTGCTCGAAGAGGGCCGAACGAAAGAGGTCATCTCCGGATTCCGGTCACGTGCCGGCAAACCTTTTCGCGCGCGCCTCGTCTTGAACGATGAGGGGAAGGTCGAGTTCGACTTCCCTGCGCGTACGCAAACCAAGGAAGAGGCCGCCGTCGCGGAATAGGAAGTTCGGGTACCGCGTTCGTTTGTAACAAGCCTGAAACAGGTGCCCGTACCCCTGTTCACGCGAGGAAAATCGCCGTACAGTGCGAAAGATCGAGGTACAAGCGACGTCTAAGACCGAAGAGGAGAAATTGACCCAGAATCAGCTTCACGAGCTGCTCGAAACCGAGCCTGCGCGCGCGCTGCTGGAGGGCGCGGAGGAGCGCGGCTACCTTGTGCCCGCGGAGCTTGAGGCCTTCGCGCTCGAGCACGACCTCGCAGACGACGAGGTCGAGGCCCTGCAGCGCGAGCTCGAGGCGACCGGCCTCGAGGTGCGCGAGCACGCCTCCGAGCCCGAGGAGGCCGAGAAGCAGGCGACTCCGGAGCCTGAGCCTGAGGCCCAGGTTCTGGTCGGCGCTGCCGACAGCCTGCAGCTCTTCCTGGCCGACATCGGCCGGCACAAGCTGCTGACCGCGGCCGAGGAGGTCATGCTCGCGAAGGCGATCGAGCGCGGCGACCTGACCGCGAAGCGCCGCATGATCGAGTCGAACCTCCGACTGGTCGTCTCGATCGCGAAGGGCTACCGAGGCCTCGGTGTCCCGTTCCTGGATTTGATCCAGGAGGGCACGCTCGGCCTCAACCGCGCGGTCGAGAAGTTCGACTGGCGCCGCGGCTACAAGTTCTCGACGTACGCGACCTGGTGGATCCGCCAGTCGGTGCAGCGCGCGGTCGCGAACCACGCGCGCACGATCCGCGTGCCCGTTCACGTGGTCGAGCGGCAGCAGAAGCTCGGCCGCGCCGCCCGCCGGCTCGAGGTCGAGCTGGGCCGCGAGGCGACCAAGGACGAGCTCGCGGAGGCTACGGGCCTCCCGATCCAGCACGTGGACGAGGCGCTCGGCGCCGCGCAGGCGTCGGTGTCGCTGAACCAGACCGTCGGCGCGGACGACGAGGGCGAGCTCGGCGATCTCTTCGCCGACCGCGAGGCTGCCGATCCGTTCGACGAGGCGGAGGAGTCGCTCCGCCGCCAGGGCGTGCGGCGGGCGCTCGACGCCCTGCCCGAGCGCGAGCGGCGAATCCTGGAGCTCCGCTTCGGCTTCGAGGGCGAGCCGTGGACGCTCGAGGCGATCGGCCACGAGCTCGAGCTCACGCGCGAGCGCGTCCGGCAGCTCGAGGGCCAGGCCCTGGCCCGCCTCGCCGCGTTGCGCGAACTGCAAACCGTCGCGGCTTAGGCGTCGCTCGCGACGCCGTGTCAGGACACGCTGGAGGCCATACCGGCTTCGCCGGTGTGGCCGGAAGCATGTCCGTCTGAGATGACCGGCCTACACGGCTGACAACAGCCGGCGCGAATTAACTCCACCTTCACCTAACATCCGGGCGCCGCTCGGCGTCCGTATTCCTGAGCGGTCCGTTCCCCACGGGAGGAGGTCCTGGTGAAGCGCCCAGTGAGTGTGGTGTTGGGGGTCCTGGTGGTCGCGGTTCTGGTTGCAGGCTGCGGCGGCTCGAGCAAGAAGAAGTCCTCGCAACCGGCGGCAGGCGGCAAGGGGGGAACGATGATCCTCCTTGCGAACGCGGCCCCTTCGGGCTCGCCGGATCCGCAGGTCAACTACACGCTCCAGGAGTGGCAGCTCCTGATCGTCTCGCACGACGGGCTCGTCGCCTTCAAGCGCGTCAGCGGGCCGGACGGGTTCAAGAAGGTCCCCGACCTAGCGGAGTCGATCCCGAAGCCGACGAACGGCGGCAAGACCTGGACCTTCACCCTCCGCAAGGGGATCAAGTTCTCCAACGGCCAGACGCTGACTGGCAAGGACGTCAAGGCGACCTTCGAGCGGCTCTTCAAGATCGGGACGAGCCCCAACGCCGGCACCTGGTACAACGTCATCCAGGGCGGCGACGCATGTGTGAGCTCGCCGAAGACATGCACCCTCGATCAGGGCGTCGTCGTCAAGGGCGACAAGGTCACCTTCAACCTGACGAAGCCTGACCCGGAGTTCCTCGACAAGCTCGCGGTGCCGTTCGCGTTCATCCTCCCGGCGAGCACGCCGACGAAGCAGGTCGACATCCCGCCGCCGGGCACCGGCCCGTACAAGTGGGTCCAGTACGCGCCGAACAAGCAGATCAAGCTCGTCCGCAACCCGCACTTCAAGTTGTGGTCGAAGGACGCCCAGCCTGAGGGGAACCCGGACGAGATCGTCTACAAGTTCGGGCTGAGCGTCGAGGCAGAGGTCACCCAGGTCGAGCAGGGCCAGGCCGACTGGATCTTCGACACGATCCCGGCCGACCGCCTGAGCGAGCTCGGGAGGAAGTACGCGAGCCAGGTGCACATCGATCCCCTGACGCAGGTGGAGTACTTCGCGTTCAACGTCCG
>JBKPLR010000030.1:0-9157 GCA_046731695.1 Actinomycetota bacterium
GTTCCGGCCTGCAGGCTAGCGAGCGCAAGAAGCGCTCCCGCCGTCAGCAGCAAGACCGCGGACCCGGCGCTGGAGAATCCGTCGGCCGCGACGCGCCACACGATTGCGGCGACCGCGGTCACCGAGTTGGCAATCGCGAGCGTTCGCAGAAGCTGGCGCGGCACGTCGCCGTTTCCCAGGCGCCAGAGACCGGCGCCGATCGCTAAGAGGGCGACACCGACGACGACGATCAACGCCGTGCCGACCGGAGCGGGGAAGTCGTCACCGTTGAGCCAGCCGGCGGCCGCGCCGACCACGAGCAGGATGCCGAGCGTAGTCTCGAAGAGCCCATCGGCTCGCACGATCGCGTTGGGGCTCATTGCCGGTCCTCCTGCTAGTTTATGAAACGACTGTACCACTAACTCGGCATAACTCGGCAGGGAGACAATGGCGAGACCCCCTGATCCGGCCCGCCGCGCGCGCACGCTCGCGAAGGCGGCCGACTACGTCCTCGAGCACGGGCTGGAAGGCCTAAGCCTGCGCCCCCTCGCGGCCGCGCTCGGCACGAGTCCGCGCATGCTCCTCTACGACTTCGAGAGCAAGGAGAAGCTCGTCGACGAGGTGCTCGCAGAGATCCGGCGGCGCCTGGCCGGGCTGCTCGCCGATCTACAGAGCGGCCGAGACGACGCGGCCACCCTCGCAGAGGTCTGGGACTGGGTCAGCGCCGAGGAGCGGGCGCCGTTCATGCGCCTCTTCTTCGAGACGTACGTCGCCGCGCTGAAGCATCCCGATCGGAGCAGGCCGATGGTCGCGGACTGGCTTTCGTTCCTCGAGACCCGCTGGCAGCCGAAAGGGCTCGACCCCGCGACGGCAACGCTCTTCGTCGCGGTCATCCGCGGATTGCTCCTCGACCGACTCACAGCAACAGACCCGGAGCGCACCGACCAGGCGCTGCGGCGCTTCACTGGCATGCTGAAGGCATGAGCGAGCTCGCAGTCCGCCTGCGAGGCGTGGTCAAGCGCTACGGGGCGATCACGGCCGTCGACCACCTCGATCTCGACGTCCCGATGGGGACGTGCGTCGGCCTGCTCGGCCCGAACGGCGCCGGTAAGTCCACGACGATGAGGCTCCTCACCGCGCAGTCCATTGCCGACGAGGGCGAGCTGGAGGTCCTCGGCTTGCCGCTGCCGGAGGAATCGAAGGCGGCGCGCGCGCAGTGCGGCGTCGTCCCGCAGCTGGACAACCTCGATGTGACGCTGACCGTCGAGCAGAACCTGCTCGTGTTCGCGCACCTGTACCGCGTGCCGCGCGGCAACCGACGCGAGGCGATCGAGCGCTCGCTGCGGATTGCGAACCTCGTCGAGCGGCGTGACGCGAAGGTCGACAAGCTCTCCGGCGGCATGCGCCGGCGGTTGCTGATCGCCCGCGCGCTCGTGCACCGGCCGCGGTTCCTGCTGCTTGACGAGCCGACGGTCGGCCTGGATCCGCAGGTGCGCCAGGAGCTCTGGGCGCTGATCGACGCGCTCCGCTCCGAGGGCACGACGATCCTGATGTCGACGCACTACATCGAAGAGGCGCAACGGCTCGCCGACACCGTGCTGATCATGTCGCACGGTCGCGGAGTGGCGAGCGGCCCGCCCGCGGAGCTGGTCTCGAAGCACGCCGGACGCGAGGCGCTCGAGGTGTACGGGCCGCCGGCGCGGCTCGCTGAAGTGCAAGCCGAAGCGTCGGCCGTGGGACTGCGCACGCGCCGCACCGGGACGAGCATCTCGATCCTGGGCGTCGCCGGTGACGGCTCGCGGTTCGAGGGCGAGCGTCGGCCCGCTAACCTCGAGGACGTCTTCGTCCTCCTGACCGGCGAGGAGATCGAATGAGCACGGCTGAGGCTCGTGCCCCGAAGCTGGGCCGTCTAGAGCGCTCGGCACTGACCGGCGTCCTCGTGCGCGAGGTCGTCAACTTCTCGTCTTACTGGCGCTCGACGACATTCTCCTCGACGGTCGAGCCGACGATCTACCTGCTCGCGTTCGGGTTCGGCTTCGGATCGCTGGTGAGCCGGATCGGCGGTTACCGCTACGTCGAGTTCGTCGCTACCGGGACCGTCGCGACCGCAGTGCTCTTCTCGTCCGCGTTCCCCGCGATGTTCGGGACCTTCGTCAAGTACAAGTTCCAGCGCACCTACGACGCGATTCTGGCCGCGCCGGTCGACACCGAGGAGCTCGTCACCGCCGAGTCGCTCTGGATCGCCACCCGCGCCGCCGTCTACGGCTGCGTGCCGCTGATCGTCGCGATGTTCTTCGGGCTCGACCCGTCGTGGGGGATGCTGGCCGTCCCCCTAATCGCGTGGGTCGCGGGGTTCGGGTGGGCCTGCTTCGGGATCATGGTCGCCGGCTTCGCCTCGTCATTCGAGAACTTCAACTACATCGTCAGCGCGGTGCTCACCCCCCTATTTCTTGTCGCCGGGACGTTCTTCCCGCTCAACCAGCTCCCCGAGTGGGCGCAGACGCTCGCGGAGCTGAACCCGTTGCACCACTGCGTCCAGCTCGTGCGTCACGCGGTCTTTGGCTTCCATGCCCTGAACGACCTCGGCAGTGTGGCCTTCCTCGTTGCCTTCGGGCTCGTGCTCTGGCGAATCTCGATCCACGCCATGGAGCGCAAGCTCGTCGATTGACGCCGTGACTACCCTTTCGGCGTGCAAGTGCGGGCCCGCAACGTGATCGAGATCGACCGGCCTCGGAGCGAGGTCGCGGCATTCGTGACAGACCCGACCCGGGCGAGCGAGTGGTACGGAGACGTAACGAATGTCCGGTGGAACCGCCAGCCGGTCGCGGTCGGCTCGAGGCTTGCGTTCGTCGCCGCGTTCCTCGGCCGGGAGTCCGACTACATCTACGAAGTGACGGAGCTCGTTCCCGGGGAGCGCTTCGCCATGACCCGCGCGGAAGGGCCGTTCCCGATGGAGACGGTCTACTTGTGGGAGGACACCGGCGAAGGTAGGACGAGGATGACGCTGCAGAGCAGCGGCCACCCTAGGGGCCTGTCACTGCTGCTCGCACCGCTGCTTCGCTCAGCGATGAAGCGGTCGGGCCGGAAGGACCTCGCCCGCCTGAAGACGATCCTCGAGTCTGCTTAACCTCTCCAGTCACCGGCCCAGATTGGCGGTGTATACGCCTCGCCGGGGCGGCCGCCGACGATCAGGAGCATCGTCGGGGACTCGAGGGCGATTGCCTCTCGCTTGACGCCCGGCTTGGCGAAGAGCACCTCGCCCGGCCCGAGCTCGACGGTCTCGCCGTCGCAGGTGAACCGCGCGCGGCCGTTGGTCACGACGTAGAGCTCCTCGTTCTGCTCGCCCTCGCCTGCCTCGTCGTGCGGGATGACGAGCAGGTCGCCCCCGTTGGCCTCGAACGCGTTCACGCCGAACGACTCGACGCCCAGGAAGCCGCGCACGTCGTGTGCCTTGCGGGTCTCGTGCGGGAACCGCTTACCCGCGTCGGCCCAGCGCTCGAGGATGTGCGGCGCCCGCTTCTCCATCGCCTTCAGGTATTCATCTCGCGAGAATCCAGGCCGGTCAGAAGACGGTGGAACCTCGTCCAGGCGCGCCGTCTTCCAGCCTTCTGCCACATGTCTAGTATGGCGGGGTGGGAGAAGCCGTCACCACCGCACCCGCGTTCGGCGAGCTGGAGCAGCACCGCCGCGAGCTGACCGCCTACTGCTACCGCATGCTGGCGTCGCCGTTCGAGGCTGAGGATGCTGTCCAGGAGACGCTTCTGCGCGCTTGGCGCAGTGCCGACCGGTTCGAGGGCCGCGCCGCCGTGCGCTCGTGGCTGTACCGGATCGCGACGAACGTCTGTCTCGACCAGCTCAAGAGCCGAGAGCGCCGCGCCCGCCCCATGGATCTCGGCCCCGCGGGCGAGCCGATCGTGGAGAACCTCAGCGAGCGCTCCGAGGTGACCTGGATCGAGCCCGTTCCGGCCGACCCCGCGGACGTTGTCATGTCGCGCGAGACGATCAGGCTTGCGTTCGTCGCCGCCCTGCAGCACCTGCCGCCGAGGCAGCGCGCGGTGCTGATCCTCTGCGAGGTGTTCCGCTGGCAGGCGAGCGAGGTCGCGGAGCTGCTGGAGACGAGCGTCGCCTCGGTCAACAGCGCGCTCCAGCGGGCCCGGGCAACCCTGGAAACGCAGGACGTCACGACCGGCAAGGAGCTCGACCAACCGGACCAGGAGCTCCTCGAGCGCTATGTGAAGGCTTTCGAGCGCTACGACATGGACGCGCTGACCTCGCTCATCCACGAGGACGCGATGCAGTCGATGCCGCCGTACGACCTGTGGCTCAGCGGCCGCGACGACATCTTCACCTGGTGGTGGGGCCCGGGCATCGGCTGCAAGGGGTCACGCGTGATCCCGGCGGTCTCGGCGAACGGCTCGCCCGCCTTCGGCCAGTACAAGCCGAGCGAGACCGGCTCCGGCTACGACCCGTGGGCGCTTCAGGTGCTCGAGGTTGCCGACGGCCGCATCGTGGAGCTGACGTTCTTCCTCGACACCGACCGCGTCTTTCCGCTGTTCGGGCTCCCGCCGCGGCTCGAGTCGTAGAACTCCCGAGAGGCCCGTGAGCTCGAGGAGGCACACCAATTCCGTCGGAGCGCGCAGCAGCCGCAGCTCGAAGCCGCGCCTGCGCACGGCGAGCTGCAACCGGGCGAGCGCGTCGACGGTGCCGGCGTCGGCCTCGGCCAGCTCGCCGAGGTCGCAGAAGATCGTTCTCGGCCCCATCTGATTAAGGACGGAATGAGCGCGCAAAACTCATCGTTCGGAGAACCGATGAATTCCCGACAGAAGGCGAGTCCAACTCTGCGAGACCGAACGAAAGGAGCTTCATGACCCTGGAAGGCCGCAGTCGCTGGTTCGCCCTGTACGTCCTGTGCCTCGCCTCGCTGATGATCGTGCTCGACATGACGATCGTGAACGTCGCGCTGCCCTCGATCAAGGACGACCTGGGCTTCTCCGAGACCTCGCTCGTCTGGGTCGTGAACGCTTACCTGCTGACGTACGGCGGTTGCCTCCTGCTCGGCGGGCGGCTGGGCGACCTGCTGGGCCACCGGCGTCTCTTCCTGATTGGGATCACGCTGTTCACGATCGCCTCGCTTCTTTGCGGGATCGCGACCGCGAAGGGGTTCCTCGTCGCGGCGCGGGCGGTGCAGGGAGTCGGCGGCGCGGTCGCATCGGCGGTCTCGCTCTCGCTCATGATGGTGCTCTTCGTCGAGCCCGCCGAGCGCGCGAAGGCGATGGGCGTCTTCGGCTTCGTCGCAGCCGGCGGCGGGAGCATCGGCGTCGTGCTCGGCGGCGTGCTCACGGACTTCCTGAACTGGCACTGGATCTTCCTGGTCAACGTGCCGATCGGCGCCCTCGTCGTCTTCCTCTCCCTGCGGCTGCTGCCGGCAACGCCCGGGACCGCCGCAGGCAAGCGGATCGACCTCGCGGGCGCGGCCACCGTCACGGGCGCGCTGATGCTCGCGATCTACGCGATCGTGAACGGGAACCAGGAGGGCTGGACGTCTGCGCAGACGCTCGGCCTGCTCGGCGGAGCGGCCGCGCTGCTGGCCGCGTTCGTGTGGATCGAGTCGCGCGTTCGCCTGCCGCTCGTCCCGCTGCGCCTCTTCAAGCGCCGGAACTTCTCGACGGCAAATGTCGTCGGAGTGCTGTGGGCCGCGGCGATGTTCGCGTGGTTCTTCCTCGGCGCGCTCTACATGCAGTTCGTGCTGGGGTACAGCCCGCTGCAGATCGGGCTTGCCTTCCTGCCGTCGAGCCTGATCATGGCCGTGTTCTCGATCGGGCTCTCGGCCAAGCTCGTCATGCGGTTCGGCATCGCGCGGCCGCTCGCCATCGGGCTCGGCCTCGCGACGGCCGGCTTGGCGCTGTTCATCCGGATTCCGGTCGACGGGAGCTTCCTCGTCGACGTCCTGCCGAGCATGATCCTGCTCGGCTTCGGCGCGGGGATGGCGTTCAACCCGGTGCTGCTCGCGGCCATGAACGACGTGGAGCAGACCGAGGCTGGGCTCGCCTCGGGCGTCGTCAACACGGCGTTCATGATGGGCGGGGCGCTCGGGCTCGCGGTTCTCTCCAGCGTGGCTGCCTCAAGGACCTCGAATCTCATCGACGCCGGCGAGAGCCAGGCGGCCGCGCTCGTAGGCGGCTACCACCTGGCGTTCCTCGTCGGGGCGATCTTCGCCGCGATCGCGGCAACGCTGGGCGGTTTGCTCCTGCCGAAGGGAGCGCCTGCGGGCGCGCACGCACCCGAGCCGCGCGGCGAGCCGGCAACTTCCGAAGCCGGTTAGGGCTGGTGCACCGTTCGGTAGCCGAGTAGCGCGCCGAACCCGACGATTCCCGCGCCTGCTGCGAGGTCCACGGCCTGCAGCAGGCGGGGTCCTACCCGCCGCCGGGCCGCGGACACGGCGAGTACGAACGCCGTGTACCAGGTCAGCGTTCCGAGGGCGACGCCGCTCAGGAGTGCGGCCGCCGCGGGCAGGGAATGCTGGGCGGTAGTCGCAGCTGCTGCGGCGAAGGCGCCGGTCCAGAGCGCGATCGTGAGCGGGTTCAGCGCAGTCGCAGCGAACGCCGTGGCGAAGGCGCGCCGCGGCGTCGACACCTCGGCGCTCGTCTCGAAGCCGAACCGCGCGCGAAAGCCCGTCCAAAACGTGCGAGCCCCGAGAACGATGAGCACCGCCGCTCCGACGAGCCCCAAGGCGATGCGTGCCCCATCAGCCGCATCGACGAGGCGCGCCGCTCCGAGGAGCCCCAGCGACGCGTAGAGCATGTCGACGAGCGCGACCGCGGCCGCCATCGCGAGCCCGATCCGCAGCGTCCCGCGCAGCACCGAGCGGACGATCAGCAGCGTGACGGGTCCGACCTGGGCCGCGACGAACACGCCTAAGCCGAACCCAACACCAAACGCCGACACGGCCCGATCCTACGTCGAGCCGTGTCCGCGAAAGGTCAAAACCGGTGTCCGACACCGGTTCTAGTCAACGGGGTACGAGTGCCTGGTTTGTGACGATTTGTCCCGAGCGTTACGCGGCTTTCGCCACGTCGTCTTCCTCGGCGAGGTCGGCGAGCTCTCCGGAGAGCTTGTTGAACGCCGCCGCCTCGAGCTGGCGCACGCGCTCGCGCGTGAGCCCCAGCTCCTGGCCGATCTTCTCCAGCGATGCCGGATCGTCGTCGAATCCGAAGCGCAGCTCGAGAATGCGGCGCTCCCGCTCCGGCAGCGTCGCGACTGCACGGCGAATCTCGAGCCGACGCAGGGATTCCCCCGCCTCCGCGGCGGGGTCGAGCGCCTCCGGATCGGAGAACAGGTCGCCGAACTCGCCGTCCTCCTCGGACCCGATCGACCGGTTGAGTGACACCGGCGCCTCCGCCACGTCGAGTGCCTCGTCGACGTGCCGCAGGGAGAGGCCGGTCTCCTTGGCGAGCTCTTCGCGCGTAGGCTCCCGCCCGAGCTTCAGCTCGAGCCGGTCGCGGGCACGCCCGAGCTTGCCGCGCCGCTCGTGCACGTGCGTCGGGATGCGAATCGTGTCCGACTGCCCCGACACCGCGCGCTGGCAGGCCTGACGGATCCACCAGGTGGCGTAGGTCGAGAACTTGTACCCGCGCCGCCAGTCGAACTTCTCGACCGCGCGGTTGAGCCCGATCACACCCTCCTGGAAAAGGTCGAGCAGGGGCAGGTTCCGGTTCTGGTAGCGCTTGGCGATCGAGATCACCAGGCGCAGGTTCGAGTTGATCATGCGCTCCTTGGCCTCGCGGTCGCCGCGCTCCACGCGCTTCGCCAGCTCGACCTCCTCCGCCGCCGTGAGCAGCGGGTAGCGGCCGACGCGGTTCATCAGCAGCGTCATTGCGTCGGTGGACGCGGGCAGCGCGGGCTGCTCGGTACGCGCAGGCTCGGCCGGCGCGAGGATCTCGACCTCACGCGACTCGAGCTCGGCGTGGACCGCCGCGAGCTCCTCCTCGTCAAGATCGTGCTCGAGCGCGAGCGCCTCGAGGACGCTCTCCTCGAGGGTGCCGCGCTCCTCCGCCTCGTCGAGAAGGGCCTGGATTGGTGGATCAAACAGGGTCGTGCTCAGTTCGTCTCACATCCTTCAATTCATGGGGGCATGCGGTGACGAAAGAGATACGTCACTCGCGCATAGATGAAAACGACGGCGCTACGGCCCGTATTCCGTCCGAACCGAATCGGCGTCCCGTGCGAATCAGGTCGACCCCGGAAGTCGAAGGGAGCCGTTCATGCGCTTCATCCCGACCAAGTACCACGCGCCGCTCGACTACATCGTCGGCGCTGGGCTCATCGCCGCTCCGTGGATCTTCCAGTTCTCGGAGCATGCTGCTGCGACGGTCATCCCGATCGTGCTCGGCATCGGCCTCATCGCTTACAGCCTCTTGACGAACTACGAGCTCGGCGTCTGGAAGGTCGCGCCGATGGCTGTCCACAACGTGATCGACGTTATCGCCGGCGCCTTCCTCGCCGCATCGCCGTGGATCTTCGGTTTCGCGGACGAGTCGGCGAACGTGTGGGTTCCGCATCTCGTGGTCGGTCTCGCGGCCGTCTTCCTCGGCCTTACCACCAAGCAGGAGGGCGGGTACTCGTACCGCAAGCCGAGCGCGGCAGTCGGCTAAGCCATACAGCGTGCGCGGCAGCGGTCCCGTCCGCCGCGCACCGAGATTACGATCGGCGGCATGGCGCTTGCCGTCGCGACTGCGCTTGCTTTGCTCTTCCTCCCGTGGCCGTGGAACCTGCTCGCGATCCTCGGCGGGTTGGCGATCGAGACCGTGGAGCTCGGTTGGGGGTTGAGCCTCGCCCGACGGTGGAAGCCCAAGACCGGGGCGGAGGCGATGATCGGCGCGAGCGCCAAGGTCGTGAAGGCGTGCCGCCCGGTCGGCGAAGTCAGGGTGCTCGGCGAGCTCTGGCAGGCGCGCTGCGACGAGGGAGCTGACCCCGGCGAGACCGTTCGCATCGACAGGATCGAGGGGCTGACCCTCGTTGTCAGCAGGACCTAGGGCGCGAATAGCTAGCCGGAGACGTCGACCTGTGCGCCGAGCTCGTGCGAAATGGCGGTCTCACAACCGTTCACGCGGACCGTGAGCGGGCCGCCGAATGGCGCGATATGAAGAAGCTCGACGCGTTCCCCGGGTAGGAGCGCGAG
>JBKPLR010000031.1:0-11258 GCA_046731695.1 Actinomycetota bacterium
TGCCCGTTCTCGACTGTCGATAGGTAGCCGGGGAGATGCGGGCCCGCGTAGTCGGCGCGGTTCACGAACGCGTGGACGACGTCCCCGTAGGTGCCGATCGAGGCGACCTCGACGCGCCCGAAGTCGTCCTCGACCCAGTGCGGCTCCTCGGTCCCGCGCGCCCCGCGCTGCACCGCCTGGCGGTAGGCCTCCGCCGCGCTCGGGACCCGCAGCGCAATCACCTTCGCGCTGTCGCCGTGACGGCACGCGTACTGGACGATCTCGCTGTCGGCACGCAGGCCGCTCGTGACGACCAGGCGGATGTCCCCTTGCTCGAGCACATACGACGCGCGGTCGCGGACGCCCGTCTCGGGCCCCGCGTACGCGGTCGCCGTGAACCCGAACGCGTGCTCGTAGAAGTAGGCGGCCTGCTTCGCGTTTCCCACCCAGAGCTCGACGTGATCCCAGCCGAGCAGCGGCATGAAGTCGTTCGAGCTCATGTCTCAGATCTTAATGGGGTCGGTTGAGGAGAGCTCTCGTCGCCGACGGCGACTTCCTCCTCGATCCCCTTCCGCAGCGGCACCTCGCGCACCCAGAAGACCGAGATCACGAACACGAGCACGCAGAGAATCGCGGCGGCGAGGAAAGCCGGGCGCAGCGCGTGGGCGAGCGCGACGCGCCCCGCGGGCGGAAGTCGGTGAATCACCGTCCCTGCGCCACGCACGCCGGGCGGCAGGTGCTGGTTCACGATCACGCCCATGAGGGTGACGCCGAGCGTCGCCCCGATCGAGCGCGAGAACTGCGTCAGCGCCGTCGCCGAGCCCATCGCCCGGCGCGGCACCGAGTTCTGAACCGAGAGGACGAAGATCTGCATCATCATCCCGAGCCCGACGCCCGCGATCACCATGTTGCGCGCCGCTTCGCCGTTCGTCGTGTGGACGTCCATCTGCCAGAGCAGCAGGCACCCCAGACAGAGGAGGAGCGGGCCGATGAGCGTGTTCGGGCGGTAGCGGCCGGTTCTCGAGACGATCTGGCCGGAGAAGAAGCTCGTCGTCACCGCGCCGAGCATCAGCGGGGTCAGCACGACCCCCGAGGACGTGGCCGAGGTGCCGATCACGCCCTGGACGAAGAGCGGGACGAAGCTGATCGTCCCGAACATCGCCGCGCCGACGAGCGCCATGCAGGAGACGCTCGCCGCGACCGTCCGGTTCCGTAACAGGTCGAACGGCAGGATCGGTTCGGGCACTCGGCGCTCGACGAGCGCGAAGACCACGAGCAGCACCGCGGAGGCGGCCAGCGCCAGCTCCACCTGGGGCGAGCCCCACGGGTAGTCGCGCCCACCCCAGACGAGGCCGAGCAGGAGCGCCGTCGTGCCCAGCGCGAGGATCCCAGCGCCGAGCCAGTCGATCGAGTGCTCCTGCTTGTACGGCCTGCGCGGCATCGTCGCGATGATCACGGCCATCGCCAGCCCGCCGACCGGCAAGTTCACGTAGAAGATCCAGCGCCAGCTGAAGTTGTCGACGATGAAGCCGCCGATCAGCGGGCCGATGATCGACGCGGCGGCGAAGACCGACCCGATCAGGCCCTGGTAACGACCGCGGTCGCGCGGGGGGATGATCATCCCCACCATCGCGAGCGTGAGCGGGAAGATGCCGCCCGCTCCGATGCCCTGGATCGCGCGGAAGACGACCAGCTGCACCATGTTCTGCGCGAGGCCGCAGAGCGCCGAGCCCACCAGGAAGATCGAGATCGACACCAGGAACAGCGGCTTCCGCCCGTGAACGTCGCCGAGCTTCCCGTAGAGCGGGACGGTCACCGTCGAGCCGAGCATGTACGCCGTGAACACCCACGAGTACTGCGTGATCCCGCCGAGCTCGGAGACAACCTTCGGCAGCGCGGTCGCGACGATCGTCTGGTCGAGCGCCGCGAGCATCAGCGTCACCATCAGCCCCGAGTAGATCGCGAGGATCCGCCCGATCGAGAAGCGGTAGCCGGGCGGTGTCCGGGCCAGCCGCTCGCGGAAGCTCACTTGGCCGCACCCTGGGCCGCGGGCCGTACTCGCGCCGGCGCCACCCAGTCGCGCGAGAGCACGATCGCGCCGGCGATCGCGAGACCGCCGGCGATCTGCAGCCGCGTTATCGACTCGCCGAGGATGAGCAGCGAGAAGATCGCGGCCAGGAACGGCTGCAGGTTCGCGAACACGGACGCGCGTGACGGCCCGACGCGGCGGATCGCGCCGAACCAGAGCACGTTCGCGACGACGAGCGGCCCGAGGACCGCGAACACGTACAGCAGCCAGATGCCGGCGCCGACGCTGTAGTCCTGGCTCGCGAGCTGCGGCGAGCCGACAATGAAGAGCGGGATCGAGCCGATCACGAAGCCGACCGAGCACACGCGCAAGGGCGAATAGCGCCGGAGCAGTGGCGCCGCCGCAACCGAGTACCATGCCCAGGTCGCGGTCGCGGCGAGCCCGAGCAGGTCGCCCCAGAGGTCACCCGAGACGCTTCCGCCCGAGCCGAGCGCGACCAGCGCGGCACCGCCGGCCGCGAGCGCGCCGGCGAACCAGAAGCGGCGGCCGAGCCGGTCGATTCCCAGCGCGAAGGCGAACAGGCCGGCGATGACCGGCAGCGTCCCGAAGAGCAGAGCGACGGTCGTCGCGGTCGTCAGCTTGATCGCGTAGACGAACGTGAGCTGGTTCAGGAAGATCCCGATCAGGGCCGCGGCACCGAGCGTGATCAGGTCGCGGCGGCGCATCTCAAGGGTGCGCTCGCGCCCGTAGGCGATGGAGCTCAGGATCGCGGCGGCCATGCCGAAGCGAAGGCAGCCGTAGGCGATCGGTTGGAAGCCGTGCGAGAGGACGTACTTCGTGACGGTGAAGTTGAGAGCCCAGAGGGTGACCGTCGCCAGCAGCATCCAGTCGGCAAGCTCGGGGCGACGCACCCTTTCGAGACTACCCACGGGCACACTGGCGAAGCCCACACGCCCTCCAAGCGGCATCGCAAGCGACGCCTTAGCAGTAGGCTTTTGCTCATGCCTGAGCCAACTCGGGCCGAGATCGACGAGCTCGTCGGGCCGGCGACGCCGCATTTCGCGTACCAGCTGCGCGCGCGGGTCTACGAGCTCGTGCGCGACCTCCCCGAGGACCACGAGGTGCGCCGCTACGGCGAGGTGCAGATGGAGCTCCTCGACCGCCTCGGCCACGCCTCGTCCAAGGCCGACGAAGGGCCGCATGTGAGGAGTGACCGGCCCGGCTGGGCCCAGATCCCGAGCTCCGCGCCCGCGGACGAGCCGCTCCCGCCGCGGCGATGAGCTTCGAGGGCGCCTCCGTGCTCGTCACGGGAGGCTCGAGGGGGATCGGCAAGGCGATCGCGCTCCGGTTCGCAGAGCTCGGCGCGAAGCGGGTGGCAATCGGCTACCTCCGCAACGACAAAGCCGCGGAGGAGACCGCCGAGGAGCTCCGCGCCGCCGGGGCCGACCCGCAGCTCGTGCGCGGCAACATCGCCGCCGACCGCGTGGTCGCGGAGGCCGCGGAGCTCGGCCCGTTCGACGCCGTCGTCCACAACGCGGCGACCGGGGTGATCGAGCCGGCCCTCGAGACCAAGGACAAGCATTGGGACTGGACGCTCGCGGCGAACGCCCGGACGCTCCTCACGCTTGCCCGCGTCCTGGCGCCGAAGATGCGTTCCGGTTCCTCGATCGTCGGCGTGTCGAGCCTCGGCTCGACCCGCGTGCTCGAGAACTACGTGCTCGTCGGCGTGTCCAAGGCCGCGCTGGAGGCGTGCGCCCGTTACCTCGCCGTCGAGCTTGCCCCGCGCGGCATCCGGGTGAACATCGTCTCGGCAGGCGTCGTCGAAACCGAGGCTCTCAACTTCTTCCCGAACCGTGAGGAGATGATCTCGTGGAGCAAGAAGCGCACGCCCGCGGGCCGATTGGTCGAGCCTCGCGACGTCGCAGAGGCGGTCTGCTTCCTCTGCTCCGGAGCCGCGGAGATGGTGCGCGGCCACATCCTCGTCGTCGACGGCGGCTACTCACTCCTCGCCTGATGGAACCGACCGACACCAACCTGAGAGCCTGGGAAGAGGCGCACCGGAGCCTCAGGCGGGGCGGCGGGCGCCGCGGCCTGCCGAAGCCGGTACGTGAGCGCCTGCCCGACCTCGACGGCCGCCACGTGCTCCACCTGAGCTGCGGTGCGGGCCGGGAGACCGCAGCGCTGATCGGGCTCGGCGCCCTCGTGACCGGCGTGGACCGCTCGGAGGAGACGGTGCGCGCGGCGAGGAAGCGCCTGCCCGACGCGGCGCTCGTCACCGCGGACGTCCAGCGGCTGCCGGTCGAGCTCCTTCGCGGCCGCTTCGACCTCGTCTACTCGTCGTGGGGGACGCTCGCGGCCGTCTCCGACTTCGGCGCCTGGGCACATAGCGTGGCCGCGGCGCTGCGCCCCGGCGGAGTGCTGCTCGCCTACGACGAGCACCCGGTTGCCGCCTGTCTCGACCAGATGCTGCACTGGCACGAGAGCTACTTCGAGGCATGGCCGGTGAGCGTCCTCGTCGAGGCGCTCCTTGCCGCAGGGCTCACCCTCGAGCGGCTCGAGGAGCTGCCCGACCCCAACCGCTGGGGGCGCCGTGAGGTGCGGGTTCCGGGCGACCTCGTGGTAGTCGCCCGGAAACCCTGACTCCTACTTGCGCACGTGCCGCACGACCACGCGGATCCGGCGGACGGGTCAGCCTCGGGTACCAGGAAGGAGTACTCGGTGCCTAGCGAGAGCCGTTTCGGCCCGGGATCAGCCGGTTGATCGTGTCCGCCGCGATGTAGCCCGCAATCCTCGGGTTCTCCTGTAGGCGGCGGAGCGAGTAGCTGTACCAGTGCCGCCCGAACGGCGTGTAGATCCGGAGGCGGTGGCCCTGCTCGACGAGCCCGTCGCCCAGGGCAGGCCGGACGCCGAGAAGCATCTGGAACTCGTACTCCTCCCGGCCGAGCCCCCGCTCGCTCACCCGGGCGCGCGCTTGGTCGATCACCCACTCGTCGTGCGTTGCGATGCCCACGTAGCAGCCGGTGTCCCAGAGCTCGTCCAGCGCCTGCACGAAGCTCCCGCGCACGGCGTCGTAGTCCCGGAACGCGATCTCGGGCGGCTCGACGTAGATCCCCTTGCAGAGGCGGACGTTCGGCTTCAGCTCCGCGAGCGCGCGCACGTCCTCGATCGTCCGCTTGAGCCTCGCCTGGAGCACGACGCCGACGTTCTCGTGCCCGGCGGCGCGGAGCTCGCGGTAGACACGGAGCGTGTCGTCAGTCGTGGAGGAGTCCTCCATGTCGATCCGGACGAAGTTCCTGCGCTCGGCTGCATGCGCGACGACGGATTCGAGGTCTTCGCGGAACAGGTCGTAGCCAAGCTTGAGCCCGAGCGCCGTCGGCTTCACGCTGACGTTCGAGTCGAGCCGCTCACGATCGAGCGCTTCGAAAGTCTCGCGGTAGGCGGCCGCGATCTCGCGCGCCTCTTCCGGGTTCGTGATCTCCTCGCCGAGGACGTCGATCGTGGCCATCTTGCCGTCAGCGTTGAGCTTGCGGACGACCTGGAGCGCGTCGTCGAGCTCCTCCCCAGCGATGTAGCGCCCGGAGATCCGGCGCACGACCGGCTTCGGGACCGCCGGCAGCAGCCGGACGAGAGCGCGGTCGACGATGGCCACGGCTGGGGAGTCTAGGAGCGGGCCCGCTCTTCGCGGCGCTCGAACTCGCGCATCAGCCGGCGCAGGAGCGCGTTCAGCTGGCGCTTTTCGTCCTTCGTCTGCGCCGCTGCGATCAGCGCCTCGTTCCCAGCCTGGGCGCCGAGGCCTTCCTCCCACTTGACGTGGCCTTCCTTCGTCAGCTCGACGAGCACACCGCGCCGGTCGTCCGGATCCGGTACGCGCTTCACCAAGCCGGCCTTCTCCAACCGGTCGAGCCGATTCGTCATCGCGCCGCTCGAGAGCTCCGCTCGCTTCGAGAGCGCGCCCGCTGACCGCCTGAACGGCGGACCGCTGAGGCGGAGGTGGGTGAGCACCTTCCACTCGCCGAGCGCCAGCCCGAGCCCCTGGAGCGTTTCGTCGGCCATCGCCTGGAAGCGGCGCCGCAATCCGCCGATCCGGTCGACGATTCCCTCGACCTCTTTGTCGACGCCCGGCAGGTCGACGCTCTCGAGCCACTGGTCGACGTGGTCTTGCTCGGTTTCGACTTTTGCCATCGAGCGAATCTTTGATCAAAAACCCCTTGACGTCAAGAGTCTTTGTGTGTAAATTCCTCTCTCGACGTAAAGATACTTTAGCTCGAGAGGAGGGCTAGATGTACGACAACGACGCACGCACGCTGATTGCACAGGAGCGGATCGAGCAGCTGCGGCTCTCGAGCCTCCCGTCTCTCTCCCCGATCCGCCTGACGCTCGGCGACTGGCTCATCCGAGCCGGTCGCCGGGTGCTCCCGAATTGCGAGCAGCGCTCAGCCTTCGCGCATAAAGCCCTGGCGCGCCGCGCTTACTAGCGCCACGGCTTCAGGGAAGAGGACGCGCATGGCGTCCCGAAGGGCGATGGCCTGCTCGTCGGGACCGCCGGCGGCACTCACCTGCTGGAGCGCCGCGGCGGTGAGCTCGACGGCGGTGTTCAGGGTCAGCGTCGCGAACTGCTCGCGCTGAGCTTCCTGCACCGACTCGGCCTGCTGCTCGGCGAACTCGCGCAGGCTGCGCATCAAATCCTCGGGATCGCCCCCGAGCGGAAAGCCGAAACCGCTTCCTTCCATCGCGATCAGCCTAGCTGAGCGGGATCTTGTAGCCGCGCTCGACATCGCGGACGAGCTCGTCGACGGTTCCGGTCGCCTGTTTCATCGCCTCCGCGAACGCGACCCGGTCCTCGGCGGCGGCGCCGAGGGCGTCGAGGTGCGCGGGGGTGGCAGGGGCCGGGTCGCCGTTCTCGCCGCCGCCGGCCTCCTCGGCCAGCTCACACAGGGCGGCGATCGAGACGGCGTCCTTCACGAGCGAGCGGTCTTCGACGGGCTCCCCCGAGGCGTCGAACACGAGCCAGCTCGTCTCGTCGCCGTCGCGGTAGGCGCAGACGTAGACGCGCCCACCGCCGCCGGGCTCGGCCGGAATGATCCCTGCGAGCTCCTCGCCGTCACGGCAGTACATCACCGCAACCTCCGCGATTCTCCGCAGCTCCTGGTCCAGAGACACGCCACGAGCTTAGACTCAACGCGTGGCCGAGACGCTCTCCGCGCGCGCGCGTGATCTCTTTGCGCCGCTCGGCCCAACGTACGACCGCTACGCCCGGCTCCTTTCTTTCGGCCAGGACCCCCGCTGGCGGAGGTTCATGGTCTCGCGCCTGCCGGTGGGCCCGGACGACCTCGTCCTCGACGTCGCGACCGGGACGGCAGCCGTCGCCCTCGAGCTCGTGCGCCAGAAAGGCTGCAACGTCGTCGGCGTCGACCAGAGCCCGGAGATGCTCGCCGAGGCCCGGCGCAGGCTCCTCTTCGCCGCCGAGACAGAGCGGGTGCGGCTGGTCGAGGCCTCCGCGCAGCAGCTCCCGTTCGACGACCGGTCCTTCGACGGGCTGACCGGCGCGTACCTCCTCCGTTACCTCGAGGACCTCCCGGCCGGCCTGCAGGAGCTCGGGCGCGTGCTCAGGCCGGGAGCGACCGCTGCGCTGCTCGACTTCGGCGTGCCGCCGAAACCGCTCCCGCGGGAAGCGTGGAACCTCTACGTCGACGTGGGCCTGCCGCTGCTCGGCCGCGCGATCTCGCCCGGATGGCACGAGGTGGGGCGCTTCCTTGGCGACAGCATCCGCGGGTTCGACGCACGCTGGCCGTTGCCGCGCCTGCTCATGGCTTGGCGCGAGGCCGGGTTCGCGGACGTCGCGGCCCGGCGGCTGAGCCTCGGTGGCTGCGTCGTGGTCTGGGGCCGGCGCACGTGAACGAGGCCAGGCCGGCGTTCTACGCCCTCTCGCCCGGCGGCTGGCGCGACTACGTCACGGTCCTGCATCCCCCCTACACCGCGTGGCACCTGAGCTACGTCGTCATCGGCGCGGCGCTCGCGCCGACCTTTTACGGGGACCGCGTCGGAGCCGCGGTCGCGGCGTTCTTCCTCGGCCTTGGAATCGGAGCGCACGCACTCGACGAGCTCGAGGGGCGTCCGCTCGCGACTCGGATCCCGGAGCCCGTTCTGATCGCGATGACGCTCGTCTCGCTTGCCGGCGCGGTCGCAATCGGGATCGCCGGGGCGATCTCGTTCGACCTCTGGCTGCTCGTCTTCGTCGCAATCGGGGCGGTGCTCGTTCCCGTCTACAACCTCGAGCTGTTCGGGGGCCTGATCCACAACGACCTCGGCTTCGCGCTGGCCTGGGGTGCCTTTCCGCTCCTGACCGGCTACTTCGCGTGCGCGGAGACCATTACGTGGGTCTCGCTGCTCGCCGCCTGCTTCGCGGCCCTGACGAGCTACGTGCAGCGGCTGCTCTCGACCCCCGTCCGCCATGTCCGCCGCAAGGTCGTCTCGGTGACCGGGACGGCTGAGCTCCGAGACGGGACGCGGGAACCGATCACCGCCCGGCAGCTGTTCGCCACGCAGGAGGCCGCCCTCCAGCTCCTCGCCGCCGGCTACGTCAGCCTGGCAGCAGCGCTGCTCGTGCTCCGCCTGACGTAACGGCCCGGCCTGCCCTACGATGGCGCCGTGCGCGCGGAGGTCCTCGAGCTCGTCTTCGCGGGAGCGGTCCTCGCCGTGTTCGGAGCCGCGCTCGCAGTCGCCCTGGGACGGATCTCGAACCGAGCGCTCCGCGGGCTCGCCGCCATCCTCTGCACGGCCGCCTTCGTGGCGTGGGTGGCCTTCGCGCTCGAGCCGGACACCGATGTCGCCGTCGCGGCCGGAGGGCTCACCGTCTGCGCGGCGCTCGGCCTCGGGCTGCTCGCCCTGCGCGGGCTGGTCGAGCAAGGACGGGACCTCGACCGCCGGCTCGCGGACGCGCGCGACCAGCTGGACGCCGTCGTTCGGCGCGAGACCGAGACGCGCGCGGCCGAGCTCGAGCGGACGCTCGCACTCACGCGGGCGCAGTCGCTCACCCGCCTCGTGGACGAGGAGCGGCGCATGGTGGAGGAGCGGCGGGGTGCGCTCAACGAGCGAGAACGGCGGGCCAGTGTGGAGTTGAGCGAGGCCCTCGCAAAGGTCGAGCAGCGGATCAGCCGGCGGCTCGCCGAATGGACGGGCGACCTCGAGCGCACCGAACAGGCGCTTGCGGCCCAGGTGGCCGCACTCGGCCAGCGCCAGGAACAGCTGCTCGCCGAGGCGTCCTCACGGCTGGCGATCGAGACCGAGCGGCTCGACGCTGTGAGCGAAGATCAGCGCACGCGTCTCGCCGCCCTCGTCGCCGAGTTCGACCGCACGGCCCGCGAGGTCTCGGAACGGGCCGACTCGGAGCTGGAGAGTCACGAGTCCGAGCGTCGCCGGGCGCTACACGAAGTGGCGGACCGCCTGCGGGAGCGCGAACGCGAGCTTCGCGACCGCGTGGCAGCGGAGGAGTCGGAGGCGGTGCAGCGCATCGGGGCCGGCTTCGCGGACGTCGAGCGCCGACAGCTCGACCAGCTGAAGCGCATCGTCGAGCGGACTTCGGACAGCTTTTCCGACGCACTCGCCAAGCAGTTTTCCGACGAGATCAAGCATGCGCGAGAAGACGCAGCGCAGCGCCTTGCCCGCGAGCTGGACAAGGCCGTGGCGTACTTCGCGCGCGAGGCGCAGACGGTGCTGGCCGAGCGGCTCGCGCACGTGGCGGACGCCGGAGCCCAGCGGCTCGAGCGCAAGCTCTCGCAGATCGGTTCCTCGCTCGAGCAAGAGCAGCACGAGCTCGCGGCTGAGCTGCAGCGGCGGATCGGCGACGCGGAAGTCGAGCTTCGGTCGCAGGTTCAGTCCCTCGCAGCGGACGCCGAAGCCGAGCGAACCGTCCTCAACGCCCGCCTGAATGAGCTCCAGCGGCGTATCGACGATCTGCTCCACCTGGCCGAATCCCGGCTGGCCACGACGTTTCGGGCCAGCTGAGAGCGGCAATCTCAAACTTCCTGGTGCAGGGTTCGTCTAGGACAGGACGAACTACCCGGACGCCGATGTCGCAGATTACCGAGACACCCAGGGACGAACCGGCAAAGGTCGAGAGCTGGAGGCTGCACGTCCTGATGGAGGCCGGCTATCCCCTCCCGCTGGCCGAGCGGATCGCACATTCGAACGCCGACCTGCACCACGCGGTCGACCTGCTGTCGCGCGGATGCGAGCCCGAGACCGCGGCCGAGATCCTGCTCTGACGCCTAGCGCCTAGGCCGAAAGGCCCATCTTTGCCCGGGCACTGGCCTGGTGGCATCCTGGGGCGATGAAGGTCGAGGCGATCGACTATGGGGACCGGCGCGTCTTCTCCGTCGGCGCGTTCAACCGCGGCGTCGGGAGCTGGCTCGGCCGCCTTCCGACCGTCTGGGTCGAGGGGGAGGTCACCGAGCTCCGCCGGCAGGCGCGGTGGGCGAGCGTCTTCTTCACGCTCAAGGACCCGGCCGACGGCGCCTGCCTCGGGGTGTCGATGCCTCGTGGCCAGTTCGACGGTCTTCGGCTCGACCTTTCTGACGGCGACCGGGTGCACGTTTACGGCCGCCCGGAGCTCTTCGAGGCGAAGGGCGAGTTCCGGCTCAGGGCACTGTCGCTGGAACGGTTCGGCCTCGGCGAGCACCTCGCCGCGCTCGAGCGCCTGAAGCAGAAGCTCGCTGCGGAAGGGCTCTTCGCGCCGGAGCGAAAGCGGCCTCTCCCTCTTCTCCCGCGGCGAATCGGCCTCGTCACCGGCAACGACGCGGCTGCGAAGCGCGACGTCATCACCGCGATCACGACGCGCTTTCCTCCGGCCTCAGTGGTCGTGGCGGAGACCTACGTCCAGGGCCCGCGCGCGGCGGGCGCGATCGTCGAGACGCTTGGAGCGCTCTGCCGCGAGCCGGACGTCGAGGTGATCGTGGTCGCGCGCGGGGGCGGGAGCTTCGAGGACCTCCTCCCCTTCAGCGACGAGCGTCTCGTCCGCGCGATCGCGACGTGTCCGGTCCCGGTCGTCTCCGCGGTCGGCCACGAGCAGGACATGCCGCTGTGCGATCTCGCCGCCGACGCGCGCGCTTCGACCCCGAGCGTCGCCGCCCGACTGGTGGTTCCGGACCTCGCCGAGCTCGTGCAGCGGCTCGACCGTTCGCGGGCGAGCCTCGAGCGCGGCGCCCGGCGGGCGCTGGAGCGCGAACGCCAGCGCCTCGACCGGACGCACGAG
>JBKPLR010000032.1:0-13696 GCA_046731695.1 Actinomycetota bacterium
GGGTGCAGTCGTCCGCGGCGCCTGCGGCCTATCGGTCGTGGCGGGCGCGGGAGCTGCTCGAGGATCGGATGGAGACGCGCGCCGAGGGACTGGCGACGCGGGTTGCCTTCGAGCTCCCCCAGCGCATTCTCTGGGAGCACCTCGACGATTTCGTCCTCGTCGACGAGGACGACCTCGACCGGGCCGTCCTGCTGATGATCGAGGGAACGAGGAACCTCGTCGAGCCGGCCGGTGCCGCACCGCTGGCGGCCGCCCTGCGGTTGCGAGACCGGCTCGCCGGCAAGAAGGTCGCGCTCATCCTGAGCGGAGGGAACATCAGCCCGGACCAGCTGCGCGAGCTCCTCGCGAAAGGCCTCGACGAATGAGCTTCACGCGTGTTGGCGAGTGCCCGCGCAACGAGCGCGGCGGCCAGGTCTCGCACCTGCTCCTCGCCGAGGGCCAGTTCGGCTCGCGCAATCTGACCGTGACCTGGGTCGAAGGCGACCGCGGCAGCCAGCAGCCGGTGCACGCCCACGCGGACAGCGAGCAGGCCTACGTGATCGTGCGCGGCTGCGGCCGGATGATCGTCGGCGAAGACGAGCACGAGGTCGGGCCCGGGACCCTCGTCTTCATTCCGCCGGACACGCCGCACGCGATCCGGAACGACAGCGACGAGCCGCTCGTGTACGTCTCCGCCACCTCGCCGCCCTTCCGGGCGGAGGTGTCGGGAACGAGCTGGACGCCCGGCTACCGGGCCTAAGCGACGGCGGCCTCGCCGAGGAGGGCCTTCACCTCGGCGAAGAAGTCCGGCTCAGGCTTCACCTTGAAGTCGGCGCCGAACTGGAAGACCCGCGGGCCCTCGGAGGTGACGAGGTCGACCACGACCGGCGCCTCGCCCGGGAAGTCCTTCACAACCGCTGCGAGCTCCCGGATGATCCCGGCCCGCGCACTCCGCGCGTCGAGCTTGAGCCGCACCTCGCGCCGCTCGGGGGTCGCCTCGAAGGAGTTCACCTCGAGCGCGATCAGCTTCGTCTCTCCCTCCTTGTGGTCGATGCGGGCCTTCACCACGAGCACCGCGTCCGCGACGAGCAGCTCCCGCGCGGCCGCGTAGACGGAGTTGAAGACCACCACCTCGGCCGAGCCGAGCACGTCGTCGAGCCGCATAAAGACCATCGGCTCGCCCTTCTTCGTCGTCAGCTGCTTCAGCGCCGAGACGATTCCCGCGACGGTCACGACCTCGCCGTCGCGCCGGCGCTCGAGCTCCGCCAGCGAGGCGTCAGTCTTGCGGCGGAGCTGGTCGCGGATCGCTTCCAGCGGGTGCTCCGAGACGTACAGGCCGAGGGTGTCCTTCTCACGGCGAAGGAGCTCGTTTTTCTCGAACTCCTCGCCCGAGATCGGCGGATGCTCGACCTTGAACATGGACTCCTGTCCGAACAGGAGCTCCTCCTGCCGCCTAGCTCCCGAGCCGAGTGCCTTCTCGAGGGCGTCGAGCATCCCCTGTCGCGACGCGCCCGTCGAGTCGAAGGCGCCGCAGTTCACGAGCGACTCCAGCGCGCGCTTGTTCACGACCTGCGGGTTGACCCGCTCGGTGAAAGCCCAGAGCGACGCGAACTGGCCACCCTGCTCGCGCGCGTGAACAATCTCGCGGGCGGCAGCGTCCCCGACGTTCTTGACCGCGTTCAGGCCGAAGCGGATCCTGCCCTCGACAACCGCGAAGTCGCACTCGGACGAGTTCACGTCTGGCGGAAGCACGTCGACGCCCATCTCGCGGCAGGCCGCGACGTAGAACGGCACTCGGTCCTTCGTGTTCATGACGGAGGAGATCAGCGCCGCCATGTACTCCTTCGGGTGGTGCGCCTTCAACCACGCCGTGCGGTAGGCGGTCAGGGCGTAGCAGGCGGCGTGCGCCTTGTTGAAGGAGTAGTCCTGCGACTGCTCCATGTCCTTCCACAGCTGGTTCGCCACCGCAGGGGTCGTGCCGGTCTTCGCACAGCCCTCGAGGAACTTCTCCTTCAGCGAGGCCATCAGCGCGTGGATCTTCTTGCCGATCGCCTTCCGCAGGTCGTCCGCCTCGGCCGGCGTGAAGCCCGCGATCTGCTTGGCGATCTCGAGGTACTGCTCCTGGTAGACGCAGATGCCGTACGTCGAGCTCGTGATCTGCTCGAGCCGCGGGTCGATGTACGCGACCTGCTCCTCGCCGTTCTTCCGCCGCGCGTAGACCGGGATGTAGGCCATCGGCCCCGGCCGGTAAAGGGCACTGAGGGCGATCAGGTCCTCGAACTCGGTCGGCTTCACCTGGCGCAGCGCGTCTCGCATGCCTGATGACTCGAACTGAAAGACGCCCGTCGAATCTCCGCGCGCGAGCATCTGGAAGGTTGTGCCGTCGTCCATCGGGATCTTCGTGATGTCGAGCCCGCCGCCGACGAGCTCGACCGCCTTGTCGATCACGTCCAGGTTGCGCAGGCCGAGGAAGTCCATCTTCAGGAGGCCGAGCGCCTCGACGTCGCCCATCGCGAACTGGGTCACGACCTCCTGGTCGGCGCCCTTCTGCTGCAGCGGGACGACGTCGGTGAGCGGACGGTCCGCGATCACGACGCCCGCCGCGTGGATCGAATCCTGGCGGACGAGGCCCTCGAGCGGCTTCGCCAGATCCACGATCTCGCGCACGAGCGGGTCCGCGTCGTAGGACTGCTTCAGCTCCTGGCCCGGCTTGAGGCAGTCGTCCAGGTAGACCTTCGGGCCTTCCGGGATCAGCTTCGCGATCTTGTCCACGGTCCCGTAGGGGATGTCGAGGACTCTGCCTGCGTCGCGAACGGCGGCTCGGGCCATCATCGTCCCGAAGGTGATGATCTGCGCGACCCGGTCGCGCCCGTACTTCTCGGCGACGTAGTTGATGACGCGGTCGCGCCCGGCGACGGCGAAGTCGATGTCCATGTCCGGCATCGACTTGCGGCCCGGGTTGAGGAAGCGCTCGAAGAGGAGGCCGTACCGCATCGGGTCGACGTCCGTGATCTCGAGGCAGTAGGCGGCGAGTGAGCCGGCGGCCGAGCCACGGCCCGGGCCGACCGAGATCCCGTTCCTTTTTGCGAAGGCAATGAAGTCCCACACGATCAGGAAGTAGTCGGCGAACCCCATCTCCTTGATCGTCTTGAGCTCGAAGCGGAGCCGCTCCTGGAGCTCCGGCGACACGCGTTCGTAGCGTTTTTGCAGCCCTTTTTCGCAGAGCTCGACGAGGAACCCGAACGCGTCCTTGCCCTCCGGGACCGGGAAGCGCGGCAGGAGGATGTTGCCGAGCTCGAGCTCGACGGTGCAGCGCTCGGCGATCTCGAGCGTGCGCCGCAGCGCGTCGTCGTGGCCCGGGAAGTCGGCGGCCATCTCCGTCGGCGACTTGAAGAAGAACTGATCGGTGTCGAACTTCCAGTGGTTCGGGTTCTTCAGCGAGTCGCCCGACTGGATGCAGAGCAGGGCCTCGTGCGCCTTCGCGTCCTCGTGGCGGAGGTAGTGGACGTCGCCGGTTGCGACCAGAGGCAGCCCGGCTTCGCCCGCGAGTTTCGCCAGCTCCGGATTGATCCGCGCCTGGACGCCGATGCCCGCGTTTTGGATCTCGACGTAGGTCGAGTCTCGCCCGAAGATCTCCGCGAGCCGGTCGAGGCCCGCGCGCGCGTCGCCTGCCCGGTTCTCCTCGAGCGCCTTGCAGACGCGGCCGGACAGGCAGCCCGACAGAGCAAGCACTCCCGCCGAGTGCTGCTCGAGCAGCTCCCAGTCGACTCGCGGCTTGTAGTAGTAGCCCTCGAGATAGCCGGCCGAGGCGAGCTTGATCAGGTTCCCGTAGCCGGCGTTGTTCTCGGCGAGCAGCGTGAGGTGCGCGTAGCCCTTCTGCTGCGCGCGCCGGTCCTCCGCGACGTAGACCTCGCAGCCGATCAGTGGCTTGACGCCCTGGCCGGTCGCCTCGCGGTAGAGCTCCACCGCGCCCGCGAGCGAGCCGTGATCGGTGAGCGCGACCGCCGGCATCTCGAGCTCGGCCGCGCGCGCCGCGAGCGCGGGAATGCGGCAGGCCCCGTCGAGGATCGAGTACTCGGAGTGGACGTGCAGGTGGACGAAACCGGCCTCAGCCACGGGAGGACGAGTCTAGCTCCGGCCTCGGAGGACCTTTATGCGGCGGGCCGGTCAGCTCATCTCGCGCGCGAGCGCGGCCGCCACCGAGCTCGCCCTCCGGTCGACTCGTGCCCCACCACGCCACCGTCGCCTCGGCCGAAACGGCACGTCTTCGAGCCGCGGAGCCGGGTGGCCGTTCTCCACCCGTAGGCGCTCGATCAGCTCCGAGGCCGCCTGCCGCGACTCGGGGAACTCCTCGCTGGCACGCTCGCAGAGCGCGGCTGCGAGCGCGTAGATCTGCCTGACCGTCGGTTGTCCGGGCGTCATGCCGCTATTGCAGCAGACGACCTGTCACAGGTGCGAAACGGGGCTGTGCCGAAAGTGTGACTTCTCCCCTACGAAGCCCCCATTTCGGCCATCGCCGCCTTCGCCCGCTCGGCCATCTCCGCGGGCGGGACGTCCTCGACGTGCGTCGCGATCGACCACACATGCCCGAACGGATCAGTCAGCGTGCCGAACCGGTCGCCCCAGAACATGTTCTCGAGCGGCGTCGTCACGTCGGCACCGGCGGCAGTCGCCTGGTCGAACAACGCGTCACAGTCCTCGACGTACACGAAGATGGACGCCGTCGGCCCGCCGCGTTCCTTCGGCGGGCGCACCGTCGACTGCGGAAACGGATCCGACAACATCACCCTCGAGTCGCCGATCTGAATCTCGGCGTGCCCGATCGACCCGTCCGGCGCCGACATCCGCATGATCTCCTCGGCGCCGAATGCCTCCTTGTAGAAGTCGATCGCCTTGGCCGTGTCCTCGATGGTGAGGTACGGCGTCAGGGTGTGGTACCCCTCGGGAATCGGCTTGGCGGCCATAGTCCTCCTCCCTAATCGATTGGCCACCGAGTCTACGCCGCTTGACGCCGGCGCGGGAGCCTGCGCGTACTCCCCATATGAGCCGGCTCGCACAAGCGGCCGGAGCGCTCGGCGCAGTCATGCGCAGCCGAAACCTGCGCCGAGTCGAGCTGGCCTGGGGAGCCGCGATCGCGGCCGAGTGGGCGCACTTCGTGGCGCTCGGCGTCTTCGCGTACAGCGCCGGAGGAACCGCCGCCGTTGGGATCGCCGGCCTCGTCCGGCTTCTCCCGGCCGCGCTGCTCGCCCCTCTCGCCAGCAGTCTCGGCGACCGCTTCCATCGCGAGCGTTACCTGCTTGCGATCTCGCTCGTCGGCGCGCTCGCCCTCGCAGGCTCCGCGCTCGCCTACTACGCGGGCAAGAGCGAGCCCGCGATCTACGCGCTCGCCGCCGCCGTCGGCGTCACCACAACCCTCTTCCGCCCGGCGCTCCAGGCGATCCTCCCCTCGCTCGCGACGACGCCCGAGGAGCTGATCGCCTCCAACGGCGCCACGTCCACGATCGAGAGCATCGGCACGCTCGCCGGCCCCCTCCTCGCCGGCGCCCTCGTGTCCCTTGCGAACCCGGGCGTCGTCTTCGCCGCAGCCGCGGCAGCCCTCTTCGCCGCCGCCGTCCTCCTCGCCCGCGTCCACGTCGAAGGCCGGATCGAGCCCGCCCACACCGACTTCGGCGTCCTCGAGGGAGCGCGTGCGGTCGTCCACTCCTCGAAGCCGCGCCTGATCATCGGCCTTCTGGCCGCGCAGGGTTTCGTCCGTGGCTGCCTGAACGTCCTCGTCGTCGTCCTCGTGTTCAAAGAGCTCCACGCAGACGACGGCGCCGTCGGCTACCTCACCGCCGCGCTCGGCGTCGGCGGCCTCGTGGGAGCCTTTGCGGCGATGACCCTTGAGGGCAGGCGGCTCGGCGCCCCGCTCGGCGTCGCGCTCACGTTCTGGGGCCTGCCGATAGCGCTGATCGCCCCGAAGCCGTGGCTCCCGGCCTCGATCTTCCTCCTGGCCGTGATCGGCGCCGCGAACAGCGTCGAGGACGTCGCCGCCTTCACGCTCCTCCAGCGCATGATTCCGGACGACATCCTCAACCGCGTGCTCGGCGTCTGCTGGGGCCTCGTGATGGGCGCCGTCGCGCTCGGCTCGGTCACGGCGCCCGCGGTCGTCAGCGTCCTGGGCGCAAAGGGCGCCCTCATCGCGGTCGGCGCGATCCTGCCAGTGACGACCCTCCTCAGCTGGGGCGGCCTCCGAGCGATCGACCGCGACGTCGCAGCCCCCGCGCAGGAGCTCGTACTCGTGGACGGCGTACCGATGTTCGCGCCGCTCTCGGTCGTCGCGAAGGAGCACGTCGCGTCGAAGCTCGTCCCGGTCCAGGTTGCCCCGGGCGAGGTCGTGGTCAAGAAGGGCGACCCCGGCGACCGCTTCTACATCGTCGCCGACGGCGAGCTCGAGATCGCCAACGGCGCGAGCAGCACCGCCCACAAGGGGGACGTCTTCGGCGAGATCGCCCTCCTCCGAGACGTCCCCCGCACCGCCACCGTCACCGCGACGACCCCCGCACGCCTCTTCGCCCTCGAGCGAGACGACTTCCTCGCCGCGGTCACCGGCCAGCCCGCAGCGCACGCGGCCGGAGAGGCGCTCGTCGAGGAACGCCTCACCTCCGTGTTGACCCCGTAGGTACCTCTGGGTTCTACTACGCGCGGGGTCCCGACCGGAGAAAGGGGCGAAGGTGGGCATCGAGACCGACGTCGGGGGGCAGCTGAGCCGCGAGAAGCTTCTGAAGCTGGCGGCGACCGCAGGCGGAGCAGCGCTACTCGGGAGCAGAGCCGACCTCGCCGCGGCCGCCCTCGAGCAGCTCGGCGCGGAGAAGGGCCGGTTGCAGGTGATGGACTGGGCCGGCTACGGCAACGACGGCGGCCAGGCGATGTTCGCCGCGTACGTCAAGGCCCACCCGAACAACAAGCCGCAGTTCACATACATGGCGAACGAGTCGGACGCGCTTGCGAGGTTCCGCGCCGGCCAGCACCCGGACATCTTCCGTCCGTACGTCGGCTGGGTGAAGTACTTCGCCAAGAGCGGCCTCGTGCAGCCATGGAACCCGAAGCTGCTGAAGAACTTCAAGTACCTGAACAAGTTCATGGTCAAGGCCGGCCAGTACAAGGGGAAGCAGTACGGCATCCCCGAGGACTGGGGCTTCGACGCGATCCTCTACCGCAGCGACAAGGTGCACCCCACCGCCAAGTCCTGGGGCCTGCTCTTCAACAAGAACTACAAGGGCCGGATCGCATGGTTCGACGACCTCGAGATGCTCGTGATCGCGGGCCTCTACCTGGGCTTCAAGAACCCGTGGAAGATGAACGACGAGCAGCTGAAGAAGGCGCAGGACCTGCTGATCAAGAAGAAGCCGCTCGCGCGCCTGATCTGGAAGTACGAGACCGACCTCTGGGAGGCCTTCGGCTCGGGTGACGTCTGGATCGCCTACGCCTGGCCGAACGACTGGGTCCAGATGAAGAAGAAGAAGCTCAAGGTCGTCTACATGCGCCCGCGTCAGAAGCCGATCGCGTGGGTCGGGATGTTCATGCTGCTGAAGGGCTCGCCCCGGAAGCGCCTCGCGCACTCTTATGTCGACGCGTGGAGCTCGAGGAAGAGCGCAAAGTGGCTCGAGGACAACTACGGCTACGGCCACGCGAACAGGCTCGCGAAACCGTCCTCGAGCGACCTGCTCCGCGCGCTGCAGCTGAACAACCCAAGGGCGGTAACGGAGCCGTACGCCCACCTGGACCGCGACATCCCACGGCGGGCGGTCTACGCCCGTGCATGGCAGCAGGTCAAGGCTTCCTGACGCTCTGAAGCGCCGGATCGACCTGACCGCGCCGGCCCTGCTCGGCGTGCCGCTGGCGTGGCTTGTCTTCTTCTTCGTCGTCCCGATCGCGATCGTCGCCGCGTACAGCTTCGAGGTCTACTCGATCGACCCAGGCCCGCACAGCTTCACGCTGGCGGCCTGGGAGGCGTTCCTGCACAGCTCGGCCTACCTCTCGCTGTTCTGGAAGAGCGTGAAGATGTCGCTGCTCGTCTCGGTCGTCGTCGTCGTGCTCGCGTACCCGCTCGCGTACTACCTCGCGCTCTCGGGGACGAAGCGGAAGTACGTCCTCCTGCTCCTGCTGATCGCGCCGTTCCTGACGAGCTACCTCCTGCGCGTGCTCGCGTGGAAGGTGATCCTCGGCAACCAGGGCGTGATCAACTCGTTCCTCGCGTGGACCGGACTCCGCGACCCGGACCACCCGATCTCCCAGCTGCTCTACAGCCGGTTCGCGGTGATGCTGGTGCTCGCGTACGTCTGGCTGCCGTTCGTCGCGCTGCCGATCATCGTCTCGCTGGAGAGGGTCGACAGGAGCCTCTTGGAGGCCGCCAGCGACCTGGGCGCGAGCCGCTGGCGCGCCTTCCGCAACGTGACGCTGCCGCTGAGCCTCCCGGGCGTGATCGCGGCGTTCCTGTTCGTGTTCATCCCGACGCTCGGCGAGTTCGTCACGCCGTCTCTGGTCGGGGGTACGTCCGGCTACATGTACGGGAACCAGATCGTCGACTTCTTCGGAACCGGCTTCCCGGACTGGACGACCGGCTCGGTGTTGTCGCTCTTCCTGCTCGGGATCGTGGCCGTGATGACCGGGGTCTTCGCGCGCTTCCTGCAGGTGCGGCGGGTGGCGGCTTAGTGCCCCTCCCAGCAATACATGCCGGCTTCTGGCCCGCGATCACGCGGCGCCAGAGCCCACTCTTGCCCTTAGCAAGGCAATTCAGCCTTGCTGCGGTCAAGTGCGGACTCTGGCTTGGTGCTCGCGACCCAGAAGGGCGGCGGCATCACTGGAAGGGGCACTGATGGACGTCGCACTCTCCGGCTGGGGCCGCTGGCTCCTGCGCGGGTTCTTCGGGCTGGTGATCGCCTTCCTCTACGCGCCGATCGCGATCCTGCTCCTCTTCTCGTTCAACGACTCGGTGCTGCCGACGTTCCCGCTGAGCGGATTCACGCTCGACTGGTACCACCAGTTCTTCCACGACGGGGAACTGCACGGCGCGCTCGAGGCGTCAGCGATCGTCGCCGCGCTGTCGAGCCTCGGCGCGGTGTTGCTGGGGACGTTCTCGTCGTTGGCGCTGCGGCGGCGGTTCCACGGCAGGGCGGCGGTCTCGGCGTTGCTGCTCTCGCCGCTGGTGATCCCCTACGTCGTCTTTGGGATCTCCCTCCTGTTGCTCTTCCACACGATCGGGCTCCCGCGCTCGCTGTTGACCGTCGTGATCGGGCACATCGTGATCAGCCTGCCGTACACGATCCTCGTCCTGGTGCCGAGCCTCGAGCAGGTGAGCCGGAGCCTCGAGGAAGCGAGCTACGACCTCGGCGCGCGGCGGCTGCGGACCTTCCGCTCGGTGGTCCTGCCGCTGATCCTGCCGGCGATCGTGTCGGCGTTCCTGATCGCGCTGACGGTCTCGTTCGACGAGTACGCGGTCGCGTCGTTCGTCGTCGGTCAGCGGATTACGTTCCCGATCTTCCTGTACGCGGCGCTGCGCTTCCCGACCCGCCTGCCCGAGGCGATCGCCGTCGCCGTCGTCGTGATGACCCTCTCGCTGGTCGTGATCATCGGCGCCGAGATCGGGCGGCGCGTGGTCGAGCGGCGGCTGACGCTCAGCTGATCTCGGCTGCGTAGAGGTTGTACGGAAGACGCTCCAGCTCGCGCTGGCGCGGATCGCCGGTGGTGAAGAAACGCGCGAGGATTGGCGCCGGGAGCTCGATGCGGGAGAGCACCTGGTCGACGGCGCGGCGGTCGCCGCCGAGCGCGACGAACTCGACGGTGTGCGGCTCTAGGACGCGCTCGAAGGTCTCGGCGGCTTCGTCGAGGAGCGCGCGGGCCTGCTCTTCGCGTCTTCGGCGGAAGCGGCTCGACGACGAGCCGCCCTTCTTGTGCCGGCCCTTCACGAAGCGCGTGCCGACCTTCGAGGCGACGAGCCGCTCGCCCTCGAAGACGCCGACCGCGTAGCCGCCAAGCCGGACGAGCAGTGCCGCGACGACGTGGTCCGCGTCGAGCGCCTCGAAGAGCGGGCCGAGCTCGAGGTTCTCGTACACGCGCGCGTGCGCGAGGCCGAAGGGCGGCCGGACGGTGATCGTCCCGTCAGGCGTCTCGATCCGCGCGGCGTCATCCGCGTAGGTGACGCGCCCGGTGTCGAGCCCGGCGAGGCGCTTGTGCACGTTCTCGCGACCGACGTAGCGCGGCATGCGGCCAGACTAGGCTCCGGCGCGTGACCACGGCAGCCGACCAGCGCCGCGGACGGCTGTTCGTGGCCGGGGCCGCGCTCGCGTGGTCGACCGCCGGCCTGCTCCAGCGCGAGATCACCGCGAGCACCGCGACCCAGCTCGCGGGCCGTGCGCTCTTTGCGCTGCTCGCCGTCTTGGTCTACGTCGCAGTCTCCGAGCACGGCCGGGTGGTACGCGCGTTCCGCGCGGTCGGGCGCGCCGGGCTGGCGGTCGCGGCGCTGATGGCGGTCTCGTCCGGCACGTTCATCGTCGCGCTCAACCACACGTCAGTGGCGAACGTCCTGTTCGTGCTGGCGCTCGGCCCGGTGCTCGCAGCGGCGCTTGGCTACCTCGTCGGCGAGCGCGTGCCCGCCCGGACCTGGGTCGCCATCGCAGTCGCCGTCGCCGGGGTTGGGCTCATGGTCGGCGGGCCGGACCGGCCGAGCGGCGCCGGAGCCCTGCTCTCGCTCCTGTGCGCGCTCTCGTTCGCGGTGCTGCTCGTGATCACCCGGCACCGGCGCGACGTCTCGATGGCGCCGGCGACCTGCCTCTCGCAGCTGATCGTGCTCGTCTGCGCCGCGCCGTTCGCGGACGCGAGCGAGGTCGGCGGCAAGGATCTCGCGCTCTTGATCGGCCTCGGCGTCGGCCAGATCGGCCTCGGCCTGATCTTCCTCACGATCGGCGCGCGCCTGATCCCCGCGGCCGAGGTCGGGCTGATCACTCTCCTCGAGATCGTGCTCGGCCCGCTGTGGGTCTGGCTCTCGCGCGGCGAGCGCCCAGGCGCGACGACGCTGGCCGGCGGCGCGATCGTCCTCGCCGCGGTGGTCTTCCAGGTCGCGACGACCCCGCAGCTCGAGCCGGTTGCGCCTCCGCCCTAGCCGCTGAGGATGACGCTGCCGTCGGGCTCGAGTCCGAAGCCCGGGTTGTGGGCGATCTCCCATGCGTGGCCGTCGAGGTCGCGGAAGACCCCGGCGTAGCCGCCGTAGAACGTCTCGCTGGGTTCACGCGTGACCGTCGCGCCGTTCGTGCGCGCCTGCTCGACGATCTGATCGACCTCTTCCCGCGACGCGACGTTGTGCGCGAGCGCGATCCCGCTCCAGCCCGCGTCGTCGTCGGCGATCCCGGAGTCCTCCGCCAGTTTCTCCCTCGCCCAGAGCACGAGCACGACGCCGTTCGCCTGGAAGAACGCCGTCTCCTGGATCTCCCGCGCCGGCGACCAACCGAGTGACTCATAGAACGACTTCGCCCGCTCGTAGTCCGCTACGCCGAGGGTGATCAGCGAGACGCTCTGCTTCATCGCTGTGCCACTGTATTGACATGTCGACAACGCTGGCCCCAGCCGAGGTCGAGGTCGAGCAGCCGGTCGAGCACGACGAGGTCGAGCGCGACCGCCCCTGGATCGTGATCGTCTGGAACGACCCGATCAACCTGATGTCCTACGTGACGCTCGTCTTCCAGAAGCTCTTCGTCTACAACCGCGCGAAGGCGACCGAGCTGATGCTGCAGGTGCACAACGAGGGCAAGGCCGTCGTCTCGAACGGCACGCGCGAGAAGGCCGAGCACGACGTCGCCCGCCTGCACGCGCACGGGCTCTGGGCGACGATGAGGCAGGACTGATGGACGAGGAGCGGCTGATCGAGCCGGCTCCGGGCGGCGGCGTCGTGGTGGTGCTGCCGGACGTCGAGCGGGAGCTCCTGCAGCAGCTGCGCGCGGAGCTCGTCGCGCTGCTGGAGACCGAGCCCGACGACCCGAGCCTGGAGCGATTGTCTCCGCCCGCATATGAGGACAAGCGCGCGAATCGCGAGTACCGGAAGCTGATGGGCGGGGAGCTGCAGGCGGGACAGAGGCGCGCGTTGGACGTGCTGGAGGCAACCGCCGGCCAGGAGCAGCTGAGCGCCGAGGAGGCCGAGGCCTGGCTGACGGCGCTGAACTCGCTGCGGTTGGTGCTGGGCACGCGCCTGGACGTGCAGGAGGACACGTTTCTCGAGGGGCTGGATATGCGCGACCCGCGAGCGCCCGAGCTCGCGGTCTACAGCTACCTGACGTGGCTCCAGGACGCGCTGGTCTCGGCCGTCGCCGCGAGCATTTGATGGCAAAAGGAAGGGCGGCCCGTCGGCCGCCCTCAATCTGCGCGCCCCGTCCGACTCTGCGGCCCAGGCGGCCGGTTCGCGCAGTTGCATCATGTGTCGAGCCGGAAGCTTGCGCACTCCCCCTCCTGGGGGTTATCTCGAGACAACACAAAGCGGGGCCGCCGCCCGGCCCCGCTTCGAGTTCTCCCGTGAGAGAGCCGCAGTAGATTCGTCAGGCCCCGCCGCATAGGGCCCGCCGTTTGAATCTCCGGAGCGCTCCCGCCGCATCGGGGCGCTCTCGGTTGCAGATGGAGTATCGACCAGGGTGGGTCACTTGATCCATCACCCTTCTACGGTTGACTGCGTTACTTCACCTGCCGTGTCACCGAAAGCCGCACCCCCACGCTACGCGCGGCTGGCGGAGGTCGACGCGCCGATTCCGATTCCGCACGCACAGGTGACTACTCACCCTTCGCTGGTGGCGCGGATGGTTGAGGCCTCTCGCTCGACGGGGACGAGCGGGTGCTCGAGATTGGGACTGGTTTCGGCTGGCAGACGGCGCTGCTCGCTCGGCTTGCGCGCGAGGTGTTCAGCGTCGAGCGATTCGCTGACCTTCGCCGACGCCGCCTGCGTGGCACTCGCCAACGTCATCAACGTTCACGTCATCGTCGGCGACGGGAGCGCGGGGCTGGCGGAGCACGCGCCGTTCGACGCGATTCTCGTCGCCGCCGCCTACCCGAGCGTGCCGGCGCCGCTCGCGGAGCAGCTCGCTGAGGGCGGGCGGCTCGTGCAGCCGCTCGGGCCGGGCGGGGCCGAGGACGTCGTCCTGTTCGAGAAGCGGGACGACAAGCTCCACCGAATCCGGTCGATCACCGGCGCGCGTTTCGTCCGCCTGCACGGCGCTCAGGGTTTCCCGTGAGGCTCGCGCTCGCCGGGGACACGATGCTTGGGCGGGCTGTCGCGAGGGAGCTCGGGCGGCGGCCGCCGGAGTCGCTCGTCGACCCCGCCGTCGTCGAGCTCACGCGCGCGGCCGACCTGTTCGTGCTCAACCTCGAGTGCTGCATTTCCGAGCGGGGCGAACCGGTGCCGAAGCTCTTCAACTTTCGTGCGCCGCCGGCCGCCGTCGAGACGCTCCTCCACCTCGGGGTCGACTGCGTCACGCTCGCCAACAACCACGCGCTCGACTTCGGGCCTGACGCGTTGCTCGACACCTTCGCCCACCTGCGCGAGGCCGGGATCGCGTGGGCCGGCGCCGGCGAGAACGAAGAGGAGGCGCGGGCACCCACCGTTATCCGGGACCTCCCCATCCTCGCTTTTGCCGACCACGAGCCCGCCTTCGCCGCCCACGACCGCCCGGGGATCGCCTTCGCCGACATCCGGCAGGGC
>JBKPLR010000033.1:0-17573 GCA_046731695.1 Actinomycetota bacterium
GTTGAAGCGAGCGGACCGGCCAGCCGGCCGGTCCGCTCGTAGCGGGTTTGCGCGCCACGCAGACAAGTGGGAACGTGGATTGCGCGTTACGTCTACTGCTGGCCGACTCCGATACGTCTACCTCGTCCGCTTCGGCAGAACTCGCCCAGGGCAGTTCCTCGTGCGGACGGTGCTCCTTCCCGATCTGACCGGACCGTCGGGGTTCCGCCAGCGTGTCCTCGAGTGGCTGCAAAGCACGGCGAGGCCGGGGCGGTCGAAGGGTCCTAAGCCGTGACAGAGCATCGGACCGCATTGCCGCTGGTGGAGCGCGTGCGCGCAGGGCGTTTCAGGTGCGCGAGGTTTTCAACAGGCTGGGAAGGGGCACGCGGGCGTACGGAGTTTGGGTGCTTTCGTCCGAAGGAGCTAGCTGATGTTTGAGCGAACACGAACTGGATTACGGGAGATGCCGTCGAATGCCGTCTGGCTCATGACTCGAGCACTGAAGCCGGCTGAGGCACTTGAGAATGTCGCCACTGGCGCACGCGACCAGGGGCGAAAGATGACCGCCGCCGTGGTCGACGCCGCACCGGTTGGCGACTCGGTTGAGATCCGCGCGAGGCGCGCGCACGATGCCGCGGAGCGCGCTCGAGAGGCCGAGGAGCGAGCAGTCGAGGCCGCACGGATCTCCAAGGAGCGCGCCGACCACGCACGCGAGGTGAGCGCGCGGGGTGAAGCCCGCATCAAGGAAATCGAGCGAGAGACGACCCGGCAAGTAAAGCAACGCGTCGCCGAGGCTGAGAAAGCTGCCCAGGACTTTGTCAAGCGCGAGCGCCAAGACGCCGAGGCGGACGCCGAAGAGCAGCGACAGGAAGTCGAGGAAGAGGTCGAGGACGAGATGGAGGAGGCCGAAAGCGATGCAGAGGCCTCCCAGCGGCGAGCCGAGGAGCTCGTCGAGGACGCGACCGAGGCACTGGCGGAGGCAAGGCGGCTGGCCGAGGAGGCCGCCGAGGCCGCGCGCGTAGCGGCGCAGGAAGCGAACCGGCAGGCCCAGCAGCTCCAGAGTGAGGCGAACCAGACGGTAAGCGACGCCGAGGCGCGCATGAAGGCGGCCGAAGAGTTGCGCGAACGGGCAGCGGCAACCGCGCGGCAAACCGCGCGCGAACTCGATCGCGAGACCGTCGACGGCGGGCTCGATGCCTACAAGAAGCCCGAACTCGTCGAGCTCGCGGCCAGCATCGGGATCGAGAAAAGGACGAGCATGACGAAGGACGAGCTCGTCGACGCAATTACGAAGGCCGCCCGCCGGGCGAAACAAGGAGCGAGGTCATGAGACTTGTTCAAAGGAAGAGCGAAACGGAACCGCGTCTCGAGGCGGTCAGCAATTCCCTTGGCGCTGTGAGCGGGGCTGTGAGCCGGAGCACGCTCGTGAAGGCGGGCCTGATTGCCGGCGGGTTGGCCGCGCTCACGGCGGGGAGCGCCGCCATCTCCTCGATTCGGCGCCGCATGGACCGCGACTATTCATGAGGGAGCGTCGTCGTGTGCGCAGCGCCGGAACGCCGGCTCAAGCCGCACTGATCGCAGGCATCGATCCCCGCAGACGCCTCTCCGAGGGAGCGCTTGTCCAGGCGTCCGTTCGAGCGCGCCTGCTCGGCGTTCCGCTCTTACGGCTGGACGCATCAGTTGTGCTGATGCCGGCGGCGATCACGGCGCCATCCTCAGCACTCCCCCTGGGAAACGGCTTGGCCGAGGCAGTACGCAGCATCAACGACGGAGCAGAGGTCCTCGCCCAAGCGCGCCGGAACAATCGGCGCTGACCGTCTGCACCTGCTGCGGCCGTTCCCTGCCGCCCTTGGAGTTCTGGCCGAACGCGTGTAAACGGAACGGAGACCCCAGGCGGCAAGCTGCTTCTTCGCGCGGGCGATCAAGTGATGGCGCCCGCACCAATCGGGACGGTCCCTGCACCCCAGTTGCACCCCGAGTGAACCCAGTCCCAGGCGGATCGGAGCGGATATGAGCGGAAGACGCTCACGCTCCAAAAAGAGGCGGAACCTCGCTGGCGATGCGAGATCCCGCCTACTGAGCCAGCAGGGGCGGCAGGACTCGAACCTGCAACCCCCGGTTTTGGAGACCGGTGCTCTGCCAATTGAGCTACGCCCCTAGGGGTTGCCGGACGATTGTAGCCGTGCCCTTCTAAAGTCCCAGCGTGGCTCCGCCTCAGCCCAGGCCGGCGCTCGGTGCGCTGTTCTTCGTCCTCGCGGTCGCATTCGTCGGGATCGCGGCGGCCGCCGCCGAGGCCGTCGACTCGAACAAGGGCCTTGTCGTCGTCGTGATCGCCGCGGGAGCGATCGCGCTCTGGCTTCTCAGTTTGTCCATGCGGAATCTAAGGAAAAGGCAGCCCTAGCCCGTATTCTCTGATCGTGGCCGAAGACGAGACCCAGGCCCTCTGGCGCGAGTACACGAAGAACAAGGACCAGGCCGCCCGCGACCGGCTGATCCTCACCTATGCGCCGCTCGTGAAGTACGTCGCGGGCCGGCTCGGCAGCGGCCTCCCGGCGCACGTCGACGAGAACGACCTCGTCTCGTACGGCCTGCTCGGCCTGATCGGCGCGATCGAGCGCTTCGACCCCGACCGCGACATCAAGTTCGAGACCTACGCGATCGCGCGCATCAAAGGCTCGATCATCGACGAGCTGCGCGCGCTCGACTGGGTGCCGCGTTCGGTTCGGTCGCGCGCCCGCGACATCGAGCGCGCGATTGCCGAGCTCGAGCGCAAGCTCCACCGCGCACCGACCGACGAGGAGATCGCGGAGAAGCTCGGTATCACGACCGAGGACCTGAACGACAGCCTCTCCGAGATCGGGCGCTCCTCGATCGCGGCTCTCGACGAGCTCTGGACGATCTCCTCGAGCGGCGGCGACCAGGTCGCCCTGATCGACACGATCGAGGATACGACCGGGCCCGAGCCGCAGACGGAGCTGGCCCAGACCGAGCTCAAGGAGGCGCTCGGCGAGGCGATCGCGCGCCTGCCCGAGCGCGAGAAGCTCGTCGTCACGCTCTACTACTACGAGGAGCTGACCTTGCGCGAGATCGGCGAGGTCCTCGGCGTGACCGAGTCGCGCGTCTCCCAGCTGCACACAAAAGCGATCCTGCGCCTGAAGGCCCGCCTGGCGGGTTCACCGGCGCGCGAGCCGCTCGGCCGCTGAATTCCTCGTTTCACGAAGCATCCTTGTCGCTCGGGAACGAGTAACGTTCCTGGCCTGCATTCGGGGGTCTACGAGAAAGGAGTGGGGGAGTGAAGCACCGCAAACTGCTAGTCCTCGCGGGAGGCGTTGGCGCGTTCGCGCTCATCGCCTCCTTGAGCGTCGCGGCTGCAACCAGCAAGCCGACGCACGTGCAACGGGCCGCCGCCATCAACCCGCCGCACGTCAAGAACGCGGCGGCGATCAAGAAGAAGTTCGGAGGCCAGAAGATCAACTTCGTCGGCGACGCCGTCGGCGACGGGAACAAGCGCGACACGGCGCTTGCAACCCAATTCCAGAAAGAAACGGGGATCAAGATCACCGTAACCCCGCATCCAAAGGCATCCGACGAGTCGTACTCGCAGCTGGCCAGGGCGTTCTCGACGCATTCGTCCTCGATCGACGTCGCCATGGTCGACGTGGTCTGGCCTGCTGCGTTCGCGCCCTACCTGGTCGACCTGAAGCCGAAGCTCGGCAAGCAATCCAAGCTCCACATCAAGAGCATCGTCACGAATGACACCATCCGCGGGCGTCTGGTGGCGATGCCGTGGTTCGGCGACTACGGGATCCTGTACTACCGCACCGACCTGCTGAAGAAGTACAAGTACAAGGCCCCGCCGAAGACGTGGGCGACCCTCTTCGCGATGGCGAAGAAGATCCAGGCCGGCGAGCGGAAGTCGAACCCGAACTTCTACGGCTTCGTCTACCAGGGCAATGCGTACGAGGGGCTGACCTGCAACACGCTCGAGTGGATCGCCTCGGTCGGCGGAGGGCACATGATCGACAACGGCAAGGCGACGATCGACAACCCGAAGGCGCGGAAGATCCTGGACGCAATGGGCTCGCGGGTCGGCAAGCTCATGCCCCGCGGTGTCACCTCGTTCAAGGAAGACGAGACCGAGCACGCCTTCGACAACGGCGACGTCGCGTTCGCACGCAACTGGCCCTACCAGTACGGCATCGGCGCCAAGGCGGGCTCGAAGATCAAGGGGAAGTTCAGCGTCACCGTGCTGCCCCACGGAACCACCGGTAAGTCGGTCGGCACGGTTGGCGGCTGGCAGCTCGCCGTCTCGAAGTACTCGAAGCACAAGGGTGCCGCGATCGAGTTCGTCCGCTACATGACGAGCCCCGCGGTCGAGAAGTTCGACGCTCTCACGAACTCGAACGTCCCGACGATCCTCTCGGTCGCGAAGGACAAGCAGGTCCGGGCGAAGAACCCGTACCTGAAGCCGGCAATTGCAAGCGTCCCGCGCGTGACGCGGCCGGCCAAGTTCCTGAAGACGCACTACAACGAGGCGTCGAAGGTCATCTACCAGGGGATCAACCAGATCCTCAACGGCCGGTCGGCGAAGAGCGTGCTACCGGGCGTCGAAAAGAAGCTGAACCAGATCATCAAGAAGAAGTAGCGCGAGTGGCGTAAGCCGAAACGGGGGAGGATGGCAACCATCATCCTCCCCCGGCTCCTCACATGAGCACGGTTGCCACACCCGCACCCGCTCCTCGCCGCCGTCGGCGGCGGCGCTCGGCGCTCCGCCGCCGGCAGACACGCCTCGCCTGGCTTTTCCTGCTTCCGGCCCTCGCGGTGGTCGCAGTCGTCGCGATCTATCCGCTCGCCAAGACCGTCTACCAGAGCTTTACCGACCAGCAGTTCCTCGGCGGCATCAACCCGACGAACTGGGTCGGGTGGGACAACTACTTCGGGCCTGCGGGGGTCATTCACGACACCCTCTTCAAGGACGCCGTCATCGAGACGGTCAAGTTCACGGTCATCACCGTCTCGTTTGAGTTCGTCCTTGGCCTGATCATCGCCCTCGTCGTCAACTCGAGCTTCAAGGGACGAGGCGTCATGCGCGCGGTGATGCTCGTGCCGTGGGCGATCCCGACGGTCGTCGCGGCGCAGATGTGGAGGTGGATGCTCGACGACATCTACGGCGTCGTGAACGACGCGGGCACCCGCGCGCACGTCCTCTCCCACCCGCACGCGTGGATCTCCGACCCCGCCACCTCACTCGCAGCGGTCTGCGCGGTCGACATCTGGAAGACGACGCCGTTCGTCGCGCTCCTGCTCCTCGCCGGGCTGCAGGTGATCCCGAACGACCTCTACGAAGCTGCGGCCGTCGACGGGGCAAACAAGCTGCAGCAGTTCTGGCGCATCACGTTTCCGCTGCTGGTGCCGGCGATCCTCGTGACCCTGATCTTCCGGACGCTGGACGCGCTGCGCGTCTTCGACGTCTTCGCCGTCTTCTTCGGCAACCGGCAGGACACACAGACGATGGCGATCTACGCCCAGAGCACGATCGTCGGAGACGGCAACGTCGGCTACGGCGCCGCGGTCAGCGTCGCGATCTTCCTGATCATCTCGATCTTCGTGATCGTCTACCTCACGGTCATGCGGGTGACCCAGGAATGAGCACCACCGCAGAGACCACTACGCGCCCGGCCCCGGCGGCGCTTCCACGCACGCGCTGGCTCCGGCGTAGCCCGGTGGGCCGCACGCTGACGAGGCTCCCCTTCTGGCTGCTGATCGCGCTGATCTTCTTCTACGCGCTGTTCCCGTTCTACTGGGCGGTCCGTTCTTCGTTCACGCCTGACGTCTCGCTCTTCACGACGCCGATCGATTACTTCCCGAAGCACCCGACCCTGGACCACTTCCGCGAGGTGCTGAGCTCAGACTTCTTCCGCCGCGCGCTGATCAACTCGACGATCGTTGCGGGGTCTGTAACGGTGATCTCGCTCGTGATCGGGTCGCTTGCCGCGTACGCCCTCGGCCGGTTCCGCTTCCGGGGCCGCGCGGGGGTGCTGTACCTGATGCTCTCGATGACGATCTTCCCGCAGATCGCGATCCTCGGAGCGCTCTACACGATGATCAGCGGCTTCCACATCGTCGGTTTCCTCCACTTTCCGAAGCTCTACGACAGCCCGTGGGCGCTGGTCTTCAGCTACATGATCTTCACGCTGCCGTTCACGATCTGGGTCCTGACGAGCTTCATGCGGGCGTTGCCCGTCGACCTCGAAGAAGCGGCGTACGTCGACGGCGCGACACCGCTCCAGGTCTTCTGGAAGGTCTTGCTGCCACTGATCGCGCCGGGCCTCGTGACGACGGGCCTGCTCGCGTTCATCGCCGCCTGGAACGAGTACCTCTACGCGGTCTCGTTCATCCAGACCCCGTCGCACTACACGGTGCCGGTGGCCATCGTCTCGTTCACCCCGAAGGGCGGCAACGCCTACCAGGTGCCGTGGGGGCAAATCATGGCTGCGACGGTGGTCGTGACCCTGCCGCTGATCACGGCGACGCTGATCCTGCAGCGGCGCATCCTGGCTGGCTTAACCGCGGGGGCGGTCAAGGGTTAAGGCGGCGCTTGCGACGCCGACCATGAGAGGCCGTGCCGGCTTGGCCGGCGCGGCCGTTTAATCTAGATCGCTTCTCGGCTCTCGGGGTCGAAGAAGTAGAGGCGGCTCGTGTCGACGGAGAGCTCGACCTCGCTCCCCTCGGCAATGCGCGAGCGCGGGTTGACGCGCGCGACGAGGCGATTCGTTTCCTCGTCGGCCGCGTCGGCATCCGCTGCGAGATGGACGGCCGCATCTTCGCCGACGTCCGCCTCTGCGGCGCTCGAGATGATCCGCGTCGCCTCGGTGCTGAAGTGGACGAGCACCTCTGCGCCGAGCGGCTCGGTGAGGTCGACCGAAACCTTGAGCCGATGGTCCTCCGAGGCCCCGGACTCGAGGCTTGCGTCCTCGAAGTCCTCCGGCCGAATGCCGAGGATCACGTCGCGTCCGATGTAGTCCTTCAGCGCGGAGCGGCTGCGGGCGGCCTCGTCGTCCACAGCCAGGCGGTGGTTGCCGAAGGTGACGGCCAACGTGCCGTTCGACTGCGCGAGCTCGGCCTCGACGAGGTTGATCGACGGTGAGCCGATGAAGCCCGCGACGAACTCGTTCACCGGCTGGTCGTAGAGCACCTGCGGCGTGTCCACCTGCTGGAGATGGCCGGCGTTCATCACCGCGACCCGGTCGCCCATCGTCATCGCCTCGACCTGGTCGTGCGTGACGTAGAGGGTCGTGACCCCGAGGCGCCGCTGGAGCTGGTGGATCTCGGCGCGCATCTGGACGCGCAGCTTCGCGTCGAGGTTCGACAGCGGCTCGTCCATGAGGAACGCCTGCGGCTCGCGGACGATCGCGCGGCCCATCGCGACGCGCTGGCGCTGCCCGCCCGAGAGCTGGCGCGGCTTGCGCTTGAGGAACTCCTCGATCTGCAAGATCTTTGCCGCCCGCTGAACGCGCTCGCCGACCTCCTGCTTGGGCAGCTTCCGGAGCTTCAGCCCGAACGCGAGGTTCTGGGCGACGGTCATGTGCGGGTAGAGCGCGTAGCTCTGGAAGACCATCGCGACGTCGCGGTCCCTCGGCGTCAGGTCGTTCACGACGCGATCGCCGATCCTGATCGCCCCGTCGCTGATCTCTTCGAGCCCGGCCAGCATGCGAAGGGCCGTCGTCTTCCCGCAGCCGGACGGTCCGACGATGACCAGCAGCTCGCCGTCGCCGATCTCCAGGTTGAGGTCCTTCACGGCCTCGGTGCCGTCGTCGTAGACCTTCCACACGCCTTCGTAGGCAATCTCGGCCACGGTGGAAAGCCTATGCCCTGACGATCACGCCTGCATGCGGCGAAAGCGCGTCGTCGTCGTGCGTCGCGAGGACGACTTCCCCGGGCGGAGCGGGCTGTTCCTCGTCGGAGGTGTTGACGGCGACGACGTGCGGGCCGCGCTCGAAGGCGACGATCCCGGGCTGGTCCGGCAGGAGGCGGAAAGGGCCGCCGAGCTTGCGCCTCAGCGCGATCAGCTCTCGGTAGAACGACAGCAAGGATTGCGGGTCGCTGCGCTGGTCATCGACGTTGCGTTCCCCCGGGTCGATCGGTGGGAGCCAGGCTTCGCCGTTCGTGAAGCCGCCGCCAGGACTCGCGTCCCACTGCATCGGGTGGCGGAGCGGATCGCGCCCGGCCCGGTCGTAGGGTGGGTCGGCGCCTGGCCCGTTCGGTAGCCCGATCTCGTCGCCCTGGTACACGAAAGCGGCGCCGGGCAGCGCCAGCAGCAGGAGCGCGGCCGAACGGACGTTCCTGGAACCGAGGCGGGAGGCGAGCCGGTCAAAGTCGTGGTTCGAGAGCACCCACGCAACGCGCTCGAGCTCGGCCGCAGGCCCGATCGCAGCACGCAGCGACTCGGCCTCCCACGGCGAGAACAGGAGCTCGAAGGCGAAGACGAGATCCAGGTGCTCGAGGTAGCGCGGGTACTCGGCGGTCGGCAGGTACACCTCGCCGACCAACAGCGACTCGCCTGCCGCCTCCCGCAGGGCGGTCAGGACGTCGACCACCTCGGGGCGGTTGCCCGAATAGACATGGTCGAGCTCGGAGGCCTCGCCGACTAGCGGGAACGGAAAGGCCCCCGACGCCGGTGGATCGTCCCGCAGCCGGTCGTCTTTGATCACGACGTTCAGCGCGTCCACACGGAAGCCGTCGACCCCGCGATCGAGCCAGAACCGCACGACCTCCTGCATCGTGGCGACGACCTCGGGGTTGCGCCAGTCGAGGTCGGGCTGCTCGGGATAGAACGTGTGCAGGTACCAGCGCCCGCTCGCCTCGTCCCGGCTCCAGGCCGGGCCTCCGAACGCGGCCTTCCAGTTGTTCGGCGGACCGTCGACGGGCGACCAGATGTACCAGTCCGGATGCTCGCGGAACCACGCGTGCTCGATCGACGTGTGCGAGGGGACGAGGTCGAGCAGCACTTTGAGCCCACGTCCGTGAGCCTCGTGCAGCAGCTCGTCGAGATCCTCGAGCGATCCGAATGCCGGGTCGACATCCGTGTAGTCGGCGACGTCGTACCCGAAGTCCGCGAGCGGGGAGGGGTAGATCGGCGAGAGCCAGAGCGCGTCGACGCCGAGGTAGCTCAAGTGGTCGAGCCGCTGGGTGATCCCGCGGAGGTCACCGATCCCGTCGCCGTCCGAGTCCTGAAACGAGCGCGGGTAGATCTGGTAGACGACGGCGTCGCGCCACCACATGAAGGCGCGAGAATACGGGCTAAGATCCGGCCGGATGGAACCGGGGAAGATTCGCAACGTCGCAGTGACGGGCCACCGCGGCACCGGCAAGACGTCGCTCGTCGAGGCGATGCTCTTCCAGGCCGGCGCGATCAACCGGCTCGGAACCGTCGAGGCCGGCACGACGACCTCTGACTGGGACGAAGACGAGCAGCGGCGCCAGATGTCGCTCGCGTCGTCGCTCTGCCACCTCGAGTGGCAGGGCCGGAAGATCAACCTGATCGACAACCCTGGCGACGCAGGCTTCACGGGCGAGACGATCGCCGCGCTGCGGGTCGTCGAGGGCGCGCTGGTCGTGGCGAGCGCGGTGATGGGCGTTGAAGTGCAGACGAGCCGCGTCTGGGAGCGGGCCGATGGCCTCGAGCTGCCGAGAGTCGTGTTCGTGAACATGCTCGACCGCGAGCGGGCCGACTTCTACCGCGCGCTCGAGCAGTTCCGGGCCCAGCTGTCGGAGCGCTGCGTGGCGATCCACCTTCCGATCGGCAGCGAACACGAGCTCACGGGGATCGTCGATCTCCTGCACATGACGGCGTACACGAGCCCCGAGGGCGAGCGCGAGGGCGGGCCCGTCGAGATCCCCGAAGAGATGGCCGACGCGGTCGAGAAGTACCGCACGCAGCTGCTGGACTCGGTGGTGGAGACCGACGAGAGCCTGATGGAGCGCTACCTCGACGGCGAGGAGCTCGGCACCGAGGAAGTCGCGCACGCGCTCAAGGACGCGGTCACGCGCGGCGAGCTGTTCCCGGTTGCCTGTGGCGTCGCGACGAAGAACCTCGGCACGACCGCGCTGCTCGACCTCCTCGTCGAGGGCGTTCCCTCGCCGGCGAAGCGCCCGGCTTCGATCGACGTGAACGGTGCCGGCACTGCCGCCTTCGTCTTCAAGACCGTTGCCGACCCGTTCGCGGGCCGGATCAACCTCTTCCGAGTCCTCGCCGGATCGTTGTCGTCCGACGCGACGGTCCTGAACGCCCGCTCGCGCGCGAAGGAGCGCGTCGGGGCACTGCTGACCCTCCAGGGGAAAGATCACCAGCCCGCGAAGGAGTTCGGCGAGGGGGACATCGGCGCCGTCGCGAAGCTGAAGGAGACGACGACCGGCGACCTGCTCCTCGATCAGGAGCGCGACGTTGAGGTGCCGAAGCTCGACTTCCCCGAGCCGGTGATGAGCTTCGCGGTCACGCCGAAGGCCAAGGGCGACGAGGAGAAGGTTGCGACCTCGCTACGGCGGCTGGCGGAGGAGGACCCGACCCTCGTGCTGCGCCGCGACCCGCAGACGGGCGACCAGCTGCTGAGCGGGATGAGCCAGATGCACGTCGAGGTCGCGGTCGACCGGCTCAAGAGCCGCTTCAGCGTCGACGTCGAGCTTCACCAGCCCCACGTTCCGTATCTCGAGACGATCCGCAAAGAGGCGCGGGCGCGGCACCGCTACAAGAAGCAGACCGGCGGTCGCGGCCAGTTCGGCGACGCGGAGATCGTGATCGAGCCGCTCCCCGAGCGCGAGGGGTACGAGTTCGTCGACGAGATCGTCGGCGGCGTGATCCCGCAGGGCTTCCGGCCGGCGGTCGACAAGGGCATTCAGGAGGCGATGCAACACGGCGAGCTCGCGGGGGCTCCCGTGCAGGGCGTGAAGGTGCGGCTCGTCGACGGCCAGCAGCACGCCGTGGACTCCTCCGAGATGGCGTTCAAGATCGCCGGCTCGATGGCTTTCAAGGAGGCGTACCAGAAGGCCGACCCGGTGCTCCTCGAGCCGATCATGGAGGTCGAGGTGAGCGTACCGGACGACGCAGTCGGCGCCGTCAACGGCGACCTCAACTCGCGGCGCGGGCGCCTTCAGGGGATGGAGCCTCGCGGCGGCATGACCTCGATCAAGGCCGAGGTGCCGATGGCGGAGATCCTCACGTACTCACAGGCGTTGACCTCGCTCACGGGCGGCCGCGGCGACTACCACATGCACTTTCTGCGCTACGAGGAGGTTCCGACGCATATCGCGCAGAAAGTGATCGCCGAGGCAAAGAAAGAGCCCGAAGAGGCCAAGGTCTGAAACTCGTTACTGAGGCGCCGACTTGGCGGCGCCGACCAAAGAGGCCACGCCGGCTCTGCCGGCGGGGCCGTCTGACGCACAAAGCACGAACACGCGCCGACATCGGCCTTATGACAAGGTCGCTTCGCTAAGGTCCCCGCCCATGCGTATCTCACGGCAGGCCGTTCTTGCCGCGCGAACGTGTGCGATTTGCGAGCGGACGCTGCTCGTCGGCGAGCGCTCCGTGCGCTACTCGCCGAACGGTGAGGACTTCGTCGACGTCTGCCCGCTCTGCCAGGACGAGGCGATCGATCACGGCTGGCTGAAGGAGGGGAGCCCCACGACGCCCGTCGTCTCCGAGCGGCGCCGGAAGCGGAACATGCTCGGCTCGCTCTTCGAATCGCGCAAGCCGGAGAGCGCGCCCGTCGTCGACGAGCCGATCCTGCGCCGGCTCTCGCCGCCCGAGAAGGCGATGGTCGAGGCGGCCGAGCTCTTCAACGGCAGCGCCTACAGGCGGACGGTCGCGGGGATCGCGAAGAGCCTCGGCGAGCCGCGGGCGAGCATCGTGCCCCTTTCCGGCGTCAACACGGGGGTCGTGCTCACGGTCGCCTGGGACATCTCGTGGTACCAGTATCGGATCACACCGGAGTCGGGCCAGCCGGTGCGCCTTGCCGAGCGCGGCCACGATCCCCGCGAGCTGGAGAGCATGTTCACGAGCTGGAATGCGCGCCTGACGCCGGACGGCCGGATCGTCCCGAACATCTCGCCGGTATAGCGCTCGCGCGGCCCGTCCCTACAATCCGAGGCAAGATGATCTATTGCGTGATCCCGCGCGAGCTGGCCGACGACCTCTACGACAAGATGGTCGAGTACTACAAGGACAACCCGCACGTGACCGTGATCATCGACCGGCGCGAGGGAGAAGACCGGCGTCAGGGCCGCTCTTACGGTGGCAAGCGGGAGATCCGGGATCGCCGCCGCGCCCGCGCTACCGGCACATTTCCGGACACGGACGCACCTGAAGAGGCGTAGCCTCGGGACATGGCCGGAGGCCGCTACTGGGTGAGGCGGCTGGACGAGCTCCCGCTCGTTCCGGCGGACGATCCCGACGACTTCGACTGGTACCCGATCCAGCACCATCTCGGTCTCGGCGCCTTCGGCGTGAACGGGCTCGGCGGTGACGCAGGCACGCTGCTCGTTGCCGAGCACGACGAGCGCAATAGCAAACAAGAGGAGCTGTACATCGTCGTCGAGGGCACGGTGCGGTTCACGCTCGACGACCAGGAGGTACAAGCGTCAGCGGTGAGCTTTGTCGCCGTCCCGGACCCGGCCGTTCGCCGGAGTGCGGTCGCCGTCGAGGATGCGACGCTGCTCCTTGCGATCGGCGCCCCCGCGGGCCCAGGCTTCGAGACGACGTGGCGCGCCGAGAACTTCGAGCAGGTGCCTCGCGCCGAATAGAATCGCCGCTGTGGCTACCACGGAGACCAAGACCTTCAAGAACTACATCGGGGGCGACTGGGTCGACGCCTCCTCCGGCGAGACCTTCGAGACCAAGACCCCCGCGACCGGCGAGACGCTCGGCGCCTTCCCGCGCTCGAGCGCCGAGGACGTCGACCGCGCGGTCGAGGCGGCGAAGGCCGCGTACGAAGACTGGCGCCTCGTCCCGGCGCCGCGGCGCGGCGAGATCCTCTTTCGCTTCGCCCAGCTACTGACAGAGCAGAAGGACGACCTCGCGCACCTGATGGCCCGGGAGATGGGCAAGGTGCTCCCCGAAGCGGCCGGCGACGTCCAGGAAGCGATCGACATGAGCTTCTACATGGGCGGCGAGGGACGCCGGCTGTTCGGGCAGACGACGCCGTCGGAGCTCAAGGACAAGTTCAACATGAGCGTGCGCATGCCGGTCGGGGTCGTCGGCGTCATCACGCCGTGGAACTTCCCGATCGCGATCCCGTCCTGGAAGATCGCGCCGGCGCTCGTCTGCGGTAACACCGTCGTCTTCAAGCCGGCCACCGACACGCCGCTCTTGGGCGAGCGCTTCGTCGAGCTGCTCGCCGAAGCCGGGGTTCCCCCAGGCGTGGTCAACATCGTCCACGGGGGCGGGGGAGAGGTCGGCGACCGGCTCGTGCGCCACCCCGACGTGCCCGTGATCACGCTGACCGGCTCTCGGGAGACCGGCGTCGAGGTGATGCGCAACGCGGCGGACAACCTCAAGCACATCCACCTCGAGCTCGGCGGCAAGAACGCGATCATCGTCCTGGACGACGCCGATCTCGACCTCGCTGTCGAGGGGATCATCTGGTCGGCCTTCGGCACCTCGGGCCAACGCTGCACGGCGGCCTCGCGCGTGATCGTGCAGGAGGGCGCATACGAGGAGCTGCAGTCGCGTCTCGTCAGCCAGGCCGAGAAGCTGCGGCTCGGGCCCGGCTGGGAGGAGGGCGTCGACGTCGGTCCGGTGATCAACAAGGGCGCGCTCGAGAAGATCCACTCGTACACGGGTATCGGCAAGGACGAGGGCGCGAAGCTCCTGACCGGCGGTGAGGTCGCCGGCGGCAACGGGCTGGGCGACGGCTACTTCTACCGCCCGACAATTTTCGGCGACGTCGACCCGGGGATGCGGATCGCACAGGAGGAGATCTTCGGTCCGACGACGGCGCTGATCCGGGTCAAGGACGTCGACGAGGCGGTGCGGGTCGCGAACGGGATCGAGTTCGGGCTTTCGTCTTCCATCTTCACGCGTGACGTGAACAAGGCCTTCCGCGCGATGCGCGATCTCGAGGCGGGGATCACCTACATCAACGCGGGGACGATCGGCGCCGAGGTCCATCTCCCCTTCGGCGGCGTCAAGGGAACCGGCAACGGCCACCGCGAGGCCGGGCAGGCCGCGCTCGACGTCTTCACCGAGTGGAAGTCAATCTACGTCGACTACTCGGGCAAGCTCCAGAAGGCGCAGATCGACACCGCTGGATAGGGTCAGGCCGCTCACGGACGCCGACCGAGGCTGGGTCGGGCAACTGATCACGCAGCGGTGGGGCGACCCCATCGTCGTCGGCCGCGGCAAGGTGTGGACGCCTGCAGAGCTTCCGGGGTTCGCGGTCTTCGACGGCGATAAGTGTGTGGGGCTCGTCACGCACGAGATCGACGGCGAGGCATGCGAGATCGTCACGATCGACGCCCTGCGCGAGGGCGAGGGGATCGGGACGCTGCTCCTGGACGCGGTCGTCGATGCAGCTCGGGCGGCGGGATGCGATCGCGTTCAGCTCCTGACGACGAACAACAACCTGCGGGCGCTGGCCTTCTACCAGAAGCGCGGTTTCCGGCTGGTTGGTCTTCGGCCCGGCGCGATCGACGAGGAACGGAAGCTCAAGCCGTCGATTCCGGAGACGGACTCGGCCGGACTACCCATCCGCGACGAGCTTCACCTCGAGCTTCCGCTGAGGTAGAAGTCCTTATGTGTCCCGCTGCGTCTCACTGGTCGTCGTTGCCGCAGTCTGTGCCTCGACGGCGGCGGCGAGTAGCGACCGCCCGGCCGGACGAATCGTGTTCTCGAGCACGAGCGGTGGCAGCGGCCACACCCGCGTCTGGACGATGCGCGCGGGCGGCGCCGGCCGCCACGCCGTCTCGCCGGCGGACGTCGAAGCCCTGTCGCCCGCGCTTTCCCGCGACAGCCGGTTGATCGCCTTCAGCCGACGCGGCGACATCTACGTGATGAAGGCGAACGGGTCGAGCGTGCGGCGCCTGACCTTTAGCGCCGCGATCGACGGCTCGCCCGCGTGGTCGGCCGACGGTCGTTGGATCGCGTACTCGTCATACCGCTCGGGGAGCGCGTCGATCTGGAGGATGCGTGCGAACGGCGGCGGCAAGACGCGCCTCGCGGTCGGGTCGCTGGACGTGCCCGCGTGGTCCCCCGACAACTCGCGGATCGCGTACGCCGGAGTCCACGGACAGATCTGGATGATGAACGCGAACGGCAGCGGTAAGCACCGGCTCACGGCGACCGCGTCCGCCCGCGGCGTCGACTGGGCTCCATCCTGGTCTCCGGACGGGCGGCGCCTCGCATACGAGTCGAACGTCAACACGGGCGCGACGAAGCCCAGCAACGAGATCTGGGTGATCGGCGCCGACGGCACGCACCCGGTGCGGCTGACGCACAACCGCGTGAACGACAACCACCCGGTGTGGTCACCTGACGGGTCGTGGCTGCTCTTCTCCAGCGAGCGGCCGGCCCGCGGCATCGGCCACCTGTGGATGATGCGGCCGAACGGCAAGGGCCTGCACCGCGTCATGTCCTGGCCGGGCAAGCAGTACTGGCCCGGCTGGGCGCGCTAGGTAAACGTCAGGATGTGAAAGAGCTCGACGTCGAGCCCGTTCGCGCGGGCTTGGGCGAGCTTCGCGATCCCGTCGCGCTCCTCGAAGCGCAGGACCAGCACCTCGCCGGTGTCTTCCGCCGCCTCCAGCTGCTCGAGGCGGAAGCGAAGCGCCGAGGTCTGCTCCCCCTGGATGAACAGGAGCTCTCCTTCGACGTTGTTTGCGCGGCCAAACTCGTGGCCCTCACGGAGCGTGAACTCCCAGCTCTGCCGAGGCGCCGCCCAGTCCTCGATCGTCTGGGCGAGGACCGAGAGCGCCTCGTCGACCTGGATCTCGACCGGCTGATCCGACCGTTCCTCAGGAGTTTCGCGTGGTTGTGCCTGGATGGTTGCCATGATCCCGCGCGTTCCCGCGTCCGAGCTTGGCAAACGTGAGGCCGTTACGGCGGCTGCCAGAGTTCGAGGCGGTTGCCCTCTGGATCCGTCGCCCAGCCGAAGCGCCCTTGCTCGCTCTCCTCGACGGTGTCCTCGACCTTGACGCCGGCTGCCCGCAGCTGCTCGAGCATTGCATCGAGGTCGCGAACGCGGTAGTTGAACATCGCCTGCTGGCCGGAGGGGCCGAAGTAGTCGGTCTCCGAGGCGAAGATCGACCAGACCGTCGGCCCGCCTTCGAAGACGGCCCCGCCGAAGTCCTCGAGCTCGAGCCCGAGGTGCTCCGCGTACCAGCTGCGCAGCGCGTCCGGGTCCCGGGCGCGGAAGAACACGCCTCCGAGTCCAATCACGCGTTCCATAGAGTGGGAACGTGACCGAAGACGGGGCCAAGCGCAAGCTCGTGGTCTTCGTGCCGCGCGAGGCGCTCGCCGCTGTCCGCGACGCGCTCTTCGAAGCAGGTGCGGGCAGGATCGGCGACTACGAACGCTGCTCCTGGTACACCGAAGGAACGGGAACCTTTCTCGGGGGTGAGGGCACCGACCCAACGGTCGGCAAGAAGGGCCGCGAGGAGCGGGTGATGGAGCTCCGGCTCGAGACCGTCTTCCCCGCTGACCGCCAGGCGGAGATCGTGCAAGCCCTGCGCTCCGCGCATCCGTACGAGGAACCGGCCTTCGACATCTATCCGCTCGCGTGAAGGCGCGGCTCTCGACTGACGGCGGCGCGCGCGGGAATCCCGGGCCGGCCGCGTACGGCTACGTGCTCGAGAGCGAGGACGGCCACGTGCTCGACGCGCGCGGCGAGGTGATCGGCGTCGCCACGAACAACGTCGCCGAGTACCGCGGCCTCATCGCCGGGCTTGCAAAGGCGCTCGAGCTCGGCGTCGCGGAGCTCGAGGTCGTCTCAGACTCCGAGCTGGTGGTTCGGCAGATGGAGGGCGACTACAAGGTCAAGAACGAAACGCTGCGCGAGCTTCACGACCAGGCGACCGCGCTGGCCGACCGGCTCGACAAGGTCGCCTACACCGCTGTCCGCCGCGCGCACAACGAGCTCGCCGACCACCTGGTCAACGACGCGCTCGACTCGGCGGCGTTGTAACCACGCCCAAGAGCCGCCCGATTCGGCGCACGGTGAAGCTGCGATAGCGCGGCTATACTGGCCGCGCGCGGATGTAGCTCAGTTGGCTAGAGCGTCTGCTTGCCATGCAGAAGGTCGTGGGTTCGAGTCCCATCATCCGCTCTTCTCTCTCCTCTTCTCCTCGCTCCTCTCTCCTCTCTCCTCTCCTCTCCTCTCCTCTCCTCTCCTCTCTCCTCTCCTCTCTCTCGCGCTCTCTCAGCGAACCCAGAGCTGGTCCAACAGCACCGAGAATTGCTCGCTGCGCTGGTAGTTGCCCACGCGTGCAGACGTTAGATCGATGCCAGCGCGGTTGAGGAACGCCACCCAAGGCGCGGCTGCGGTGACGCCGGCGTCGATGCGGGCCCACAGAGCGGCCGATGCGGCTGAGTCAGTGACCGCGAGTGCCTG